>CASFRF010000079.1 GCA_949297015.1 uncultured bacterium
TCCCGAACACGGTAGTTAAGGACTCCAGCGGCGATGGTACTGCAAATTTGACTGTGGGAGAGTAGCACGGTGCCGGAAATTTTCTTACCTCCTGACGTTTCGCACTCGTCAGGAGGTTTTTTTTGCCCCCGCTCCGGGGCGCGGCCCGACCGGGCACCCGGGGGCGGGCCCCCCCCCGGAACCGAAACGGCGACCGGATAAGCCGCCGGAAGAGGAGCTGGAAAATTCAGATTTTCCGGCTGTCGTAGGCCCAGTGCAGCAGGGCCTGACGCTGGACCGGGCGGCAGAAGGGGCCCTCGACGGCGGCGGCCCGGCGCAGCTGCGCCAGATGGCGGATCATGCCCCGGTGGCGGCGAATCTGCCGTTCGTCATCCGGCCCCCGACGCCCCAGAAAGTAGCGGCAGTACCACTGAAACCAGCCCCGGGGATCGTCCGGATGAATCCAGCCCCTGGCCCGCCAGACGGAAAGCGGTTGCGAGGCGTTGACGCCGAAACAGTTGAGCTCCGGATCGTGAAACTCATGGCAGAGCCGGGCCCGGGCAAACCAGGCCTCGGGAAACTCCCCGCGGCAGTCGGTGAGATACTTTCCGCCGAAGACGCCGAGTTCCAGCAGTTCCGGCGGCGTGAGCTCCGGATGAAAGTCCGGATGAAAATTCCGCCCCGGCGGCTCCGTACGCCAGTAGACGTAGTTCTGCTGCATCAGATCGTTGACGACCACTTTGACCGGTTTCATCGCCGACCCTCCTCTGGTTTGCGGGAAAATAGTATGGATTGGTAAAAATGTCAAGCCGCCGGTTGTCCCGACCCCGCGCGGAATCCGGGCGGCGGCCGCGGTTTCTCCGGGAAGCGGATTGCAATTTGATTGGGGACAGGTTACATTATCATGTGCTCCGGTTGGTCAGACGCCGCTTTAACCGCAGGAGCCGGAAAGGTGCGGAGACGGTATGTGGAAGAAGTATCTCGGCCGGTTGCCGGAGCGCGACCCGCTTTATTCGTATCTCAAGTATGAGATTCAGCCGCAGCTCGGAGGATTCTTGGAGCATCCGGAGTACCGGGTGTTCCAGCTGAACGGCTCCAATGCGGTCTATCTGTACGAGGAACGCCGGACCGGAAGTCGGGCCATCGGCAAATTTTTCCTCTCCGAGCGTCAGCGCGATCCCGCCGTCGCGGCCCGTCGGCTCGGGCGGGAATACTACCATCTGGAGTTGATGCGGCAGCACGGTTTCACCGGCTGGCCCCACTACATCGCCCGGCCGCTGGGCCGGAACGACTGGCTCAATGAGCTGCTGGTGGTCGAGTGCTGTGACGGCGAACCCCTGAGCCGGATCATTCTGCGCGCCATCCGGGAACGGAATCCGGGGCTGCTCTTCGCCAAATTGACCGCGCTGGCCTATTTCCTGGCCACCTTCCACAACCGGACCGCCTGCGGTAACCGGCGGGTCGATTTCGGCGAGGCTTGCGCCTACTTTGACAATCTGCTGAATCGGCTCCGGGAACAGCATTGCCTCGATGACGGCGAAGCCGGAGAGCTCCGCTTTTACCGTGACCGCTGGCGTGAACAAAGCCGGATGTGGGAGGATTGTCCGGTGCTGGTGCACGGCGACGCCACGCCCGAGAATTTTCTGTTCGGCGACGGTTTGTGGGTCATCTCTTTTGATCTGGAGCGGGTTAAACGGGCCGACCGGGTGTTCGATACCGGACGCATCGCCGGGGAGCTGCAGCACTTCTTCCTGATGGAGACCGGAAACAAGTACGCCGCGGAACCCTTCATCGGACACTTTCTCTGGGAGTACGCCTGCCACTTCCCGGATCGGGACCGGGCGTTTGCGGCAACCACCCGGCGGGTCCCCTTCTATTTGGGGCTCACCCTGCTGCGGAATGCCCGGAACGGCTGGTTGAACTGGGAGTATCGGCGGCGTCTGGTTCAGGAAGCGAAATGTTGTTTCCGGGGGTGGGTATGAAGTTACGAGGATTGCTGTTCGATCTCAACGGCACGGTGATCGACATTCTGACGGATGAGGGGTGCGATGAGCTCTACCGGATGATGACCAATCTTCTGGAGTATCAGGGAATCTCGCTGCCGCCGGAGACGCTCCGGAAACTCTATTTCGAACTCAACAAGGGCCAGCGCCGGGCCAGCGCCGAGACCTATCCCGAGTTTGACGTGATCGCTTTGTTCCGGCAACTGCTCGAGGAGTGCGGCAGCGATGTTACCCGCAAACTTCCCAAGCGGAGACGCGAGCAGCTGCCGCTCTTTCTGGCCGAGGCCTTCCGGGCCGCCTCCCGGTTCCGGCTGCGGCTCTACCCCGGCGTGACCGAGGTCCTCGACGAGCTGCGCAAGACCTATTTGCTGGCGGCGGTCTCCGACGGGCAAGCCTGCTGGGCGTTGCCCGAACTCCGGGCGGTCGGACTGGCCGACTACTTCGAGCCGGTGATCATCTCCAGCGATCTCGGCTTCCGGAAGCCCGATCCCCGGATCTTTGAGCGGGCGCTGAAAAAGCTGAAGCTCTCTCCGGAGGAGGTGCTGTTCGTGGGGAACGATATGTTCCGCGACGTCTACGGCGCCCGGGAGCTCGGGATCCGGACCGTGTTTTTCAAGTCCAATCAGGGCGAACAGCGCCCCATGGGTGCGGAACCCGACTACATCATCTACGATTTCCGGCAGTTGCCGGAGGCGATCCGGTTCCTCCGTTCCCGATTCTGAGTTCATTCGCACCCCGGTTGTTGATGGCGGCGCAACAACCGGCGATAAACTCCTCGCAGCTGTCCAGCGGACCTTCGGGCAGGTAAATGAAGTTCATCTCCCGGAGCAGCGGGCCCTCCTTAAACCGGACGGCCGCCAGAGTCCCGGCGGCAAGTTCGTCGCGAATCGCCAGCTCCGAGATCACCGTCAACCCGAACCCGGTCCGCAACATCCCCTTGATCGCCTCCGGACTGTTGAGCTCCAGCCGCTCCGCTCCGGTCACGCCCGGCGCCAGCCGGCGGACGAATTCGTCAAAGTGAAACCGGGTGCCGGACCCGGTTTCGCGCAACAGCAGCGGGGCGGGTCCCCGCAGCAGTTCGGCCAGCGCGACCGGAGTGCCGCGCCGCAGCAGCGGCTGGCTCGGAGCCCCGGCCACCAGCAGTTCATCGCGCAGCAGCGGACGAGCCAGAAAATAACGCGAATCAAACGGCCCCTCCACCAGCGCCAGATCGAGCCAGCGTTTGCGCAAACGGTCGGAGATCTCTTCAGTATTGCCGACTTGGAGAGTAAAACGCAGATTGCTGCGACGCTGCATCCGCCGCGCCGCCAGCTGCGGCAGCACATAATTCCCGGCGGTCATGGTGGCGCCCAGCCGCAGCAACCGCGGCTGCCGGGCCGCATTGCGGACCAGCCGCACGGTGTTTTCCGCCTGCGCCAGCAGTTCACCGGTCGCGGCCAGCAGCGTCTCCCCGGCCGGAGTCAGCACCACCGTCCGGCCTTCGCGCTGAAAGAGTTTGACCCCCAACTCCCGCTCCAGCTGCCGGATCTGGCCGCTGACGTTGGGTTGGGTCATGCCCAGTGCCGCCGCCGCCTGAGTAAAATTCCCGCGCAGCGCCGCCAGTTGAAAAATCTGCAAACGATGATCGATCACCATGGTTCTCCGCCTCCTGTCGGGGGATACAATAGCATAATAAGTAAAAGTAATCAATTTATAAACAGCAATAATTTTTAATTTTTATTTTGCGTGATATAGTTATTGAGAAACACCACCAACAGGAGAAAGGAACCGGAGATGAGCAAGAACTTGAAAATTGGGGCGTATCTGATTTTGGCCGCCTTCTTCTTTGTCGGCCCCTGGCTGCTGCCGGGGTTCGGGCGTTACGGTTCCGGGGCGGCGGTGGCGGTGGGGGCGATCTTCGCCGGCTGCTTCGGGAATCCGCTGCTGGAGCGGACCTCGAAATGGGTCTCGCCGCTGCTGGGCTGGGCGATTGTGGGGATGGGATTCGGCATGAATCTGCCGCAGGTTCTGCGGGCGGGGGCCGACGGGGTGCTCTATACCGCTGTGGGCATCTCTCTGGGGCTCGGATTGGGTATCTGGCTGGGGAAGCGCCTGAAGCTGACCCGGGACAGTTTGATGTTGATCAGCGTGGGCACTTCGATCTGCGGCGGCAGCGCCATTGCGGCGGCGGCGCCGGTACTCAAGGCTAAGGCTCACGACATTGCGCTGGCGACGGCGATCGTCTTTCTGCTGAACGCGGTGGCGCTGCTGATCTCCCCGCCGCTGGGGCACCTGCTGGGCTTTGATCAGTCCCAATTCGGATTGTGGTCGGCGCTGGCGATTCACGACACCAGTTCGGTGGTCGGCGCCACCATGCAGTACGGCGATCAGGCGCTGGAGGTGGGCACCACGGTCAAATTGGCCCGGGCGCTGTGGATCGTGCCGGTGACGCTGTTTCTGAGCTGGCTGGTGAATCGGGGGCAGGAGACGGAACGGCGGGGCTTCCGGCTCCGGGTGCCGTGGTTCATCCCCGGTTTTCTGATCGCGGCGCTGGTAGTGACGCTGCTGCCGGCGACCCGGACCCTGGGCGGACAGCTGCAGGAATTGTCCAAGCACTTGATGCTGTTGACGCTGTTTCTGATCGGCAGCAACCTCTCGTTCTCCCGGATCCGGGAGCTCGGAATCCGGCCGGTGATCCACGGCGTGGTGCTGTGGGTGATTCTGGCCACGCTCTGGGGCGGCGCCATCGCCTGTGGGCTGACCGCCTGACGACCGGACGGGCTTCGGAATCCGCCCCGGCGGGAGGTCAGGATTCCGAGGCTTCGCGCATCAGGTCCGTGAATTCATCTCCGGAGAGCTCGTGCAGAGACTTCCCGCGACGGGAAAGTTTCTCGTTGAACTTGATCGCGGTCTCGGTCATCCGTTCATGCGTTTCTTCGGAGCCGCCCACCAGATAGAAATTCTCGCCCCGGGTGATGCGGCGATGCTCATCCTGCTGATCCAGCCCCACCCCCAGCAGCCAGGCGGCACGGTCTTTTGCGTTGTCTGTCATGCGGAAAACTCCTTTCCCGGAGTGGTAATATACCGGTCTTTCAAAAAAAATCCAGCCGCACTTGATTTTTGTCCGGAATGCCCGGCGGAGCAACTTGATTTCAACACGCCGGAGCATTATATTATTCCGGATCTGAAACAGGAAAAATGATGGCGAAAAAGAAGAAACAACTGACGATCTATCTAAGCGGTCCGATCATGGACGAGCACGAGGGTGCGGCCCGCGAATGGCGTGAAGAGGCCAAGCAGTTGCTGGGAGGCAAATTCACGTTGCTGGATCCGATGCGGCGTAAATTCGTCGATCGCCAGGTGGACAGCGCCAATGAAATCGTGGAGTTCGATCTGCAGGACGTGCGCGACGCCGATCTGGTGCTGGTCAACTACAACCGGCCCAGCATCGGAACCAGCATGGAGGTGTTCTACGCCGCTCACGATCAGGGCAAATTCGTGGTCGCTTTTTCGCCGTTCGAGTTTCGGGACTGCAGTCCCTGGATGGTGCGTTACTGTACCAAAATTCTCGGCAGTCTGGAGCAGGCCGCCGACTATATTTCAACTCATTTCGGCGCCTAGTGCGCCGCTGCTGCTGCGAGGTGAATCATGTGCGGAATTGTCGGCTACACCGGGCCGCGCTCCACGGCGCGGGTCCTGCTGGATGGTTTGAAGCGATTGGAGTACCGGGGCTACGATTCCGCCGGTGCGGCGGTGCTGACTCCCGAACGGGTGGAGGTGGTCAAGGCGCTGGGTAAGGTCCGGAATCTGGAGGCGGCAGCCCGGAAAAAGTCCGAGTTCATGGCGGCCACCGGGGCGGGTATCGCCCACACCCGCTGGGCCACGCACGGGGCGCCCTCGGTCATCAATGCCCATCCGCATCTGGACAACAGCGGAACCTTCGCGGTGGTCCACAACGGAATTATCGAGAACTTCCGGGAGCTGCGCAGCCACCTGACTTCGCGCGGCTGCAAGTTTGTTTCCGAAACCGACAGCGAGGCGATCGCCCATTTGATTTCCGAGTGTTACGAGGGCGATCTGGTGCAGGCCGTGGCCGCGGCGGTCAAGCGGCTGCACGGGACCTACGGGCTGGGGGTGATCTCCAGTCGCCACCCCGGGCTGCTGGTGGCGGCGCGCAAGGGCAGCCCGATCGTGATCGGAATCGGCAAGGGCGAGAACTTCATCGCCAGCGACGTGGCGCCGCTGCTGTCCTACACCCGCGAGGTGATGTATCTTGACGACGGGGATCTGGCGGTGCTGACCCCCGATTCTGTCGAAGTCCGCAACGTCGAAAACGTGCCGGTCGAGCGCGAGGTCGCCCGGATCGACTGGGATGCCGACGCCGCCGAAAAGGGCAACTACGCCCACTTTATGCTCAAAGAGATCTATGAACAGCCCGAGACCATCGCCAATACCATCCGCGGCCGGATCGACCGCCAGCTGAATTCGGCGGTGTTGAGCGGACTGGGATTGACGCCGCGCGAGCTGGCTTCGGTCTCCCGGGTGGTGATCGCCGGCTGCGGCAGCAGCATGCACGCCGGAATGGTCGGCGAATACTATTTTGAGGACATCGCCGGGATCCCTGCCGAGGTCGAACAGGCGGCCGAGTTCCGCTATCGCAATCCGATTATCGAGCCCGATACGCTGGTCCTGCCGATCAGTCAGTCCGGCGAGACCGCCGATACGCTGGCGGCCGTGCGCGAAGCCCGGAACAAGGGGGCGCTGGTGGCGGCGCTCTGCAACGTGGTCGGCTCCACCATCGCCCGGGAGGCGGGGCGCGGCATCTATCTGCACGCGGGGCCGGAGATCAGCGTGGCCTCGACCAAGGCCTTCACCAGCCAGATCACCGTGCTGCTGCTGCTGGCGCTGCTGATGGGCCGCAACCGGCGGCTCGATTCGACCGACGGCGCCCGGATCGCCGACGAGATCGAGCAGCTGCCCGACCTCATCCGCCAGGTGCTGGATCAGGCCCCGGTCATTGAAAAAATCGCCCGGCGTTACGCCCGGTTTGAGCACTTCTTCTTCATCGGGCGGGGCAGTCTCTATCCGACCGCGCTGGAGGGGGCGCTCAAGCTCAAGGAGATCAGCTACGTCCACGCCGAAGGCTACCATGCCGCCGAGCTCAAGCACGGGCCGATCGCGCTGCTCGACGAGAATCATCCGGTGATCGCGCTGGCCAACAACATTCCCGGCCGCGACAAGATGCTGGGCAACATTCAGGAGTGCCGGGCCCGGAACTCCCCGGTGGTGGCGCTGGTGACCGCCGGGGACGCGGCCGTCCGCGACCTCGCCGGAGACGTGATCCAGATCCCGGCCTGCTCCCGGTTCGCGGCCCCGCTGCCGACGGTGGTGGCGCTGCAGCTCTTCGCCTATTATGTGGCGGTCGAGCGCGGCTGCGAAGTGGATCAGCCGCGAAATCTGGCCAAGAGCGTCACGGTGGAGTAGCCCATGCTGTTCCGGACGGTGCTGGCGCTGTACAATCTGGGCTTCCCGCTCGGCTTTCTGCTGTTTCTGCCGGGCTTGATCTGGAAGTATCGGCACCGGGGCGGTTACCGCGAAACCTTCGGCGAACGCTTCGGACGGTTCACGCCGGAGCGGGTACGCGAGCTGGCGGAGTTCCGCGGAGCGATCTGGATCCATGCGGTCAGCGTGGGCGAGACCGTAGTCGCGCTGAATCTGCTTCGGCGTTATCGCGAGGCTCAGCCCCAGCGGAAATTCGTGTTTTCGACCGGCACCACCACCGGGCAGGAGCTGGCCCGCAAACAGGTGCCGCCCGGCGTGGCGGTGATCTTCGCGCCCATCGACTGGCGGCCCTGGGTGCGGCGGACGCTGGCGTTGATCCAGCCGGTGCAGCTGGTGATCTTCGAGACCGAAATCTGGCCGAATCTGATCGTCGAGACCCGGAAACAGGGGGGCTCGGTGGTGCTGGTCAACGCCCGGCTCAGCGACCATTCGGCGCGGGGCTACCGGCGCGCCCGGTGCTTCTTCCGGGTGCTGCTGGCGCAGTTCAGCCGGATCGCCGCGCAGTCGGCGGCCGATGCCGAACGGCTGCACGCCATCGCGCCCGGGGCCCGGGTCGAGGTCACCGGCAATCTCAAGTTCGATCAGCAGCTCCCGGCGGAGCTCAAGGCGATCGATTATCCGGCGTTGTTCGGGGGGCCCTGCCGGGTGCTGCTGGCGGCCAGTACGCATCCGGGGGAGGAGGCGCTGCTGATCCGGGTCTTCGGAAAACTGCGAGGCCGGTTTGAGGATTTGCGTCTGGTGCTGGTGCCGCGCCACGCCGAACGCGGGCCGGAGGTGGTCCGATTGTTGCACGAAGCGGAGCTGCCGTATCTCCGGCGCAGTACCGGGGAGGGGGCGGCGCGGCCGCAGGTGCTGCTGGCCGATACCACCGGTGAACTGCTGACCTTGATGGCCGGAGCTGAAGTGGTGGTGATGGGCAAAAGTTTTGCCGGTCAGAACGAGGGCCACAATTTGATCGAACCGGCGCTGCTGGCGCGTCCGGTGGTGACCGGCGTGGAGCTGCGCAATTTCCGGCCGCTGCTGCGCATTCTGCAGGAGGCGGAGGCGGTGCGGACCGCGCGGGATGAGGAGTTGTCCGGGGTTTTGGGTTCGCTGCTGGCAGATCCGGCGGCGGGCCGGGAGCTGGGGCTGCGGGCTCAGGCGGCGGTGAGCCGTCACGCCGGGGCGTTGGAGCGGACGTTGCATTTGCTGATCGGGGAATTACCGGAGGAGAAGTGATGAATAAGACGATTCTGTGTATCGGTGCTGGCTATGTCGGCGGGCCGACGATGGCGGTGATCGCCGACAAGTGTCCCGAGTACAAGGTGATCGTGGCGGACATCAACGCCGCGCGGATTGCCGGGTGGCAGTCCGATCGGCTGCCGATCTATGAGCCGGGGCTGGAGGAGGTGGTCAAGCGGGTGCGGGGGCGCAATCTCTTCTTCACCACCGACATTTTCGGGTCGATCAAAGAGGCGGGGATGATCTTCGTCAGTGTCAATACGCCGACCAAGACCTTCGGCGCGGGCGCGGGCAAGGCGGCCGACCTCCAGTTCTGGGAGAAGACCGCGCGCGACATCATCGAGTACTCCGAAGACGACAAGATCGTGATTGAAAAGAGCACCCTGCCGGTGCGGACCGCCGCGGCGATGCAGCGGATCCTCTCCTCCAACACCAAAGGGTTGAAGTTCGAGGTGGTCTCCAACCCGGAGTTCATGGCCGAGGGCACCGCGGTGGATGATCTGCAGAATCCGGACCGGGTGCTGATCGGCGGCATGGAGACGCCCTCCGGTGCGGCGGCGATTCAGCGCGTGGTGGACATCTATTTGCACTGGGTGCCGCGCGAGCGGATCAAGACCACGAATTTGTGGAGCAGCGAGCTGTCCAAGCTGGCGGCCAACGCGATGCTGGCGCAGCGGGTGTCGTCGGTCAACAGCCTTTCGGCATTGTGCGAGGCGACCGATGCGAACATCTCCGAAGTCTCCGCCGCGATGGGGCTGGACAGCCGGATCGGCGGAAAGTTTCTGAAGGCGGGCGTCGGCTTCGGCGGCTCCTGCTTCAAGAAGGACATTCTGAATCTGGTCTACCTGTGCGAATTCTACGGGCTGCCCGAGGTGGCGGCCTACTGGGAGCAGGTGGTCCGGATCAACGATTATCAGCAGAGCCGGTTTGTCGGCAAGATGGTGCGCCAGATGTTCAACACCATCGCCGACAAGCGGATCGCGATTTTCGGCTTCGCCTTCAAGGCCGATACCGGGGATACCCGGGAGTCGCCGGCGATTCACATCTGCCGGCTGCTGTTGGCGGAGCACGCCCGGCTGGCCATCCACGACCCGCAGGCGCTGGCAAACGCCCGGATCGACCTGGCTGGAGCCGAAGGCGTCGAATACTGTTCCGACCCCTACGAGGCGGCGCGCGGAGCCCACGCCATTGCGGTGCTGACCGACTGGCGGGAGTTCCGGGAATTGGATTACCGGAAAATTTTTGATGAGATGGCGCAGCCCGCGTTCATATTCGACGGCCGCAATCTGCTGGATCACGCGGCGCTCTATGAACTCGGCTTCAACGTGTACCCCCTGGGGCGCCGGGCGCTGAGCCATCTGGAGTGAGAAGGTTCATGCAGAAGATTACGCAGATCAGTCGGGCGCAGGCCGGGGAGATCACCCCGCAGATCGCCCATGTCGCCAAACTGGAACGGATGAATCCGGAGGAACTGCGCGCCGCGGTTGCCGCCGGTCGGGTGGTGATCCCCGCCAACATCGGGCATCGCAAGCTGGTGCCGATGGGGATCGGTCGCGCCCTCCGGACCAAACTCAACGCCAACATCGGGAATTCGACGTTGTCGAGCTGCCCGAGTCAGGAGCTGGAAAAGCTCGAATCGGCCCTGCACTGGGGAGCCGACACGGTGATGGATCTCAGTACTGGAGCCAATATCGTGAACATCCGGCGGGCGATCATCGAGCACAGTCCGGTGCCGGTGGGCACGGTTCCGATCTACGAGGTGCTGGCCCGCGGCGAGGGCGCGGAGAAGCTCACGCCGGAGCTGATTTTGCAGGTGATGCGCGAACAGGCGGAGCAGGGGGTGGACTACATGACCATCCACGCCGGGCTGCTGCGGGCGATGATTCCGGCGGCACGGCGGCGCAAGCTGCGGATCGTCAGCCGCGGCGGCGCGATTCTGGCCCGCTACATGAGCGAGCGGAACTGCGAAAATCCGTTTTACGAGTATTTTGACGAGATTCTGGAGATCTGCGCCCGTTATGATGTGACGCTGTCGCTGGGCGACGGCATGCGTCCGGGATGTCTGGCCGACGCCAGCGACGAGGCGCAGTTCGCCGAGCTGGCCACGCTCGGCGAGCTGGTTTCGCGCAGCCGCGCCGCCGGAGTTCAGGCCATGGTGGAGGGGCCCGGTCACATCCCGATGAACGAGATTGAGATGAATATGAAGACCGAGCGCGAGCTCTGCGACGACGCCCCGTTCTATGTGCTCGGCCCGCTGGTGACCGATTGCGCGCCGGGGTACGATCACATCACCAGTGCGATCGGCGCGGCGCTGGCGGCCTATTACGGCGCGGCGATGATCTGCTATGTGACGCCCAAGGAGCATCTGGGCCTGCCCAACGCCGCCGACGTCCGGGCCGGGGTGATCGCCGCCCGGATCGCGGCCCATGCCGCCGACGTCGGGCTGGGCAAACCCGGCGCCCGCGAGCGCGATGACGAACTGAGTGAGGCGCGGGGCGCGTTCGACTGGGAGCGGCAGTTCGAGCTGGCGCTCGATCCCGAGCGGGCGCGCGAACTGCGGGCCGAGGCGATCGCCGAAAGCGAGCGGAACAATGCGGTGGATCATCGCAAGTCGCAGTACTGCACGATGTGCGGTCCCGACTTCTGCTCCATGCGGATCAGCAAAGAGTTGTAGATCCGGGCGTCCGGCGCGGAAAAATCGGAAAAAGCGCGGTTCCGGACTTGTAAAATTGCGGATTCATGATATTGTAATGGAACTTGAGTTCTTGAAGATCGGAAAGATTTAACATAGGGGATTGAAAAATGGCACATAAAAAAGGTCAGTCGAGCAGCCGCAACGGGCGGGACAGTAATCCGAAATTTCTTGGAATCAAGGCCTTCGGCAGCGAGTTTGTGACCGCCGGCAGCATCATCGTCCGGCAGCGCGGAACCCGTTTCCGCCCGGGCAAGAACGTGGGGCTGGGCCGTGACTTCACGCTGTTCGCGCTGTGCGACGGCACGGTCGAGTTCAAGAAGGATGCGCGTTTGGTCAACGTTCTGCCGGCCAACTGAGCCGTCGCAACGAGATCGGCCGCGCAAGCGGAAAAAGCCCGGACTGGTTCCGGGCTTTTTTGTTGAAATGACAGCGGAAGAGAGGATCAATCATGTTTGTGGATAAGGCGACGATCACCGTGTGCGGCGGCCGCGGCGGCAACGGCTGCTGCAGCTTCCGGCGCGAGAAATTCATTCCGCGCGGCGGTCCCGACGGCGGTGACGGCGGCGCCGGCGGCAATGTGGTGCTGCAGGCCACCACCAGCGAGCAGAGTCTGGTCGATTTGATGTACAATCGCCACTACGCCGCACCCAATGGTCCCAACGGCAAGGGCAAGGATCTGCATGGACGCAAGGCCGACGATATTGTCATCCGGATCCCCGTGGGGACGGTGGTGACCGATGTGGAGACCCGCGAGCAGCTCTGCGATCTCTCGGCGGACGGCATGGAGTTCGTGGTGGCGCACGGCGGCCGCGGCGGCCGCGGCAATGCCCGGTTCGCCACCAGCACCCATCAGGCGCCCCGGTTCTGCGAACCCGGGGAGGAGGGCGAGCAGCGGAAGATCTTTCTGGAACTCAAAACCATCGCCGACGTCGGGCTGGTGGGGTATCCCAACGCCGGCAAGTCGACGCTGCTGCGGGCGATTTCGGCGGCTCGGCCCAAGGTGGCGCCGTACCCCTTCACCACGCTGCATCCGGTGGTCGGCATTGTGGAGTTTCCGGACTACGGGCGGCTGATGGTGGCGGACATCCCCGGCCTGATCGACGGAGCTCACGCCAACGTGGGGTTGGGGCACGAGTTTTTGAAGCATATCGAGCGGACCAGCGTGCTGGCCTATGTGCTGGATATGGCGGGCGTCGACGGTCGCGAGCCGTGGGCGGACTACCGTCATTTGCAGCAGGAGCTGGAGCTGTACATGAAAGGGTTGTCGCAGCGCCCCGCGGTGATTGTGGCCAACAAGATGGATCTGCCGGAGAGCGCGGAAAAGCTGGAGCTGTTGCGCGAGGAACTGGCCTGCGAACCGGTCGAGATCATTCCGGTGGCGGCCGCGGCGGGCGAGCTGGACGGGCTGCTGGAACGGTTGCGCGAGCGGGTGGAGCGGGCCCAGCGCCCGCCGTTCGACTTCTGAGCGGCGCGATTGACTTCCGGCGCGGGCGGCGTTACATTACCTCGGGAATTGTGAAAAATCGGAGTTGCAAGGAGGAGAGCAGCGAATGAGCAGAGTTTCGATTATGCCGTGTCTGGACATGCAGAACGGCCGGGTGGTGAAGGGCGTGCACTTTGTGGACATTGCCGATGCCGGGGATCCGGTGGCCTGCGCCCGGGCCTACTGCGCGGCCGGGGCCGATGAACTGGCGATGCTCGACATCACCGCCACCGTGGAAAATCGTCCGACGCTGGTCCGGGTGGTGGAGCAGGTGGCCGCGGTCTGCACCGTGCCGTTCACGGTGGGGGGCGGCATCCGCGATCTGGAGTCGGCGCGGACGGTGCTCAAGGCGGGGGCCAACGCGGTCTCGCTGAGCAGTGCGGCGTTTCGGCGGCCGGAGCTGATCAAGGAGCTGTTGCGCGAATTCGGGCCGCGGGCGGTCACGGTGGCGATCGACGTGGACCGGAATCCGGAGCTGCCCTCCGGCTACGAGGTCTACATCGACGGCGGCCGCACCGCCACCGGCGTCGACGCGCTGGACTGGGCGAAGCAGGTGGACGCGATGGGCGTTGACGTGATTCTGCCGACCAGCAAGGCGGGCGACGGCGCCCGCACCGGTTATGATCTGCCGGTGATCCGGATGCTGGCCGAGAACTGCCGCGCCCGGATCGTCGCCTCGGGCGGGGCGGGCAAGCTGGAGCATTTTCTGGAGGCGGTCCGGGCGGGGGCTTCGATCCTGCTGGCGGCCAGCGTCTTCCACTTCCAGCTGATCGGGATTCCCGAACTCAAGGCCTATTTGAAGGCGAACGGCGTCGATGTCCGCTGAGGAACAGCGCCTGGCGGTGGTGACCGGCGGTTCGAGCGGGCTCGGCTTGGCGGTCGCCCGCGAGTTTGCGCGCCGGGGGTTCCGGGTGGTGACCATTTGCCGCCATCCGGCCCCGGAGTTCGAGGGCATTGCCGCCGACCTTGCCACGGCGACCGGCCGGGCCGAAGCGGTGCGCGAATTGCGTCAACGCGGTCTGACCCCCACGGTGCTGGTCAACAACGCCGGAATCGGCGCCTACGCCGAGTGGCGCAAGCTGCCGGAAGCGGAGCTGCGCCGGGTGATGGAACTCGACTTCTTCGCTCCGGTGCTGCTCAGCTGCGAGCTGTTGCCGGAGCTGCGCCGGACCCGGGGCACGGTGATCAACATCGCCTCCATTTCCGCCTTGGCGCCGGTGGCCTGCATGGGGGCCTACGGTGCGGCCAAGGCGGCGGTGTGGATGTTCTCCGAATCGCTGCGCATGGAGTGGCGGCGCTTCGGGGTGCGGGTGCTGACGGTGTCGCCGGGGCGGATCGACACCGGCTTTTCCGAACGGGCGCCGGTCTGTGAAACGCCGCCGCCGGAGACGCCGGGGCGACGCGGCAGCTCCCCGGAGTCCTTCGCCGGCGCGGTGTTCCGCGCCTGGCGGCGGGGGCGGCGACGGCTGCTGTATCCGGGCTGGTATCGCGGATTCATCTGGTTCACCCGGTGTTTCCCCGCGCTCAACGAGTGGGGCAATCGCCGGATCTGGGGGCTGGACCGGGATGCGGCGGAGTAGGGCCCGGCTTTGGCTGCTGCTGCTGTGGTTGCTGCCGGCGGTGCCGGCGGCGGGGGAGGTGTTTCTGCGCCGTCCGGGCGGCGGTGGTGCGACGAACAGCGGCGCCGGGGAACGGGTGGAGCAACTCTACGGCGCCCGGCAACTGCTCTCCGAACCGGTGGTCTATCACGGTTTGCCGCTGACCATGAATCTCGGGACGGTGCCGCTGCCGCTGGACCGGCTGCTGGAGCTGCTGGCCGGACGCATCCGCCGCGGACCCGATTCGGTGCGAGTCGATCTGCCCGCGGAGCACGGCTGGCAGACCCGGTATCTGCTGATTCCGGGGCGGGGCAATTCCACGCTGTATTTTGAAATGCGGGTACCGTCGAAGTTGCCGGAACAGCCGGAGTGGCCGCGGGAGTTGCCGTTGCCGCCGGGCGCGATTCCGACCGAGGTGATCCAATATCCGGCGCGGCGCGCCTGGTACGGTGCGTTTGCGTTGACCGGAGACCCCGGTTTGCTGCTGGCGCAGCTGGCCGCCACGCTGGCGCCGGAGGGGTGGATTCCACTTTCCGGGGAGGCCACGCAGCCCGACGGCCAGGGGCGCGGCGAGTTGTTTCTGCGGGCGGAGCCGCGCGCGCTGCTGTGGGTCGATCTGGACGGTTCCGGCGGCGTGGTCTATTACAAGGACCGGTCGCGGAGGTGAGCGGTGATCGGTGCGATGTACAAGCGGCTGATGGAGCGCTTTCTGGATGGGCCGGAGTTCTTTCCGCTGCGGAGCCGGACGTCGTCGCCCTGGCAGTACCGGTCCGCGACGCTGGCGCTTTTCGCCTGGAGCCGGGGGCTGGCCGAGCGTTTTCTGACCCCGGCGGCGCTGGCGCTGCTGCCGATGACGTTGCTGGTGTTGTTTTACGGCTCTCTGGCGATGAATTCCCCGGGCCGGGTGCTGCTGCTGGTGATCTTCGCTCCGGCCGTGGTGGAGCTCGGGTTCGGTTTCTGGTTCCGGGTGCGCTGCCGGGTGCGGCGGCGGGGGCCGGAGCGGGTCCGGGCCGGGAGCGAATTCACCTTGGAGTATGAGCTGGAGAACCGGCGGCGCGTCAGCGGTTACGACCTCGAGTGCGATCCCTTTCCCTACGCCGAGGGGCTGCGGCAGCTGCGTCCGGCCCGGCTGGGGCGGTTGCCGGGCCGGGGGCGGGCCCGGATCGCGGGGAGCTGGCTGGCGGAGCGGCGCGGCGTCTACCGGCTGTACCGACCGTGGGTCGAGAGCTCATTTCCGCTGGGGCTTTTGAAGTGGAGCTGCCGCGGGCGCGCGGGAGAAGGGCGCGATCGACTGGTGGTCTATCCCGCCTATATGCCCTTGACCCGTTTTGAGTTGCCGGTGGGTCGCCTCAGTCAGCGCAGCGGATTGGCCAATCTGGCGCGGGTCGGGGAGTCCCCCGATCTGCTGGGCACCCGCGAGTATCGCGACGGCGACGAGGTCCGGCATCTCGACTGGCCGGGGAGCGCCCGTCGCGGCAAGCTGGTGGTCAAGGAGTTTGAAGAGGAACATCTGAAACGGGTGGCGGTGCTGGTCGACACCCAGCTGCCCCCGAACCGTTTCCGGTGGCGTTCCCGGCGGCAGGCGGAAGCGAGTCTGGAGGCGGCGCTGTCGCTGGCGCTGGCGATCACGGAATATCTGGTGAAGACCGAGGCGGTGGTGGAGCTGTTCGCCGCCGGACCGGAGCTCTACCATCTGTCGCTCGGGCGGAATTTGAGCTGTCTGGATCAGGTCTGCGATATTCTGGCCGGGGTCGAGCCGACCGCGGACTGCGCGCTGGACAAGCTGGCTCCCGAGGTCTTTTCGCAGTTGGTCGAAGTGGGGGGCGCGGTGGTGTTGCTGCTGGGGGTCGATCCGGCGCGGCGGAAGCTGGTGGAGCGGTTGCAGCACGCCGGTGTCGCGGTCCGGGTGCTGGTGCTGAGCGAGCAGCCTTTGGAGCTGCCCGAAGCCTGGCGCCCGGTGGCGCCGACCGCGGTGCTCAACGGCGCGGTGAGGAGTTTGTAAATGCGGAACGAGCAGCGCACGGTTTTGTTGCTGACCGGGGGGATCCTGCTGCCGGCGGCGTTTTTCTTCAGCGTCACCGCGGATCTGCCGCACGTGCTGCTGCTGACGCTGGCGCTGCTGGCCGGAGAGTTCTGGTGGGGAAAATTCTTCCGCCCCGGCGATCGGACCATCATCTACTCGGCGCTGAGCGTGGCGGTGTTGACCGTGCTCTTCAACTATCTGTTCCCGCTGAAGAACGGAAGATTCGGCTTCCTGAGCTTCTTCCTGCGTCCGGCGCTGCTGGTTCCGGCGCTGCTGTACGCCGCGGCGCTGGCCGCCAACTTTGCCCGTAACCGCTGGCGGTTCGGCGTGGCCGGTGCCGCCGGGCTGGGCGCTTTGACCTGCGGCAGCGATCTGCAACTGGCGCGGATTCCTGAGTTTGAACGGCTGATCGGAGGCGAAGCGCTGCTGGCGGTGTTCCCCTGGTTTTTCGGCGTGTCGATCGCCCTGACGCTGGGCGGTTTTCTGCTGGCATTGCGCTATGACCGCGGTGCGCCCGGGGGCAACTGGCGCAAACGGGGGGTGCTGGCTTTGGCGCTGCTGCTGATCGGCGGCTTGATGGCCGGACTCTTCGCTTTGTACCGGCGTCATGAACCGGAGATCCGGAAACTGGAACTGGCGTTGCTGCGGATCGGCTTCCGGCAGTTGCTGCGTCCGGCCGGCGGGCGGACGGTGTTCGGCCGGGAGGTCGATTTGAACACCACCCTGCGGCCGGAGATCCGCAGTGACACCCGGCGAATCGTCTTCCGGGTGGTGGGACCGAGCGCGCCGGGCTACCTCCGGGGGCGGGTGTTCGTGCGCTACGACGACGGCATCTGGCGCAACCCCGACGACACGCCCCGGACCTTGGGCGGCTTGCTGGGCGAGGGGGTCCGGGCGGACCGCTACTTTTCGCTGGACGGCGGTGAGTCGCGCCCGCCGGTGACCTTCGAGATCTTCGCCTCCCCCGTTTTGCAGACTTCGCTGCTCTTCATTCCCGGGGCCGCGACCGGGCTGGAGCTGATCGCCGAAGAGTTGTCGGTCTCGCCCGACGGCATGATCGAGGCCTCCGAATTTCTGCGCGAAGGCGGCGTTTCCAGCTTTCAGGCGCAGCCCGGACCCGAGGGCGCCGGACAACTGGCGCTGGAGCCGGTCTCGGAGCGCTATCTTGCCGTGCCGGAGTCGCTGCGGAACCCGTTGCAGGAGGTCGCGCGCGAAGCGCTGACCGGTCGCGAAGCCGCCGATCAGGAGGTGTTCCGGAGTTTCCTGAACTTTTTTCACCGCCGGTTCCACTACTCCCTGGAGCCCGATCCCGACCGGGAGGGGGATCCGGTGGCGCACTTTCTGCGCCGGAGTCGGCGGGGACACTGCGAACTCTTCGCCTCAGCCTTGACCCTGCTGTTGCGTGAGCAGGGGATTCCGGCCCGCTATGTGACCGGATTTCTCTGCGAAGAGCGTCATCCGCTGGGCGTCTACTATCTGGCGCGTCTGGGCAACGCCCACGCCTGGGTGGAGGCCTACGACCGGCAGCAGCAACGCTGGGTACTGCTGGAACCGACCCCGCCGGGGTCGGCGCTGGAACCCGCCTCTTGGGGCGACGACCTCGAAACCTGGAGCGACTGCGGCTCGCTCTGGTTGCAGCAACTGCTGAGCGATCTGCGCCGGGGCCGCTACGCCATGGCGGTGATCAATACCCTCCGACTGTTCGGCTCCGCCCTCTGGACACTGGTCGCCGACCCGTTGCGCGGCGGCGGACTGGCGCTGTTGCTGGTGCTGCTGATCGGGTGGTTCCGACGGCGGCGCCACCGCCGCCGGGAAACGCTCGATCCGGCCGCTGAGGAGTTGCGGCGATTGTTCCGGGAGTATCGCCGGTTCCGACGGATCCGGACGGAGTGGACGGCCCGGCAGCTGGAGCTGCGCGGATACGATCCAGAGTTTCTGAAGCATTATCAGGAACTCCGGTACCGGGCCGAACCCCCGACCCCGGCGGAACTGGCAGCGCTGACGGCGGAGCTCGCCCTCCTGCGCCGTCAGCAGAAGACGAAATAGAGCCCGATTCCGAAGAAGCCGAGCAGCAGCAACCCCAGCAGCAGCCGGGGCAGGGCGCAGAGCGCCCGCGAGCGCCGACGCGGCTCCAGCCCCTCGTTGCCCGCAAGGCGGCCGAAGCTCTGAGTCTGAGCGTAGCGCTTCAGATTGCGCCGGGCCAGGCTCCGGCGCAGCAGCTGCTCGCGGGGGGTCGGCACGGTCAGTCGAGCCCCGGAATGAAGCGTTCGTCGCCGCGGAACGAGGCGATGGTTTCGGTCAGCAGCCGGACCGCTCCGGCCACGTCGCGCAGATCGCAGATCTCGACCGGCGAGTGCATGTAGCGGTTCGGGATGCTCAGCAGCGCGGTGGCCACGCCGGCGCGGGTCAACTGCATGGTCGCGGCGTCGGTGCCACCGGAGGCGCGGTGCGCCGCCGTCTCCTGATAGGCGATGTCATGCTGTCTGGCGACGGCGCGGAGCATTCTCCCGAGCACCGGATTGTTGTCGCAGCTGCGGTTGAGTTCCGGGCCGGAACCGAGCTTGATCTCCCCCAGCAGTTTTTTGGGGATGTCGGGCAGATCGGTGGCGAACCCGACGTCGATGGCGAATCCGACCTGGGGATCGATGCCGAAGGTGCTGGCCGTCGCGCCGCGCAGACCGACCTCCTCCTGCACCGTGCCCACGCCGTAGACCGCGACGTTGAGCTTGCGGCTCGAAAGTTCGCGCAGCGTCTCGGCCACCACAAAGGCGCCGATCTTGTCGTCCATGCCCTTGGACATCACCCGGTGTTCGCCGAAGCGCCGGAAGTTGGCCCGGACCACCACCGGATCGCCCACGGAGACGAGCTTTTCCGCCTCCTCCCGGTTCTCCGCCCCGATGTCGATCCAGAGATCCGAAAGCTCCGGCGGCGTGTTGCGTTCCTCGGGCTTGAGCAGGTGAATCGGTTTCTTGCCGATGACGCCCGGAACCCGGCCGGCGGCGGTCAGAATATCGACCTCGGTGGCCGGGACGTTCAGTTTGTCAATTCCGCCGTTGGGCCGGAAGTAGAGCAGACCCTCTTCGGAAATGTAGACGATCTGAAACCCGATCTCATCGTAGTGTCCGGCCAGCATCACCCGCAACGGCGCGCCCGGATTGAGCACCCCGATGGTGTTGCCCAGCACATCGGTTTTCACCTCGGTACAGAAAGTCCCGAGGTATTTGCGGTAGACTGCCGCCGCCTCCAGCTCGAAGCCGGAGGGGCTGGCGCTGTTCAGAAGTTCGGACAGGAACTCCAGACTGGTGGAATTGAACATTTGCTCTCCCTCTGGTTAAACCGAAAACCGGACGTGGATCACATCCCCGTCCTGCATGATGTAATCTTTGCCCTCGATCCGCAGCTTCCCGGCCTCCCGGGCCCGGTTCCAGCCGCCGCAATCGACCATATCCTGATAGGAGACCGTCTCCATCCGGATAAAGCCGCGGCAGAGATCGGTGTGGATCTTGCCCGCCGCCTGCGGCGCCGGCGTCCCGGCGGTCACCGTCCAGGCCCGCGCCTCCATCTCGCCGGCGGTGAAGAAGGTCAGATAATTCAGCAGCCGGTAGCCGGTATGAATCACCCGGGTCAACCCGGTCTCGGCCAGCCCGAGCTCATCCATGAACATTTTCGCCTCCTCCGGCGAGAGCTGCCCGAGCTCCTCCTCCAGCTTGGCGCAGACCGGAATCACCTCCAACTTCCGCTCCGCGGCGTAATCCAGCAGCGTTCGTCCGGCCGCCGTCGCGGCAAAGTCGCGGCAGCCCGCCTCGTCGGTGTTGGCGCAGATGAAGGCGGGCATCAGCGTCAGCAACCCCAGGCTGTGGACCAGCGCGGCGACCTTGGGGTCGTCCCGGTCGTAGGTCGGAATCCGGCCTTCCGCCAGCTGGGCCGCGAGATCGCGAACCGTCTCAAATTCAAGTTTGGCGTCCGGATCGTTGGAGCGGGCCAGCTTGTGCGCCTTGTCGCGCCGTTTTTCCAGAAGCTCCAGGTCCGAGAGCATCAGCTCGGTCAGAATCACCTCCAGATCCCCCACCGGATCGAGTTTGCCCGCCACATGGACCACGTCCGGATCCTCGAACACCCGCACCACATGGGCGATGGCGTCGACGTTGCGGATGTGGCCCAGAAATTGATTGCCCAGTCCCTGGCCCTGACTGGCGCCCCGGACCAGTCCGGCGATGTCGATGAATTTCAGGGTCGAGGGCACGATCCGTCCGGAGTGCTCCAGTTCGGCCAGCACCTGGAGCCGGGAATCCGGAACCGCCACGATTCCGGTGTTGGGCTCGATGGTGCAGAACGGAAAGTTGGCCGCTTCGGCCCCGCCCTTGCACAGGGCGTTGAACAAGGTGGACTTCCCCACGTTGGGCAGTCCGACAAATCCGCAGGAAAAACTCATGATGGTAATCCGTATCCCCGAAAAATTAAAAAGCCCGCCACAACCGCTGCGGCGGGCCACCCGGACGGCGGGGGTGCCGCCGGTCCCGGTCTCACTGGCTTACCCCCGGAACCTAGTCGTTTCCGCGAAGCACCACATCGTCGTCGTAGAAGAAGTTGTAGGCGTTGTGCTCGATGTCCACCACCCACGCCGGACGCATGATCGGGCCGTACCCCCAGCCGGAATCCATCGGATCGGAGGTGCAGCCGGGCAGGGGCACCGGGAAGGTCACGATGTCGACCACGCCGACCACTTCGCGGGCGATGGTGAAGGCCACGCCCTTGAGCACCCCGTAGGTGATCGCCGGAATCGCGCCCTGCTCGTTGTTGACGTCATAGGGTTTCATCAGCAGCTCCAGCGGGCCGAAGGCCACGTTGGCGATGCCGCGCCCGAGTTTCTCCAGAGGGGCCATGACCCAGTTCTCTTCCGCCGCGCACTGAACGGCTCCGGCCATGGTGAAAACCAGCAGCGTCGCGAGCAGCAATTTCTTTCCAGACTTCATCAGACGTACCTCGATTTTTCCGTTGAAATTTGGGATGAGGACAAACCATTTCCCCTTACATACTCCAAGAATATAATTTTGCAAACCCAAAAATCAAGAAAAAAAATGGCCTTTTCCCGAAAAATGCAGCGAAAAAAACGGAAAAAGATGCTATTTTATGAAACGGACACAAATCGGATCACGGAAAAGAGGATTCGTCTATGGAGAAAAAACCGGAACGCTTCGCCCAACTCACGCTGCTGAAGGCTTCGGAACAGCACTATCCGACCTCCCCGGAGGAGGCCCGGCTGGAGACTTTTCGCAATCTGTACGCCGATCGCGACTATGTGATCGAGTTCGACTGTCCCGAGTACACCTCACTGTGCCCGGTCACCGGTCAGCCCGATTTCGGCCACCTGACGGTGCGCTACATTCCCGATCAGCTGTGCATCGAAAGCAAGTCGCTCAAACTGTTTTTGTATTCATTCCGCAACAGCAATACCTTTCACGAGGAGTCGGTCAATACCGTGCTCGACGCCGTGGTGCAGTGCTGCCGTCCGCGTCGGGCCATGGTCATCGGCCGCTTCCGGCCCCGCGGCGGCATTGCGATCAACGTCAAAGCGGTTTATGGAGGAGAGATTGATGGATTTTAAAATCGATGAACAGGGGTCGGTGACCTCCACCCCCGGCTTCCGGGCCGCCGGCGTGGCCGCCGGCTTCAAACGGTCCGGTGCGCCGGACTATGCGCTGGTTCTCTCCGAGGAACCGGCCAATTTCGCCGGAGTCTTCACCAGCTGCCGCTTCGCCGCGGCGCCGGTACTGCTCGATCGGAAACGGGTGCTCGAGCAGCCCTTCGCCCAAGCGGTCTCAATCAACAGCGGCAACGCCAACGCCTGTACCGGCGAGACCGGCTTGCGCAACGCTGAACGGACCTGCGAGCTGGTCGGCGCCGCGCTCGGCCTCGCGCCTGAACTGGTGCTGGTCTGCTCGACCGGCCGGATCGGCACGCAAATGCCCATGGCGGTGCTGGAAAAGGGCGTGAAGCTCGCCGCCGCCGCGCTCTCGCCCGAAGGCGGCGCCGACGCCGCCCGGGCGATCATGACCACCGATACCGTGCCCAAACACGCCGCGCTCCGGCTGGAGCTCGGGGGCCGGACCGTGACGCTGGGGGCGATGACCAAGGGCGCGGGCATGATCGATCCGCGGTTGACCACCCCCCATGCGACCATGCTCTGCACGGTGACCACCGATGCGAAGATCAGCAATGAATTGCTGCAGTCGATGCTCGAGGCCAACGCCGAAGAGTCCTTCAACCGGATCACCGTGGACGGCGATATGAGCACCAACGATACCGTGCTGGTGCTGGCCAACGGCCGCTCCGGGGTGGAGCTGACGGCCGGAAGCCCCGAGTCGGAACAGTTCCGGCTGGCGCTGCTGGCGCTGATGCGGAATCTGGCCCGGCGCATGGTCATGGACGGCGAAGGCGCGACCAAGTTCGTCACCGTCCGGGTCGAACACGCCCGCAGCGAACGCGACGCCCGGCTCTGCGCCGAGGCGGTGGCCAATTCGCTGCTCTGCAAGACCGCCTGGTTCGGCGGCGATCCGAACTGGGGCCGGGTGGTCGCCGCGCTGGGCTACTCCGGGGCCGAGTTCGTGCCGGAGAAGACCGACATCTACTACGATGCGCTGCCGGTGGTGCTCCGCGGCGGCGACGCCGGAACGCCGGAACCGGAACTCTGCACCATTGTGGGGCAGCGGGAGTTCACCGTCCGGATCGATCTGCACGACGGCGACGCCGACTACTGGGTCTGGACCAGCGACGTCTCCTACGAATACGTTAAAATCAATGCCGATTATCATACCTAAGGAAAAGCTGTGATGCAGAAGAAAGATGTCAAAGTACTGGTGATCACCGGTTTTGGTCTGAATTGCGAGCGCGAGACCGCCGCCGCCGCGCGCCTGGTGGGGGCGACGCCCGAACTGGTTCATCTGAACGATCTCATCGCCGGACAGCGGCGGCTGGAGGAGTTCCATTTGCTGGTGTTCATCGGCGGCTTCGCCTTTGGAGATCACCTGGGGTCCGGCACCGTGTTCGCCAACCGGGTGCTGTTCCATTTGCGCGATCAGCTGGAGCGGTTCATCGCCGACGGCAAGCTGGTGCTGGGAATCTGCAACGGATTCCAGACCCTGACCCGGCTGGGGTTGGTGCCGGCGTTGAACGGCGCCTATTTCCAGCAGCAGGTGGCCTTGGCGCACAACGACTCCGGCGTGTTCCGCGACGACTGGTGCTATCTGGAGAACAATCCGGCTTCCCCCTGCGTCTTCACCCGCAATCTGGGCCGGGTGCGGCTGCCGCTGCGCCACGGCGAGGGCAAATTCGTGGCCGCGCCCGAGACGCTCGCGGAGCTGGAGTCGAAAAACCTGGTGGCGGTCCGCTACGTCAACGCGGACGGCACCCCGGCGACGACCTTCCCGGCCAATCCCAACGGGTCGCTCCATTCGATCGCCGGAATCTGCGACGAGTCGGGCCGGATCTTCGGGTTGATGCCGCACCCGGAGGCGTTTCTGTCGCCCTACAACTCCCCGAGCTGGACGCGGGACCAGCAGCAGGGCGAGCTGCCGGAGGAGGGGGACGGCGTCCGCTTCTTCCGCAACGGAGTGGACTATCTGGCTGAGCACTTTTAAGCAATGCTGCTGTTCGACCGCAGGTTCGGTCCGTTGTTCGTGACCCAGTTTCTGGGCGCGTTCAACGACAATTTCCTGAAGGCCGCGCTGCTGGGGATGATCACCTATCAGCTCGGCTATTCGTCGGCTGCCGCGACCGCCCTGACCCATCTGGCCATGGGGTTGTTCATCCTGCCCTATTTCCTGTTTTCCGGACTGGCCGGGCAGCTGGCGGACAAGTTCGACAAGGCGCCCTACTGCCGCTGGATCAAACTCTGGGAGGTCGGTTTGATGCTGCTGGCGGCGCTGGCCTTCCCGCTCCGGTGGGTGGGTGGCTTGTTCGTACTGCTGTTCCTGATGGGGACGCAGTCGACTTTCTTCAGTCCGGCCAAGTATTCGCTGTTGCCGCAGCAGCTGCGGCCGGAGGAGCTGGTGGCCGGAAACGCGCTGATCGAGGGCGGGACCTATCTGGCGATCCTGCTGGGCATGCTTGGGGGGAGCCTGACGCCGGGGTTGCCCGGCGGCGTCTGGATCGCCGGCTCCGTGCTGCTGGTGCTGGCGCTGGGCGGCTATGCCGCGAGCTGGGGAATCCCGGCGGCGCCGCCGCCGGACCGGAATCTGCGACTGAGTTTCGATCCGATCGCGGGCAGCTGGCGGCTGCTGCGGACGGTCTGGAAGGCGCCGACGGTGCGTTATACCGTGCTGGCGGTTTCGCTGTTCTGGCTGGTCGGCGCCCTCTATGTGGCGCAGCTGACGGCGCTGTGCCGCGAGGTGCTGCGCGGCACCTCGCAGGTACTGGCGCTGGAGCTGGCGGTGTTTTCGATCGGCATCGGAGCGGGCGCCTGGCTGTGCAAGAAGCTGCTGCGTGGCCGGATCAGCGGGCGCTGGGTCTGGCTGGGGGCCGCGCTGATGATGCCGCCCACGCTCGATCTGTACGGGTTGCTGCGTGCGGCCGGAGCCGGGAGCTCGCCGGAGCTGCTGAACTTGGCGCAGTTGGCGGTGGAGCCGCTGTTCTACCGGGTGACCGGGGAGCTGCTGCTGGTGGCCATCGGCGGCGGCATGTATTCGGTGCCGCTGCAGGCGTTGATGCAGCACCGGGCGCCGGAAGCGGAGACGGCGCGGGTGATCGCCGGAAACAATCTGGTGAACGCCTTGTACATGGCCGCCGGATCGGTGTCGGTGACCGCGTTGATGCGATGGGGCGGCTTTCCGTCGGCAGGGGTGATGCTGCTGCTGCTGGCGGTGGAGGCGGTCATGTTGGTGTACAGTTGGTGGAATCGTAATCTGGAGTGAGGAAAAATGCCTTTTGAGAATGGAACGTTTACGGTGAGCGCTTTTGAGCTGCGCGCCGAATTGCCGGAAAATCTGATCGATCTCTTCGCCGCCAAAAAGGCCGGAACGCTCGACAGCGTGACCGAGGAACCGCAGATCGGCTGGGTCACCGGGCGGCATCTGTTGGATACCGCGATCACGCCGGAAAGCGTGAATATGGGCGGTTGCCTCTATCTGCAGCTGCGCAAGGCGGAGCGCAAAATGCCCGCGTCGCTGCTCAACGCCATCTGTCGCCGCGAGGAACTGGCGTACATGGAGGCCAATCAGGTCGAGTTCGTCCCTTCCAAGATCAAAAAGCTGATCCGGGAGGATGCGCGCGAAAAGTACCTGGCCAAAATGCCGCCGGCGCTGTCGGCGATCCCGGTGGTGATGGATCCGGTGGAGAAGATGATCTACGTGGGCGCCGGGTCCACCGCCCAGATCGAGCTGTTCATCGAGCAGTTTTATCAGACGGTGAAGGTCGAGCCGCTGCCGGTGAATCCGGGGTACCTGCTGGAGAAGCTGTTTCAGGTGACCGAGGCGAGCTTTCCGCATCTCAATTTGATCGATCAGGAGGATGAGGAGGCGACCACCGGGCGGGATTTCCTGACCTGGCTCTGGTATTTCAGCGAACAGTCGGAGGAGAAGCTCCAGCTCGAGCAGTTCGGCGAATTCGATCTGTTGATCGAGGGACCGCTGACCTTCGCCTACGGCTCGGAGGCGCGCGGCGCACAGGAGGTGTCGCTGAAGAAGGGGGACAGCCCGCTGCGCAGCGCCGAGGCCAAGGCGGCGCTGGCCTCGGGCAAGAAGCTCAAAAAGGCCAAGCTGACGCTGACCCGCGGCAACGAGTTCTGGAGTTGCACCTTCGACGCCGATCGCTTCGCCTTCGGCTCGGTGAAACTGCCGGAGGGCGACGAGATGAATCCCGAGGAGCGGTTCGCCGAACGTATGCAGAGTCTTTTGATCTTCAAACTGGCGATCGAAGGCTTCTTCCGGAAGTATGCCGAATTGATGCTGGCCATGGATTACCCCGAACACGAGAAGAAACTGCGGGCCTGGGCCGCCGATCGCGACGCCCTGTAGGAGTTGTGGACCGCCCCCCGTTATGTTTCAATACCTTAAAATAGCCGATCTGGCGCTGATCGAGCGGGCTGAAGTGGAGTTCGGTCCCGGCTTCAACGTGATCACCGGCGAGAGCGGAGCCGGGAAGTCGGTGCTGCTCAGCGCTTTGACGTTGCTGCTGGGCGGCCGCGCCGACAAGGGCGTGATCCGGACCGGGGCCCGGCGCTGCGAGCTGGCCGGGATTCTGACCGTGCCGCCCGCGCTGCGGTCGGCGGTGGAGCAGATCCTGGCGGCGGCGGGAATCGCACCGGAGCCCGGTTCGGAGGTGCAGCTGCGTCGGACCATTACCGAGAGTTCGACCCGGTTTTTCCTCAACGATACGCCGGTCACCGCGCAGCTGATCCGCAAACTGGCGGCACTGCTGGTCGATGTGCAGACGGTCCATGAGCAAGGCGCGCTGATTCACCGCTCGGAACAGCTGCGGCTGCTCGACCGCTACGCCGGGGCGGAAGCGCTGCGCGAAGCCTGCGCGGAGCTCTGCCGCCGGCGGCGGGAACTGGCCGAGGCGTGCGAGGCGTTTGCCGCCGGTCGGCCTTCGGCGGTGGAGGCCGAACATCTGGAGCTGGTGGTACAGGAGATCGAACGGGTCAATCCGGTTCCCGGCGAGGATGAGGAACTGACCGCGCGCCATCGGCTGGCGGCCCACGCCCGCGAAGTGCTCGAAGTCAGCGCCCGGGCCGTGGCCTGGTTGAACGACTCGGAGGAGTCGATCCGCGACCGGCTGGCCGCGGTCTACCGCGAGTTGCAGAAGTTGTCCGGCCTGGACGAGGCCGGGACCGGAGAGCTCCTGACCGCCTGTGATTTGTTGCTGGAGGGCGTGGATGAGTTGGCGACCGGAGTCTCGGCGCTGGGGGAGAAGGTCGAGCTCGACGAGGCCGCTTTTGCGGAACTGGAGTCCCGGTTGAGCGCACTCCATACCCTGAAACGACGCTACGGGCCGTCACTTGAACAGGTGCTGGCCACCGCCGACGAGGCCCGGCGTCACCTGGAGGATTACCGGACCGCCGATGCCCGGCTGACCGAATTCGCCGCGCGCGACGCCGAACTGCTGGCGGAGTTGAAGGCGAAGGCGGCGGAACTTTCGCAACGGCGGCGGCAGGGGGTCGGGACCTTCCTGGCCGAGGCGCGGCGGGTGCTGACGCAACTGGGCTTCGGACGGGCCGAGTTGAGCGCCGAATTCACCCCGGTGGAGCCGGGGCCCGCCGGGCAGGAGCAGTTGGAGTTGCTGTTTTCCGCCAATCCCGGCGAGACGCCCCGCCCGCTGCGGCGGATCGCCAGCAGCGGCGAACTCTCGCGGCTGATGCTGGCCTTGAAGACGGTGCTGGCCGACGCCGACGCGGTGCCGGTGGTGATCTTCGACGAGATCGACCGGAACATCGGCGGCGAGACCGCCAACGAGGTGGGGCGGATGCTCCGGGAGTTGGGGGGGCGGCATCAGGTATTGTGTATTTCGCATCTGGCGCAGGTGGCGGCCCGGGGGCACGAACACTTCCGGGTGGTCAAGCAGCTGGAGTCGGGACGGATGGTGTCACGGATCGGGGCGCTGACCGGAGCGGAGCGGGTCGGAGAGCTCGCGCGTATGCTCGGCGGCGGCGCGGCGGCGCTGGAACACGCCCGGGTGCTGGCGCAGGAGGAAGCTGAATCATGAGAGTCGGAATTGACTGTTACGGTTGCATTATCAATCAGCTGGCCGGACTGGTGCGACAGGCGGAGCCCACGGTGGAGGGCCAGCGGGCGTTGATGCGGGAATTTCTGAAACAGGTCCTCGCCGCGGATGAGGAGACCACCCCGCCGGAGTTCGCCGCCTGCTTCCATCGCGAAGTGCGCCGACGGACCGGTGTGGCCGATCCTTTCCGGCGGGAGAAGGACCGCTCGACCGAGCTGGCGCTGGCGCTGCTGCCGGAGTTGACCGCGGAACTGGCCCGGCGCGGCGACGACTTCGTCAGCTTGCTGAAACTGGTGATCGGCGGCAATATCATCGATTTCGGCGTGGATCCGAAGTTCGATCTGGCCCGGGCCGAAGCGCGAATCCGGGAGGTTTTCGAGCTGCCGCTCGATTTGACGGCGGCGGCGCGGCTGGAGGCCGCGCTGGATCGGGCTCAGTCGGTGTTCTACATGCTGGACAACTGCGGCGAGGCGGTGTTCGACCGGCTGCTGATCGACCGCTACCGCGACAAGATCACGGTGGGGGTGCGCGGCGGTCCGATTCTGAACGACGTGACCCGGCGGGAACTGGAGCCTTCGGGCATCCGGGGGGTCCGGGTGGTCGATACCGGCGACGACGCGCCCGGCGTGTCGCTGCGCCGCAGCAGTCCGGAGTTTGTCCGGGCCCTCACCTCCGCGGAGCTGGTGGTGGCCAAGGGGCAGGGCAACTATGAGTCGCTGGACCGGTATGAGCGGCCGATTTTCTTTTTGTTACGGGTGAAATGCCCGGTGGTGGCGCGGGTGCTGAATGAGCCATTGGGTGCGCTGAAGATTGCAGGACGGAATCTTTGAGGGAGATGCAGAAACGTATGACGATCGGTAAAAATTTGTTTCCGGAGGACACCTATGATACTCCGGCTACCCACCGCCGGAAATGGCAGGACCGGATCTTCGGCAACAGCCGGTTTTACTTTTACTGGCACAATGTCGATGTCTTCCGGCGGACCGGCAACTGTGCGGCCCGCGGCGAGCTCACCGGTGAACGTCAGATCGAATTCTCCAACGAGAACTTCCGGCTGGTCGAGGACTGCGGCGGCCGGATCCATCTGCGCGGCCTCGACCACCTCCGGGCGCTGGAGGGCCGTGCCGTGGTGATTATAAGCAACCATATGAGCCTGCTGGAGACGGCGCTGCTGCACGCCATCGTGCGGCCGCATCTGGACTTCACCTTTGTGATCAAGGAGTCGCTGTTCAAAGTGCCGTGGTTCGGGCACATCATGCGGGCGCTGAAGGCGATTCCCGTGGGGCGGAATAACCCCCGAGAGGATCTCAAAACCGTACTGACCGAAGGCCGGCGCACGCTGGCGGAGGGCCGTTCGATCATCCTCTTCCCGCAGGCCACACGTACCGAACGGTTCGATCCCGAGAACTTCAATTCGATCGGAATCAAGCTGGCCCGTTCGGCCGGTGTGCCGGTGCTGCCGCTGGCCTTGAAGACCGATTTTCTGGGCAACGGCCGGCTGTTCCGGGACTTCGGACCGGTTCACCGGGAGCGCGACGTCCATTTGGAGTTCGCCGCCCCGCTGACGGTCTCCGGGCAGGGGCGCGAGGAGTTGCAGCAGGTGATCGATTTCATCAACGACCGGTTGACCGTTTGGGGCCGGTGACCGGGCGCCCCGGACCGGGGCGTTCCGGTCCGGGTTCGGACTTCACCGCAGCGTCAGCAGTTCCCCGGCCCCGAGCTTCAGCGCCGGTGTGAACCGGACGCCGTCGTCCAGCTGGAAGGCGACCGCTTCGCCGTTGTGCTCCACCCGGCTCCAGGTGCCGGGCACCCGCAACTGCCGGAGTTCGAGTTCGCCGTAGAGCAATGCCAGCTCCAGACCGGTGTCCGTGCGCCGGAATTCGCCCCAAGCCCCGTCGACGCTCCAGAAGTAACGGACCTCGCCCGGCAGCTTCGGATCGAAGCCGATCATGCCGCGCGTCAGGTCGAATTGGAAGCCGCTGAAGGCCGGGAGCAGGGCGAAGGAGGCCATGCTCCGGGCGTAGTTGCTGCCGCATTCGATCTCGTTCCAGGGATTGCGTTTGCACCCGTCGTAGCGGCTGCGGATGGCCGCTGCCACCTCGGTGGCGCGGTCGAGCCGGCCGCACAGCGCCAGATGGGCGGCGTAGGCCCACTCCTGACCGTGGAAGGTCTCGGTGGAGTAGGGCGCGGGGATCACCGGTCGGTCCGCGGCATGGGGCCAGGTGCAGAGGATCACGCCTTTTTCGTCGTTGACGCAGTAGTTGCGCCAGGTGTTGGAGAACTCACGCATACAGCGGAAGTTGTAGCGGTAGATCGCATCCAGGTTCTTCCGGGTCTGCTCCGGATCGAGCACTTCGCCGAGTCCGTACAGCGTGGCGTAGAACTGGGCCAGCGGCGCATCCAGCGCGCAGCCGCCGCGGCCAAACTGATACTTGAGCTGGCCGTGTTCTTCATCCCAGTAGCCCTCGCGGGCGTTGCCGTGGTCGGTGTAGCCGGTCAGCTGGGACTCATCGTCCAGCTGCACGTCCTGGAAGTAGAATTCGCCGTTGAAGAGATGGCGATCGGTGTACTCCTTGCCCTGATGGAACAGCTTCCGGCAGAGCTCGGCGAACTCGGTGTCGCCGAAGGTGTCGGCCATTTCCGCGGCCGCCTTGAGCGCGCCGAGGTAGTGGGCGTTCAAGTAGCCGCTGGGTCCGAAGAATTCGACGTCCAGCGTATTGTGCTGCCGCCCGGTCAGCACTCCGGTCCGCTCCGGATCCCAGCGGTCGTAGTTCCGGGGGCTCCAGGCGTATTCGATGGTCCGCTTGATGATCGGATAGAGACGCTTGAGCCAGTCGGTCCGGCCGGAGATTTTCCACTCGCGGTAGCTCTTCATCACTTCGCCGAAGGCGCCGTCGACACAAGGGCGGAAGTCCTCGACCTTCGCCTTGCGTCCGAGCGGCAGCTTGAGCCGGAAATGGGCCCCGCCGTTCTCGTCGACGTTGTACAGATACTGCGCATCGCGCAGGGTCCGCTCCAGATCCGGAAACAGGAAGGGGAGCGCCTGCGCGTAGTTCCAGACATGGGAGCAGCTGCCCTGACAGCTGCCCCAGGAGCTGCCGAGCCCCTCCCAGCCGTAGAAGGTTCCGTCCTCCAGCCGCAGACAAGTGGCGGTCCGCAGGGTGGAGAGATTGGCCGAAACGCCGTCCAGCACCGCCGGCGGCAGGCTCGAACGGAACAGCGCATCGTGAAAGTCGAAGGTGTCACGCCGCAACCGGTCGAAGTGTTCAAAGGCGTAGACTCCCCCTTCGGCGGCGGAGTGCTGCAAGGTGGCGTAATAGTTGAGCCAGTGATTCACCAGCCGCTCGCGCCAGCACTGTTCATCGGCGTCGTGGTCGAAGTTGCCGCGCCGGTTGGGAATATGCCAGGAGAGGATGAAGCAAGTGGTCTTCCGCTCGCCCGGGGCCAGCCGGAAGTGGGCGGCGAGCAGTCCGGTATCGGTGGGGGTGCGCTCGGTCCGGCTCTCGTATTGGCGGTTGCGGAAGGGACCGGGTTGCAGCAGATCGTAGTAGTAGACCTCGAGCATATCGCACCAGCCGCCGCGGAACAAATACTCTTGATACGAGATTTCCGTCGCATCGGTGGTGAGCGCCAGTTCGCCGTACGGCTGCGCCCGCGGATCGCCGCCGTGACTCAGCAGCAGCTGGTGCAGCTTGCCGGTCTTCTCCACCCGGTTGCTGGCCTCGGCGGTCTGGAAGGGGTTGCTCAGCACCCCGGTGAGGGCGAAGTCGCAGGTCGCCCCGGAGACGTTTTCGATGGTGATTTCAAAGATGGCCAGCGGCCGGCTGGAATCTTCGGAGTTGCTGGGGATGAAGGGGCTCCAGGCCAGGATTTCCGCCCGGGCCGGAGCGTCGGGGTCGGAGAGTTTGACGCGGGCCAGCGGAAACTCTCCGAGAAAGGAGTGGTCGCGGAAATGCTGCATGCCGCAGAGCGTCTCCCGCCGGGGGCCCCAGCCGAAGCCCCAGAAGCCGCCCTCGCGCTGCGGAATTCCGGTGTAGGGCGGCGGCAGATCGCCGTGCAGGACCCGGGCGTCGATCACCTGCCCGTCGCGTTCGGTGCGCAGCGCGAAGTGGGTCAGACCGTTCAGGGAGTTTTTGTTGGCGTTGTTGAAGATCTCCCAGTCGAGCAGCCGGCCGTTGCCGCCGAGTCCGACGCTGCCGGTGCCGATTCCCCCGAGCGGGAACGAGATTTGCGAAGTTTGCATTCCGGTATAAAGCATAAAACCTCCACTTGCAGTTTGGTGAATCGCGATTATAGTATAGCCGAAAAAAATGGAGAAAACAATGCAACTTCAAGCTCGGAGTTTATCTTTTTATGCGAAATGAGCGTTTTGATCTGGAGCGGCTTGATCAGGCGCTGACACTGAAGCTGGTGGAGGCCGCGGTGCTCGCTTTCGACTACCGCGGACGCAACCGCCACTCCTTTAATCGGATTTTTCTGGTGCTGGAGTCTCCCGATTCGGGCAGTGAAATTCGCAATCACAGCGGCGGAGAACAGCTGCCTATGCGAGCCGGTTATCTCTATTTTATGCCGTCGCAATGCGATCTGTCGTTTCGATTTCTGGAGTCGATGAAGTTTGTATCTTTTCACTTTCACTTGGAGTTGTTCGGACACTTTGAATTATTCGCCGGTTGCGGTTCCTGTCTGGAGCGGCCGGACGGCGACGAACTCGGGGTCCGGGCCCGGCGGCTGCTGGAGAGTTCCGGGGAACCCCTGATTCAGCTCTTTGAGCTGCGGCAGCTGGTGCTGGCGGCGGTAGCCGCTTTCCTGCCCGGTCCGGAGGGCAGGTGGCGGGCACTGGACGCGGTGGTGCGGCGACACGAGCGGGTGCTGGAGTTCATCCGGCGCGAGGGGTCGGCCCGGACCACGATCGAGGAGCTGGCGGCGGTGGCCGGAGTCTCCCGGAGCACGTTTTCGCGCAATTTCGCGGCGGAATTGGGAATCCCGCCCAAGCAGTATCTGGCGGAGACGCTGATCCGGCGGGCGGAGTTGCTGTTGCTGGAGCCGGGAGCGACTGCGCGCCGGGTGGCGCAGGAGCTGCAATTCGGCAATGAATACTATTTTTCACGTTTTTTCAAACAGCGAACGGGGCGAACGCCGGGGGAGTACCGGCGGGGGCCGGAACATCACGGAGGTAAGGGGGGACAGGGGCAATGAAGCTCGGGGAGTACAATCGATTGACCGCGGTGCGGCGTTCGGGGTTCGGCATGTATCTGGGAGACGGCGAATCCTCGGTGTTGCTGCCGGGAAAGTACGTGCCGCCCGGACTCCGGGTCGGCGACGAGCTGGAGGTCTTCGTCTACACCGACTCGGAGGATCGACCGGTGGCCACCACCCGGCGCCCGGCCGGGACGGTCGGGGAGGTGGTCGGACTGCGGGCGGTGGCGCTTTCGCGCTACGGTGCGTTTCTGGACTGGGGGTTGGAGAAGGATCTGTTCGTGCCGTTTCGGGAGATGAAACACAAGAAGATGATCCCCGGAGCAACCTATGTGGTCCGGATTCTCCGCGACGCCGAAAGCGGGCGCGTGATCGCCTCCAACCGGTTCGACCGTCAGGCCCGGGAGTACGACCCCGCCGGACTCCGGCCGGGGCAGGCGTTGGCGCTGGTGGTGCTGGAGAAAACCCCGCTGGGCTTCCAGGTGCTGGCCGACGACCATTACCTGGGACTGCTCTACGATTCGGAACTGCCGCACCCGCCGCAGCTCGGGGACCGGCTGACCGGTTATCTGGTGAAGGTGCGGCCGGACCGGAAACTGGATTTGCGGCTGCGGCCTCCCGGCCGCGAGGCGATCCCGGCGGTCTGTGACCGGTTGCGGGCGGAACTCGCCGCCGCCGCCGACGGGATTTTGCCGGTCAACGCCGAAACCCCGGCGCCCGAGATCGCCCGCCGCTGGGGCTGGAGTCGGCGGCTGTTCAAACAGGCGCTGGGGGCGCTCTACCGGGCCCGGGAGATCGAGCTGATCGAAGGGGGAATCCGCCGACTCGACCCGTCCGGAGTTGAAGACCTCCCCGTTGCGAAGCCCCCGGAGGAGTGAAGCCGGAGCGGAATCCGATCATTTCCGCTAAAAACCCCGCCGGGAATTTGACTTTCCCGGCACCCGGGATACATTATGATGTATCGTTATAACCGGGCCGCCGGAGCCGGAGGGAAGAGCGACGTTTCCCACGGCCGGCGGACCTTTAATTCAGGATTGAAACGGAAGATGAAAGCTGCGGAACTGCGGAAGAAGTTCATTCAATTTTTCGAGAGCAAGGGCCATTGCCCGATCAAGAGCGCCTCGCTGATCCCGGACAACGATCCGACCTGTCTGTTCACCACCGCCGGCATGCACCCCCTGGTGCCCTATCTGCAGGGGGCGACGCACCCCGCGGGGACCCGGCTCACCGACTGCCAGAAGTGCATCCGGACCGGTGACATCGACGAAGTCGGCGACGCGGTCCATCTGACCTTTTTTGAGATGCTCGGGAACTGGTCGCTCGGCGACTATTTCAAGGAGGAGGCGATCCGTTTCAGCTATGAGTTCCTGACCGGCGCGGAGTACTTGAACATCCCGCCCGAACGGCTGGCGGTGACGGTCTTCGCCGGCGACGAGGATTGCCCCTTCGATCAGGAGGCCTACGACCTGTGGCGCGGCCTCGGACTCCCCGCCGAGCGGATCGCCCGCCGGCCCAAGGCCGACAACTGGTGGGGGCCGGCCGGACAGACCGGCCCCTGCGGCCCCGATACCGAGATGTTCTACTGGACCGGCAGCGAACCGGCGCCGGAGGTCTTCGAGCCCGAGGATAAGCGCTGGGTCGAAATCTGGAACGACGTCTTCATGCAGTACTTCAAGACCGCCGAAGGCAAGTTTGTGCCGATGGCGAAGAAGAACGTCGATACCGGCATGGGGTTGGAGCGGGTGACCGCCATTCTGCAGGGCAAGGCCAGCTGCTACGAGACCGAAATCTTCGCCCCGCTCTTCGCCAAGCTCGACGAGTTGCGCCACGCTGACACCCCGCCGTGCTGGACGCTGAGTTCGGCCCGGATCATCGCCGACCATCTGCGGGCGGCCACCTTCATCATGGCCGACGGCATCACTCCCGGCAACGTCGATCAGGCCTACGTGCTCCGGCGGCTGATCCGGCGGGCGATTCGCGAAGGCCGCAAACTCGGGATCGAAAAACCGTTCACGCCGGAACTGGCCGCGGTGGTGATCGCCGAGTTCGGCGAGGTCTATCCCGAGCTGGTGGAACAGGCCGAACGGATCAAGAGCGAACTGGAGCGCGAGGAGAAGCAGTTCGCGCTGACCCTGGAGAAGGGGACCCGTGAATTCGAGAAGCTGATCGCCCGGGTGCCCGAGCATGTGGTCAAAAAAGTGATCAGCGGCAAGAACGCCTTCTATCTTTATGAGACCTACGGGTTCCCGATCGAGCTCACCTCCGAGATGGCGGCCGAGCACGGGTTCAGCGTCGATCTGCCCGGTTTTGAACAGGCCTACGCCCGGCATCAGGAGCTTTCACGCCAGGGCGCGGAGCAGAAGTTCAAGGGCGGACTGGCCGATCACTCCGAGGCGACCGCGCGGCTGCATACGGCGACCCATCTGCTGCACGCAGCGCTGCGCCGGGTGCTGGGGACGCACGTCGAACAGCGCGGCAGCAACATCACGGCGGAGCGGCTGCGTTTCGACTTCTCGCACGGGGAGAAGATGACACCGGAACAGCTCCGCGAGGTGGAGCAGCTGGTCAACGAGGCGATCGCCCGCGATCTGGAGGTCGAATGCCGGGAGATGACGGTGGACGAGGCCAAGGCGGGCGGCGCCATCGGGCTGTTCGAGAACCGCTACGGCGAGCGGGTCAAGGTCTACCGGATGGGGGATGTGAGCTGCGAGATCTGCGGGGGACCCCACGCCGCCCGGACCGGGGAGCTCCATCACTTCCGGATCCAGAAGGAGGAGAGCTCCAGCCGCGGCGTGCGCCGGATCAAAGCGGTGCTGGACTGAGAACTGAAAACGTCGGAGGAGGGCCGGACCCATGAAAGAGTCGGATCTGTTGATTTCCCGCCGGGACGGGGCCTATACGGTCAAGGTCAGCGGACGCGCCAATTTTGATTACGCGGTGCCGTTGCGGGAGCTGGCCAGGAATCTGGAGGGAGATTTCAAACATCTCTATTTTGATCTGCACGATTGCGTGACCATGGACAGCACCTTTATGGGGGTGATGTCGATGATCGGACTCAAGGCCTACCGGGCCCGGGCGGTGGTGGAGCTGGCGGGGGCTTCGGCCCAGGTGCGCCATTTGCTCAAGGGGCTGGGCATCGACCGGTTGTTCACCTTTGTCGATTCGGCGCCGGTGGCCACCCACAACGACTGGGAGTTTCTGGGGCGGTCTGGCGAGCGCGATCAGCTCAAGACCGCCGAGACGGTGGTCGAGGCGCACGAGACGCTGGTCGAGGCCGATTCTGAAAACCGCGAGAAATTCGGTCAGGTGATCGATTTTGCCCGGGAGGATCTGGCGCGGATCCGGTCCGAAGAGCAGGAAAAACCGTAAAAGCGCATTTTTTTGTCGGGAAGGACTTGAATTTTCCGCCGGATGTGGCCTATTGTGCTGACAGGGTGCGGAAGTGTTCATTTAGCAAGGAGAAAGGAATGAAGTATTATTCGGAAGATCACGAGTGGGTTGAGATTAACGGTGATGAAGCCACGGTGGGCATTTCCGAGTATGCCGCCAACGAACTTGGCGACATCACTTACGTCGACCTTCCGAACGAGGACGACGATTTCATCATCGGCGACACGCTCGGCGTGGTGGAGTCGGTCAAGGCCTCCAGCGATGTCTATGCGCCGATCAGCGGCACGGTTTCGATGGTCAACGACGCGCTGGACGACGAGCCGGGGCTGATCAACGAGTCCCCGGAGGACAAGGGGTGGCTCTGCCGGCTGGTCAATCTGGATACCTCCGAGCTGGATGACATGATGAACGAAGAGGCCTATTTCAAGTATCTGAAAACCTTGGAAGATTGATTCCTCCATGCCCTATATCGCCAATACCGACGCCGAGCGCGCGGAGATGCTCCGCACCGTCGGCTGTTCCTCCTTCGGCGAACTCTGGGCCCGGGCCGGCCTCGATTTTCCGGAACCGGAATTCGAGCTCGGTCCCGGAAAATCGGAATATGAGGTCACCCGCCACTTCCGGGCGCTGGCCGCCAAGAATGCGGTGGAGCTGGTCAACTTCCTCGGGCTGGGGTATTACGACCACCTGATCCCGGCCACG
>CASFRF010000080.1 GCA_949297015.1 uncultured bacterium
TCGATCCGGCCGAGGACTACGCGGTCCGGATGGCGGCCTGCCGGGTGCTGGGCGCCGTGGGCGGCGCCGAGGCGCTGCGGGTGTTGGCGCAGGCGGCGGCGGATGTCGAGGTCTGTACGTCGCTGGAGGCCACTCGGCAGCTGCGGCTGGTGCGCGAGCGCGAAATGCGGAGCTGAGCGAAGGTCAGCGCCGCCGGGCGCGCAGCAGGAGCAGGCCGGGGAGCAGCAGCACTCCGGCGAGCAGGAAGTAGCGGCGATAGCCGTCGAGGGTGAGCTCTGCCCCGGCCTGGAACTGGAGCAGCCGCAGCAGACCGGCTCCCAGGAGCATGCCGATCGCCCCGGCTCCGGCTCCGGTGATGATGGAGTTGAAAATGGAGTAGGCTACGCGGTTGTCGGCGGTGGTCAGTTCGAGAAAATAGTTGGTCATGGCGGTTCCGAGCATGACGCTGAGTCCGCCCGCCAGCACAAAGAGCAGCAGCGGATAGAGCGGATGGAACGAGCGGGGCGCGATCAGCCAGAGCAGCGGGATGGTCAGGGCGCCGAGGTAGGTTCCGCACAGGGTCCGGCGCGAACCGAACCGGGTCAGCAGCGGTCCGGTCAGTCGGCTGCCCAGCGCCGCGGCTCCGAACTGGGCCAGGGCGTAGAACAGCGCCGTGGTGTCGCTGACGCCGTACCCTTTTTTGAGCGCGAGCGTGGTGATCGGGACCAGCAGGATGATCAGGATGTTGATGACCGTGCCGATCAGCAGCAGCCGGTGGAATTCGCGATCGCGAAGCGCCCGGTGCAGGTGGAGCCCGAGCGGGCGGCGGGCGGCGGACCGGATGCGGTTGGTCTCGTCGATCCGGTCCATGAAGCGGGTGGCGGCCACGCCGAGCAGGGCCCCCGCCGCGATGATGGCGCTGAGCATGGCCGGACTCCGGGTGCGGGTCTGAATGCCGCCGATGGCGAGCAGCGCCAGCACCCCGGCCAGATAGAAGAGCCCGTTGTTGATCGCCAGAAACCGGGAGCGGGACTCGTTGGTGGTGATGTCTCCGACCAGCGGCTGGGACATCACCACCCCGGCCGCGCGGAAGCCGTAGAACAGAAACGATCCGCCGAGCAGCAGCCCCAGCGCCAGGCGCTCCGCGCCGAGCCACGCCCACAGCGAACAGCTGGCGATCAGCAGCGCCGCACCGTTGCGCAGATACCAGAAGACCGACTGGGTCCGGGCCGCGCCGACCTGACCGGTGACCCGTTTCCCCAGCGGCAGCAGCAGAAAACCGAAATAGATCATGCCCCCCAGCAGCGAAATGAAGTACTCCGGCGCCCCCAGCCGGATGGCATAGAGGATGATGACGGTTTCCCCCAGACACATGTAGGAGAACCCGTTGACGAAACTGAAGCGATTGTAGTTGAGTTGAGCACAGCGCCGCTGTTCCGCCGTCAGCTCCCCCTGAATGATCACCGCGTGAATCCCTTTGCGTTTCCTTAATACCATAGCCACGGAGCGGTGACAATGCAATCCGAAGCCGGAAAAAATGTGGTTTTTTACGGGAGCGGGATTGTAAGACGGGAGAATGTGCGTATATTATATTTTTATAGTAACTGAAAATAGAGTGTTAAATAGATTTCAAATTGCAGTTAATGAGGAAAGGTGACAGAGGATGACGGATCGGGAGATTCAGGCGGTTTACGAAGCCCGTTGCTTTGAACGGGCGCGACGTCTGGCGCGGGCGGAACTGGCGCGGACCACGGAGGGCGGGGCCCGGCGGACGTTGCTGGAGCTGCTGTTCCGCAGCTGTCGGCGGCTGGGCGACATCAAGGGGTGCTGCGAGGCAGTGGCGCTGCTGGAGCCGGAGACCGGTCATGACCGGCTGTGGCGAGAGCTGCGGCTGGCCGAAAACGATCTGGTCCGGGCCGCCGGCGAGCACTACCGGACCTCGGAGGAGGGCGAAGCGGGACTCAGCGTCGACGAATATATGGAAAAGTACCGGGCGCTGGCCTGTCGGCGGCTGGCCGGAGCGGTGCAACTGGCGACGTCGCCGGACTTGCGCGAGGAGCTCGAGCACGAGCTGCGGCGGCTGTCGGACCACCTGCCGGCGGAGCTGGACGCCTATCTCAAACGGGAGCTGGCGGCGCTGGGCTGGGAACTGCCGCCGCTGCCGGAGCCGGAGCCGGAATCGTGGACCGGGCCGCGGGTGCGTTTTTCCGGGCGGCTGCTCGACGGCGCCGGGCAGCCGGCCGCCGGCGTGCGGCTGGTGCTGCAGTACTTCGGCGCGCCGGAGCGGGTGGATTATCATCAGGTGCTGGTGGTCCCCGACTGCGGCGGCATCTTGCGGCTGGCCCGGGAGAATCCGCGGGTCCGGCGGTTTGAAACGGTGACCGGAGCCGCCGGCGCCTTCGCCTTTGACGGGGTTCCGGCGACCGGCTGCGACTATCTGGCGGCGCTGCCGCCGGTGGGGATGGGGGCGTACCCGGTGCGGTTCCTGGCGCTGGGGCGGGAGATCGACGCGACGCCGGCGGAGTTCCGGCTGGAGGAGTGGCGTCCCGCCCCGGCCAAGGCACTGTCGGCGGTCCCGGCGGTTCGCCGGTATCGGGGGCGGGAACTGGAGCTGGTCGCCGGTACGGTGATCGACAACCCCTTCGATTACCGGTTCCCCCGGCAGTATCTGACGCTGGAGCTGCCCGCGCCCGCCGCGGAGCTGCTGTTGTTCAATGCCGGGCAGGAGGAGCCCATCCCCTTTCAGGAGCTGCCCGGCGGCCGGGCCGGATTGCTGGTGGAACTGCCGCCGGAATCGACGTTGCGTCTGGGCTTCTACCGGCGGCCGCCGGAGTTTGCCGCGCCCGGAACGGCGCTCCGGGCGACCGACCGGGGGGCGTACTGGGAGATCGAGACCGGCAGCGCCGCCTACCGGATCGCCGGTCCCGCCGCTCCGGCCGGAACGCCGCCGATTTTGAGCGTGAAGGGGCCGGATGGAGTCTGGCGCGGAAAGAGCCGCCTGGTGCTGGGACCGGGGGTTGCGACCCCGGCGGTGGCGGTCCGGCAGCTGGAAGCGGGCCCGGTGGAGCTGGTTTTTGAAGTCACGTTGACCTTTGCGCCGGAGCAGGTCTGGCGCTATACGCTGACCTTCCACGAGAACGAGTCCTATGTGCTGATCCGGGAGGATTCGATCCGGCTGGACGAGGTCACCGCTTGGGAGTTCGCCTTTCCCGAATTCATCGGCGAACGGCTCTTCCTCAACGGCAACGCGGAGGAGTCCGGAGTCCACTGGCTGGTGCCGCAGGCCGAGGACCGGGAGCTGGCGCGGATTCAGGAGTCGGTGGCCTGGTGGCTGCCGGGACAGGTGTTCGGCGTCGGGCTCACCTTCGACGGGCTGGAGCGCCACGACTATGTCGGCGTGTTCTCGCTGCGCCGGGGCGAGTGGCGGGATGAGGATTTCGCCCGGATCGCCAACGGTCCCGGCGACGACCGGCGGGAACTGGACTGGCCCTTCCCGGAGATGGTCGGCTCCACCCTGTCGATGCTGACCGTGCACAGCCGGAAGGACGGCGAAGTGGTCATGCGCTTCGGCGGCTTCAACGGTCAGCGGCAGTGGGGCTTGCTGATTTCCGACTTCGACCGTTGCGACGGCCCGTACCGGGAGCTTTCGCTGGTGCAGCACAAGAACTCTTCGCCGCGGCTGGAGCACTTCCGGCAGTGGCGCCTGAACGAGCCCGAGACGCTGGCGCGGCCGCTGCTGCTGACCCGGCGCGACCGGATCGATCTCCTGCGGGAGCGCATTCTGGTCGAACCCTTCAAGCAGGAGTTCGAGCGGATTGAGCGGGAGTCGGCCCACGGCGGAGACTCCACCGGCATGGCCGAACTGCTGGGGCAGCACCCGGAGCGGATCGCGCTGCTGCGCGAGTGGATCCTCTACAACGCCCGGCTGCGCTCCAAGATGGTGCTGCAAGGGCGCGATTCCGGCGACGTCTACAGTCCGGTGGGCGGGCGGCCGATCACGCCGATGGCGGCCTGCTACGATTTGCTGGCTCCGACCGGCGTCTTTTCGCCGGAGGAGGAGCAGCTGATCCGCGCCTACTTCATGCTGATGGGACACATGTACATGGAGCCCGACTTCATGAACTGGCACTACAATTCGCGCAACGCGAATTTCGAGGCCGACCGGGTCGACATCATCGGCAACATCGGGTTGATCTTCCCCGAAAATCCCGACTCCAAGGCCTTCGCCGATCACGGCATTGAACTGATGCGCCGGTCGTTCGAGGTCTACTGCACGCCCGGCAGCGGCAAGTGGTATGAGAATCCGGCCTGCTACTATCTGCACGCGGCGAGCTGCCGGTTGAATCTGGTCTACCACCTCTGGCAGCAGGGGCGGTTCGATTCGAGCGAGATCGAACGGCTCAAGGATTTTCTGCGCTGGGGCATTCTGCTGCTGACCCCGGAGGCTCCGGCTTGGTATCGCGACTGGTGTCTGCCCGGCGACTGGTTCAAGGTGCCGCGCGCCCGGCTGGTGCCGCCGGTGGGCGATCACGCCGAACTGGGCAAACGGCTCAGCGACTTCTACTGGCTGCTGGCGCCGATGTACGACCGGCGCGACCCGGCCTTCGCCGACGAGCTGCGCTGGGCCTGGCAGGTGACGCACCGCGGCGAGAACGGGGTCCGCTCGCCCCACCTCCTGCTGGCGACCGACAATCCGCCGCCCGCCGATCCGCACTATCCGGCCCCCCGCCTGGTCAGTCGGAGACTGGAGGGCTTCGGCGCGATCCTGCGCGACCACTTCGATACGCCCGAGGAGTTCTATGTACTGTTCAAGCTCGGCCCGGGCGGCTATCGTTATCACCGCACCGAAGGCGGATTTCTGTACTTCGCCCATGGCCGGGCGCTGGTCTACGACGGCGGCGAGGCCGGAGAGACCTGGCGCCACGCCACGCTCTCCTTCCACGACACCCATCTGCCGCTGGCGCCGGGCCATCTGGAGCGCTTTGTCCCGCTGAGCCGGGCCACGCTGGCGCAGGGGGTGAATCCCAAGGCCATCAATCCCGGCGAACCGGTGTTTCTGAGCGACCGCTGCGACCATCAGCTGGTGGCGGAGGCGATCGCCCGGTTCCGGGAGCCGAACCCGCTGAATCACCGGTCACTGCTGGCGGTGCGCGACGAATATCTGATCGTTCACGACGATCTTCTGGGGTTGGCGCCGGAGATCCCGGTCTTCTGGCATCTGCCGGTGGTGGCTGATGCGTGTCGGGAGCTGGCGCCGCGGGTCTGGCGGTTCCGCGGCCGCTTCGGCGTGGATCTGGAGGTGGCGCTGCCGGACCTGCCGCTGCGCGGCGTCGAGCTCGGCGAGATCACCCACGAGGAGTACGGACGGCGCAACCCCGAGTTCCGCATGAAGCATCTGCAGTTGCAGCTGGATCACCCCGGCGTGGTCGGCGCGGTGCTGCGGCCGCTGCTGCCGGAGACCGAGCCGGTGACGGTTGCCGCCTTGCGGAATGAGCACCGTCAGGTCGGGCTGGAGATCCGGAATTCGCGGCTGCACGACCGGGTGTTCATCAACCGCGAGCCGGTGACGTTCGAGTCCGGTTCACTGCGCTTCAGCGGGCGCTATGCGCTGCTCGAGGAGCGTGGGAGCGAGGTCTATATGACTTTGTTCGACGCCGGCAGTCTGGAGTTCGACGGCTGGCAGCTGGAAAGCTCCGGCGCACCGGTCACGGCCCGGCGGTGCGGCGCGGAGGCCGTGCTGGTGGAGGGCGAGGGGCGGTTGCAGCAGGTGCGCTGACTGTCGTCAGCGCTGGGGGGCGGCGCCCGGCGGGGCGTCGCCCGCCGGAACCGGCGGTCGGTTCCGGCTCAGCCCGTCGTGGATGATCAACCCGCACATCGTCAGAATGACCAGCGGCTTGAGCGCCACCGAGACGTGGATGGTGGGCAGCTCCGGCCAGCGGCCGTAGTTCAGCGGAATCAGCAGCAGCACCCAGAGCAGCAGATAGCGTTTCTCGTGCGGATCGTCCCTCCGGCGGCGCAGGAAGAACAGCAGCGGAACCGTCAGCAGCAGCAGGGTGTAGTCGAACGAGACGTGCGGCAGGGTGACCGCCACCGCCAGCAGCAGAAAGAGCTGCTTCCAGTATTCGCGCTCCACCTTGAGCACATACCAGACGACTCCGGCGAAGAGCAGCAGCGCCAGCCAGGAGAAGGCGGGCGCCGCCGCCGCCAGCGTCTCCGGGGGCACGCCCGCCAGGTGCCCGCCGTAGCGGAAGAGGGCGAAGAGCGAGTGCGAATTCGGCAGGCCGTCGGCGGGGGAGGTCAGCATCACCTCCGAGAACGAGCCGAGGTTGCGCAGGAGGCCGCGGAAGTTCCAGTCCGCCGCCCACATGCCGGTCAGAAACAGCGCCGCGCTCAACCCGGCGCACCACACCGCCGCCCGGCGGTAGCGGGGCCGGAGCAACAGTACGCCGAGGGTTCCGGGATAGAGTTTCAAGTTGATCGCCAGCGCCAGCAGCAGCGCCGCCGTCCTCCCGGATCGGCAGGAACAGGCGATGGCGAACAGCGCCACCACCCCGTATACATAGAGTTCGACGTTCGCCCGGTCCACCGCCAGCCAGAGCGGGTAGGAGAGCCCCAGTACCAGCAGCAGCGGCACGGTTTCACGGACTCCGGCGGGACGGATCAGCCACTGCGCGGTGAGCCAGTAACCGGCGGCGAAGAGCAGCAGCGTGAAGACCAGCAGCACCGTCGGGCTGGAGGAGGGGAAGAGATAGAGCAGGAAATAGGTCAGCGGGAAATAGTTTCCGGTCCGGGGGTGGGTGTAGGCCAGAAACTCGTAACGCACCGGCGTGAAGGTGTCGAAGAGATCGGAGAAGCGCCACGCCGGATCGTGTATGAACGTGTTGTAGGGGAAGATGTTACCGTGAGTCAGCGCCCCGGCCAGACAGCTCAGGAAGGCCAGGGCGAAGCC
>CASFRF010000081.1 GCA_949297015.1 uncultured bacterium
CGTGAGGGGCGCCCGTAACCACCTTGGCGGTGGTGGGCGAGGCCAACGCCTGCGTCGGCACGGGGCTTGCCGGCGGCCGGATGGTTGTCCGCCCGCCCGCCTGCGCGCCGGGCCCGGCGGCGGAGAACGTGATCGCCGGCAACGTGATCGGCTACGGCGGCACCGCCGGAAAGATCTTTTTGAACGGTCAGGCCGGGGAGCGGTTTCTGATCCGCAACAGCGGCGTGACCGCGGTGGTCGAAGGCGTGGGGGATCACGGCTGCGAATACATGACCGGCGGCCGGGCCCTGATTCTGGGACCGACCGGCGTGAACTTCGGCGCCGGGATGACCGGCGGCGTGGCCTACGTCTACGACCGCGACAACGACTTCGATCTGCGTTGCAATCCCGACACCGTGGACCTGGAACCGGTGCTCCCCGGCTCATCCGACGAGGAGGAGCTGCTCGGGCTGCTGCGCGAGCACCTGGCCGCCACCGGCAGCGTCCGGGCCGGGGAACTGCTGGCCGACTGGAGCGAGGTCCGGGGCCGGTTCGTCAAGGTGCTCCCGGTGGAGTACCGCCGGGCGCTGCTGGCGCGACGTGCAAAAACCGAATCTGAAGCAGAGAGGGTTCAGCGATGAAATTTTCCAAATGGCACGGACTCGGCAACGACTTCATCATCGTGGAGCCGGAGCCGGAACAGAATCCCAACTGGGCGGGGCTGGCGCACCGGCTGTGCGACCGGCACTTCGGCGTCGGCGCTGACGGGCTGGTGACGGTGCGGCCGCTGGGTGGCGCCGCCTTTGAAATGCGGATCTTCAACGCCGACGGCAGCGAATGCGAAATGTGCGGCAACGCCACGCGCTGCGTCGGACTCTACATCAAAAGACGCGGCCTGGCCGAGGGGGCGACCTTCGAGCTGCACACCGCCGCGGGGGTGATCCGGCCGACGGTTCGCGAGAACGGCACGGTCCGGGTGGACATGGGCGTTCCGCGGCTGGAGCGCGGTCAGATTCCGGTAGCCGGAGAGCCCGGAGCCGGGGCGCAAAATCTCGAACTCGAAGCGGCGGGACGGACCTTTTCCGCGACCGGGGTCTCCATGGGCAATCCCCACTGCGTGATCTTCGTGCCGGAAATTGCGGCAATCGAACTCGAAACCTGGGGCCCGGCGCTGGAAAATCATCCGCTTTTTCCGCACCGGACCAACGTGGAGTTTGTGGAGGTCATCAGTCCGCAGTTGGTCCGGCTGCGGGTCTGGGAGCGCGGCTGCGGCGTGACGCTGGCCTGCGGCACCGGCAGCTGTGCGGCGGTGGTGGCCGGCGTGCTGACCGGACGCACCGGCAGACACGTCAGCGTGCTGCTCGACGGCGGCGAACTGCAGGTCGAATACTCGGAAAAAGATCATCACGTCTACATGACCGGCCCGGCCGCCGAGGTGTTCCGGGGCGAATATCTGGAAAGGTACTGACATGAATCGACTCAATGAAAATTTCTCCCGGCTGGAGGGCGACTACCTGTTCTCCGAAATCGCCCGGAAAGTCGAGGCCTATCGCCGGGCACACCCTCGCGCCGATCTGATCCGGCTGGGCATCGGCGACGTGACGTTGCCGCTGGCTCCGACGGTGATCGCCGCGCTGCACCGGGCGGTCGACGAAATGGCGCGTCCGGAAACCTTCCGCGGCTACGGCCCGGAACAGGGCTACGCCTTCTTGCGCGAAGCGATTCAACAGGGCGAATACGCGCCGCGCGGCGTTCAGCTCGAGCCGGACGAGATCTTCGTCAGTGATGGCTCCAAATGCGATCTGGGCAACCTTCAGGAGCTCTTCTCTCCCCGTTGCCGGGTGGCGATCGCCGATCCGGTCTACCCGGTCTACCGCGACAGCAATCTGATGGCCGGGCGCGAAGTCCTGCTGCTCCCGGCCACCCGCGAAAACCACTTCGCACCGGAATTGCCGACGACTCCGGTCGACCTGCTGTATCTCTGCTCCCCCAACAATCCGACCGGCACCGCGCTCACCCGGGAGGCGTTGCAGCGTTATCTCGACTACGCCCGGGAACACGGCACCGTGATCCTCTACGACAGCGCCTACAGCTCCTATTTGCGCGATCCGGAACTGCCGCGCAGCATTTACGAGCTGGACGGCGCCCGGGAGGTGGCCATTGAGTTCAAATCCTTCTCCAAGGCTGCCGGCTTTACCGGATTGCGTTGCGGCTTCGCCGTCGTGCCCCATGCGCTCAAGGTCGACGGTCAAAGTCTGAATCCCCGCTGGTTCCGGCGTCAGTGCACCAAGTTCAACGGGGTGGCCTATCCGGTTCAACGCGCGGCCGAGGCGGTCTACTCCGAGACCGGGCGGATCGAAATCGCCGCCCAGATCGCCTACTATCAGGAGAACGCCCGGCTGCTCCGGGAGGGGCTGCAGGCCGCCGGCTATGAGGTCTACGGCGGCGAACAGGCCCCCTATCTCTGGTGGAAACTGCCGACCGCTGACTCCCTGGCCTTCTTCGACCGGCTGCTGGACAAGTGCGGCGTCATCGGCACCCCCGGCGTCGGCTTCGGTCCGCATGGCGAGGGCTACTTCCGGTTGACGGCCTTCGGAGACCGGGAACGCACCCGCGAAGCGGTATCCCGGATCGCCGCGCTGGGCTGAGTCCCGTAAGCGAAAACGGAAAACGCCGCATCGGGCACAACCGATGCGGCGTTTTGCTTCCCCTTTCCGGCGACCTTAATCCAACGAGAAATTCGGAATCCCGTCGGCCCGGACCTCGGCCGGGAAGAAGGGGGATCCGTCCGGCTTGACCAGGCGACAGGTCAGGAAAATCAGCAGCGTCCGCTTCTTCGCCTGGGTGTAACGGCTCTGGAACAAGCGGCCGATCAGCGGCAGATCGCCCAGAATCGGAATCTTGTCGTCGAGCACGTCAACCTGATCGTCAATGACGCCGCCGATCACCACGGTCTCGCCGTCGTACACGGTCAGCGACGTTTTGATGTCCCGGACGTCGAAGATCGGCTTACGCATCATCTCCACGTTGCCGTCGGAGTCGACCGTCGAATAGTCGGTATAGCCGATGAAGGTCCGCACCAGCGGGTTGAAATCCTCCAGGGTGATGGTTCGACGCTCCAGGTCGACCTGCGGCGTGGTCCGCAAGGTGATGCCCAGGTCATCCGGCTCATCGAAGTTCGGCATCGGACCGACGTAGGTGTAGATGCTGTAATCGCTGGAGTTATCTCCGCCGGGGGAGGAAATGGTCTCTTCGCCATCATCGTAATCCTCGGCGAAGGGGCGCTCCTCCACCATCTGAATAAAGACCTCCTTGTTCTGCAGCGAAGTCACCCGGGGCGACGACAGGGTATCGGTCGAATCCAATTGATTCGAAGCGAAAATCGAAGCCCGATAGTTGAAATTCCCATCCCGGGCCGTGCCACTGAGCACCAGCAGCGCATTATTGCCCGCATTACGGTTCATGTTGGTCAGCGAATCATCCATCGACAACCGGTGAGAGGCCTGGTCCGTGCTCAGGTTTCCGGAATTGGAGGTGGTCGTGGAGCCGGAGGTGGATCCGCCGGACCCGGAGGTGGACCCGCCAGTCCCGGAGGAGGATCCGCCGGACCCGGTATCCGATTCGCCGGGATACGGCGAGTTGCCCGGATTGTAGCTGATCATATAGTCGAATCCAAGTTCCTGCAGATCGTTCTGATCCACTTCGATAAACTTGGCCGAGAGTTCAACCAGCGGCTCGGTGGTGCTCAGCGCGTTCTCCAGAATCTCCTCGATCAACCGCAGATTTTCCACCGTGTTGGTGGCGATCAACCGGCTGACCCGCGGATCGTAAATCACCCGGGCGCCCTCGGGGAAGGGCACACCGCTCTGTTCAAAAAACTTCTGCAATGCCTCGGAGTTGGAGCCCCCCCCCTCCACCTCGGTCAAGGCCGATGGTTCCAGCGGGAAGAATTTGGTGTCCAGATCGTCCAGCGCCACCTCCTCCGGGGCAATGATCACCGCGTAACGTTCCACCCGGTACTTGAGGTTGTTGGTGTTGCAGAGATTCTGAATCGCCTGAAGCAGCGACTTGTTGTCCACGAAGAAGGTGACCTTGAGTTCATCCGTCTCCTCCGCGGTTTCACCCTCCGGGGTCAGCCCATCGGAGAAGATGTCTCCACCGTCGGCAGGGGCGGCGAACACGTCGTCGCCGGCAAAACCGGAATCAAAGACATCGCCGCTTTGCTGCCGCTGCAACGCGGCCGCCCGGTCCGCGGCCCGCTTGGCCGCCTGCGCGGCAATCTGCTCGGGGCTGACATACCGCCGCAGAAAGATGTTGACGCCGACTTTTTCCGGATCATTGCGCCGGCTCTCATCCTGCAGATATTTGACGATCCGCGAGATGCTGACGTTTTCAAAGTCCACCTTCGGAATGATGATCGACTCCAGCTTCTGCTGAATCGGCGACTTTTGGATCTCCACCCGCTCCTGGGGCTCCAGCAGCTGGTTGTCCGAGACCTCCTCATTTTCGGTCCAGCGCCCGACCGCCCATTTCCACTCCATTTCCGTGACCAGTTTCCGGTGCTCGTTCCGTTGCCGGTCATCCGCGCCCTTGCCCATGGCCCGATACACGGCGCGAAGATTGTGCAGCGCCTCGGCGTTGTAGGGATCCATCAGGACCACTTCCTGATACTTCCGAACGCTTTTCTCGTACAGTCCGGCCTGGTAGAGCTCCTGCCCCTGCTTCATCAGCACCCCGATCCGGTAATTCTGATTCGTAAACTCCGGAATCAGCTTGTCCGGTTCGGCCGTTTCGCGCAGATTCGCCGCCACCCGGCGCTTCTCATACAGGGCGATCCGTTTTTGAAGCACCTGTGCGCCCTCCGGATAATACTCTATCGCCTCTTTGCACAGGGCGATGGCCTGATCGAACTCCTGAGTCGAGGCCAGCCGGTCCGCACGCATCATCGCGTCCTGAGCCCGGTAGTAGTAGCACTTCCCGATCTGATTCCGGCAGAATTCCACCCGCGACCGGAAGGTCTCGGGATTCAACTGGGCGAACTGCTTTTCCGCCTCCTGAAAGATCTTGACCGCCGCCAGATAGTGCTTGCCCGACTCCTCATAAAGGCCCTGGGCGAAGGCTGTGTTCGCCTGTTTGATTTCGGCCTCGCCGCGCTCCAGCGTCCGCTCCGCGCCCGCCACCCGGGCCTCGGAGTTGACCACCTGCCGGTCAATGGCCGCCTGCTGCGACGGCGTCAACTCGGCCGCTGCCGCGCCGCTGCCGATCAACGCCGCGGACAGGACCGCGCATCCGAGTTGAAAGTTCCACTTGTTCAACATATTTCCTTGCCTCCGGCGTTGTTTTTAACGATCAAAATCCGGATACCCGCGCGGCTGGTTGCGTCGCACCGGCACACCGTCATTGTTGACCAGTCGGGTCGTCACGAAGATCAGCATGTTGGTCTTCTTCTTCTTGTCGTACTGACTGCTGAACAACCGACCGAGCAGCGGGATATCGCCCAGGAACGGCCACTTGTCGCTCAAGGTCTCGGTCTTGTTGTCGATCATGCCGCCGAGGACAATGGTTTCTCCGTCGTAAACCTTGACCGTCACTTCGATCTCCCGCTTGGAGATAATCGGCATCCAGACCCGGTAGACCTGGCTGCCGTTGGAGTACGGAGTACGCGTGCCGGTTTCCAGGTCGATGATACCCTGCTCCACCCGGACCGAGTCATCGGTCTGGCCGATGTAGGAGGAGATGATCGGATGCAGATCGAGCATCACCGTGTAGTTGTCCGGACTGACCGTCGGGGTCACCTCAAAGACGATTCCGATCTCCGAACTGTCATCGGTCCATTCCGGAATCGGCGGCGTCACCGACACGAAGTCGTTGTCGGTATCGATTTCCGGCGCCTCCCAGGAGTCCGGGAAGTAGTACTGCTTGGACATGGAAATCCGGGCGGTCTTGCCGCTGATGGTCACGATCTTGGGCGCCGAAAGCACCTCCGACCGCAAGTTCTGGCTCACCGCGTTGATGGTCAACGCCAAATTGATGTCCACGCCGTCGATGATTCCGGTGCCGAAGTTCGGGAAAATTTTGAGGTTGTTGATCAGCGTCCGATTGGATTCGGTATTGGTCGTTCCGGAGACGCCGCTGGAATTCTCCCCGATAATCGGAGCACCGTTGTCATCCACGCCGATGATGCCGCTCTGATTGCCGCCAACGGTGGTCCCCCCCATGGTCCCGGTACTGCGCAGCGGATTATTGATCGTCGCATTCCAGCTTGAATAACTCGACGGATTGGAATCAGTGAAGGTGTTGAACGCCCAGTCAAAACCGAGCTCCTGCCAGTCGTTTTCCGTCAATTCAACCACCTTGAGCTCCACCATCACCAGCGGGGTCTTGATCGCGGCCAGTTCCCGCAGCAGATCCTCCATCCGGCGCAGGTATTCCACCGTATTGCGCACCGCCAGCTTGTTTGAGCTGGGGAAGTATTTGATTGAAGCCCCTTCGGCGAACTGAATCCCGCGGTCCGAGAAATAGCGTTTGAGCTCCTCTTCCGAGACGGGAGCCTGTTTCCGCCCCGCGGTCCGCCGCTCTTCAAAAACGGATTCAAAATCCGTGTCGCCCCCCCCCTCGGAACCGAAATTCTCCGGGTCAATGACCGGCTCGGAGGTATCCCCCTCGCCGCCGCCGCCGCCGGAGATGCTCGCAATCAAGTCACCGCGCACGGTGAAATACTGGGTCTGCATGGAGTCCACGTTCGGACCGATCACCACCCCGTCGCCGTCGATTTTGTATTTCAGCCCGACATCCTGACACAGGTAGCGAAGCGCCTCGCTCATCGGAATCCGGGTGAAGCTCATGGTAATTTTGTTCAAGCCCTCCGCCGTCGTCTGATCGAAACCGGTGGTGATCCGCACCCCCTCCTTATCCGGATCGTAGCGTTTGCTGCGGTCGTTGAGATAACGGATCACGGTCATGATGTCCGCCTTGTCAAACTCCACGTTCGGAAACACGATCCGCTCCAACCGGCTGTAGATGTTGTCGGAGGTCAGGGTCTTGACCTCGGCCTTCTGCGGGCCGGCACTGTCGCTGGTGGTCGGGAAGATCGGCTCCACCCAGTTCCAGTTGTTGTAGGCGAACTGCTCCTCCACCGAGGCCTCCTGACGCAGGATTCCGGCCCGGTACATCTTTTGATAGACCAGCCGCAGCAGCTGGGTGGCCTCGGTGTTGAACGGATCGAGCAGATACAGCTGCTCCAGCTGGATCCGCGCATCCTGATACTTCCCGGCGGCGTAAAAACTCCGCGCGTTGCGGAACAGCTGGTCGATCCGAAGCTGTGTGCTCTCCAGCGTCGGATCCATCTTATTCAAGTCGATCTCATCGCGATACTCCTGCCCGGCCAACGCCCTCCGGCAATTTTCGTTGAACCGGTCCACCGCCGTCGCCTGCCGCGGATCGATCAGCACCGCCTCGCCGGCCGCGGCCATGGCATCCTCATATCGACCCGCCGCCGCCAGTTCGCGGGCCTCCTTCATCAGCGCGGCCGACCACTCCTCGACAAACTCGGAAAGCTCCTTGGCCAACGCCGCCCGGGCCCGATCCGCCTCCACGCCGGGGATCTGCTTCTCCCCTTCCGCATTCAGCACTGCCCGAGCCGCCTGATAGGCCTTGTCCGCCTCGGCAAATTTCTTTTCACGGCGCAACTGTCGGGCCGGTTTCAGCATCTCCTCCACCTGAGCCAGCTGATTTTGCCTCCGCTCCGCAGCCTGCTGGATCGTGGCCTCCTGCTCCGCGGACAATTCAGACTCCGCCGGCGCAGCGTTTGCCGCGGCGGTCATCACCACCGCCAGCCCTCCGAACAGGCAAAGCCCTCGCGACCATGCTTTCAAGTCAGAGATCATCATAACCGTCTTACCTTAGTTGTTGTGAATATGCGATTTTCAATCTTTGCTCATGCTGTCGAAATTTACGGCGTCGGCGCCTCAAGCCGCCCGCCCGGGATCACGCCGCGAAGCGTGCTTGGCTTGACCCGCTGATCCACCGGAATCACCCCGTCCCGGGTGATCTTTTCCGGAACCGGACGATTGTTCTGGCGATAGAGCAGCGAGACCTCCTTGGTCTCCTCGTTGATCTCCCGGACCCGGTAGATTTCACCCCCGGTCTGCCGATTGCCGATCAGGAAGGAGTCGCCCACGTCCAGCGTATACTCCCGCCCGGTCGGATTTTCCGCAATATCGCCGCAGTCGGCGATGATCGCCTTGAGCGTCGGCGAATAGACCTCTTTGCCGACCTGCATCGACACTTCGATCGGTCCGTTCTTCTGCTTGATCTTGATGATCGACTCGTCCACCACGGTCTCGGTATTCCCCTCCTTCACCGCCCGCTGCCGCAGGTCGATGTCGGTCAGGATGTACTGCCGGCGGTCCAGAGTCAGCTCTTGCCCGATGCTGAACATTCCCAAATCGCGCCCCTTGGTATTGGTTCGCAGATCGAAGGAGCTGATCTGCACCACCCAGTCGTCCTTGTTCGAGCTGGAGTTCGAGTTCACCGCCATCAGCCGGATCGGCAACACCACCCGCTTCAGATCCTTGACGTAAAGACGGTGCCACATCGGCGGATGCGATTTCGGGTCGTCCAGCAACGTGCCCATCTTGTGCTCGTACAAGTTGGAAAAACCGTCCCGGTCCTTATCCAGCAGCGCATCGGTCGGATCCTTGGGGTCAAGCCCGAGCTTCTCTTCGATCGCATTCGGGATCCCGTCGCTGTCCCAGTCCTGGGACCCGAGATCCAGCTGAACCACCACCCGCTCCGGCGGGGTCTTGAGCTCCTTGCCGCAGAGCGGGCAACCGCGAGCCTCGTGAAAATAGTAAAGCGGAATGATCTTGTTGCAATGCGGACACCGGGCGGCCTTGAACACATCGACCAAGTCGGAGAAGTGCTCCTTGTTCACCTCCGTCCGTGCCGCCGCCGCCGCCCAGGTCATCCCGTTCTCGAACTGATACTTGACGTCGACCTCCGGCGCCTTCTGATCCACCTTGGGGTAATCCACCTGTGCCGGGCGGATCGTCACTTCCGCGCCTTCATCAACAGTCCGGGCGACCTCGACCAAGTAGAGCAGCGCAATGATGAAGATCACCAGCACCAGCGCCAGGATCAATTTTTCAAAATGCCTTTTCAGGAACTCCACAACTTACCTCCAGACCGTCTAATTCAGATCAAGATCGGTGCGCACCACATACTCCACATCGAACACCGCGCGATACTTCAGATCATCCCCGCCGAACAGGGGCACCCCGTAGGAGCTCCGCTCGTAGTACGGCAGCGACTTTTCCAGCTCCTCCTGCTGCCGCCGCAATTCGGCCTGCTCCAACGGCGTCAGCTCCCGCTCCGGCTGGCCCATCGGTCCGCCGGGCCCCATCGGTCCGCCGGGGCCCATCGGCCTCCCGCCGGGACCGGTCATCGGGCGACCGCTGCCCGGAGTCGGTATCGGCGTGCTTGTGACCGGCCGATCACCGCCACCGGTCTCATTCAGCAGCGCCTGCAGCCGCAACGCCTCGTTCTGCTGCTGCGCGTACTCCTCAAGCAGAATTGCCACCGGATCGTAGTTGTTGTACAAGAAGATGCTCCGAATCAGATAGACCCGATTCTCCGCATACGCGGCGTTCAGCACCCGGACCAGCTCCCGCAGCGACTTCAGCGTGCCGCGCACTTCAAAGGTGTAGTGATAGAAGGCGTAATTGCCCTCGCGCACCGGGTCCAGCGCCCGGACCGTGAAGCGCTCCAGCGAACTCACCCCGGACTTGGCGATCCGGTCGGCCAGATCGCCGATGATGTTCCACTGCTTCACCGTCTGCACGATCTCGGTCGCGGGCGGCGCCGGTTCAAATTTGAACCCGAAGTTATTCGCATCCTGCTCCAGCTGCACCTTGGCCTTGGCGTAAATATCGATCAGCCGATAGCGAATCGAGGACATGAACAGCAAACAATTCTCCGGCTGAAAGCCCATATTCCGCGGCAGCCCCAGGGCATCCAGCAGAATATCCTCCACATTCAAACTGGTCACCGGCTCCACCAGCAGCGGTTTGACCGCCTCCTCAAACACGCCGAGCGCCGCGTTCCAGTTCTGCCATTTGCGCTTGAACCGCTGATAGAACTGATCCCGTCCGGCCACCGTCTCCCGGCCGCTGCCGCTGCTCTCCCACTCCTCGCGGAATTTCGCCCGGAACTCCGCCAGCGTCAGCGACTTGCCGTCAAGATCCCGGAGCGCCTCCACAAACTTGGCCAGCGCCGGTTCCAGCGGCCGCCCGAAATGCTGCTGCAGGGCTTTGGCCTGTTGTTCGTAAAACGCGGTATCCGCCTGAATCAGCTTGATATTCTCCGGATGCGGACTCGGCTTCTGCCGATTCAGGGTTTCAATCTCCTCCTTGATCTGCTGGGTCTTGGCGATATACTCATTCATTTTGGCGTGAGACATCAGCGTCATCACCAGCAACACAATGGCGCCGACCACGAACAGGAAGAGCACGATGAAGAACAGCAGATTATTTTTCAGCAAACGTTTCATTTTTCGCGCTCCGTCACTTTTTAATCGGCTCTTTGAGTTTCAGACGGATGGTGAAGGCGGTCAGATTGTTCTCTCCGCGCGCCGGGGTGAACTCCTCCATCACGAAGTTGGCGTCGTCTCCCAAATCAAAGAGCGAATCCTCCTGCTTCTTCAACGCCTCTTTGAAGATGTCTTCGAGCATCTCCTGCTTCAGAATCAACGCATAGCCTTTGATCCGAATCTCCTTGACCGACTGCAGCGTCGCCGGATCCACCTCGCCCATCTTGATTTCCGCCGGCAAGCCGGCGGAGGATTCCGGCATGCTGCTCGGCGAGAAACCGCCGGAACCGAACATGCCGCCGAGATCGCCGTATCCGGAGTCGCTCCGCTGGGTCACCACCAGCTGATCCCCGATCCCCTCGATCCCCACCAGGAACATGGTGTCGGGCATGGTTTTCTGCAGCTCCTCCAGCAACCGCAGCCAGCGTCCACGCTGCGCCAGAATATCCGCCGCCTCCGTAAACTCCCCCTGCGCCTGATTCAACGTGCTCATCGCCCGGCGGACCTTGTCCACCAGGTTTTTGGTCTCCACCACCCGCTTCTCGACGGAATCCACCCGGCGTTTATCCAGGTTCATCCGTTGATTCACCCCGGCGAGCATCACCAGCAGACAGCAGATCAGCGCCACCGCGCTGCCGTAGAAATAGGGTTTCTTGCGCTGGAACGCCTCCTGCCGTTTGATGAAATCCGGCACCAGCGAGATTTCGATCGGGCAGCTGACGATGCTGTGCAGACACATGCCGGTCAATTCCGGGAACATCGGCGCCACGTCCAGCAGCTTCTCCTTGTCCACCCCCGGCGCAATGCCGATGACGGTGAAACAGTTCAGGAAGTCCACCGGAATCCGCAACTTCTCCTTGAAGAACTCGGGCAGATACCGCATCAGCGAACCGCCGCCGGAGAGCAGCAGCCGTTTCGGCGCGTTGCCGCCGTGCTGCGCGCGCCAGACGTTGATCGAACGGCTGATCTCGCCGTGCAGCCGGGTCATGATGTTCCGCGAGATCTTCGAGATCGTGGCCTCCACCTCCGACTCCGGCTCCTCGTAGGCGCCGCCCAGAGCCACCGAGCCGTGCCGGAGCTTGAACTCCTCCGCCTCGTTGAAGGACATGCCATACTCTTTGCTGATCTGCTGCGTGATCGCATCGCCCGCGATCGGAATAGTCCGCATGAACACCCGGTTGTGATCGGCGATCACCAGACTGGAGCTGCGTCCGCCGATGTTCAGCAGCAGCACGCTCTCATCCTCCCGGCACTGGCTCGCCCGGGCCGCGTTGAACAGCGCCACCGGGGCCACATCGACCGACAACACCTTCTTGCCCGAGCTCAAAATCACATCGGCATAGGAGCTGACCTGATCGTTTTTGACCGCCACAATCAGCGCTTCGTACTCCACCGACTCCTCGGTTTCGACGATCGGCTCCTCGTCCGGCTCAACCGGTTCAATGGTCCGGGTGGTCACCACCTCGTGCTGCAGCAGCTGATAGCCCCAGACCACCTCGTCCATCGGATACGGAATCGACTGCTTGGCTTCAAACGCGACGATCCGGCCCAACCCGCTGCCGCTGGCGTTGATCATCGGCAGTTTGCTGAGCCGGGAAAACGAGGTCTGTCCGGAAATACCCAGCCGCACTTGTTTGGCCTGGAACGGATGTTCCGTCAGCAGCTGTTTGTAGGTTTCGGCAAAGACTTCCACCGGGTCCCGGTCGCGGGTGTCCATATTCGCGAAGGCGAACAGTTCCAAAATCGCTTCCGACTTCTCATCGATCAGGAACTCCGCCATTTTCAGCGTGTCGCCACCGATGTCGACGGCCAGTATCCGGTTTTCTTTTGCCATAATCTCCCCAGCTGCTCCGCTCTATTTACTTTCGGGACGAATCGGATCGCGCAGATCAAGATCCACCATCGCCCAAGGGGTTTGTTCCTGTGAATAGAGACCTCCCTCCACCCGCAGCACAGAACTGCCGGAAGCGGTGGTCCGCGCAAAAAGCGCCTGCGTCTGCTGTGCGTCCTTCAGCTTCCGGTTCGTGGAGTAGGCCTCGCCCAGAAGCACATTGCCCGGGGCCACCAGCCGCACCCGGGCCAGAAATACATCCATCCGGCGCACCCCGCCGGGCACATAACGATTCAGCAGTTGCGGCGGAATTGCGAACAAGGCTTCGCGCCGCCTGCCATCCAGCGCCATCGTCCAGAACCGGGTCTTGCCGGTGAACAGCGCCAGAATCGGACGCCCCGCCGGGTTGGTGGTTTCCACCAGAACCGCGCCCTCCAGGGTCACATCGTCCAGAAAACCGGTGCCGCTTCCGGGTTTCTCCGGCGTATAGCTGACCTGCACCACCAGCCAGCGCGTGCCGCCGGAGGAGTTGCCCACATTGTCAAACGACACCCGGGGCGCATCCTGGAGCTTCAACAATACTTCAAGATTCTTGAAATATTCACGCTCCGCGCCCCAAACCGCCGCAGTGAATGCCAGCAGCAGGATTGCGGTCCACCCAAGCCGACCCAGAACTCTCATCGTTGCTTATCCTTAAAACTCAAAAACATCACGTCCACCGATGAACGGTGGACGTTCCGGACTACGGCGCCGGAGCGGCCGCCGGGGCCGCCTCTCCCGGACTCTCCGAGGTCATCGCCGGGTCCGCCTCTCCGACCGCCATGGCCGGAGCCGGAGTCGCCAGCGCCGAATCGATCTCCCGGGACAACGCCGCATCGCGATCCGACCAGCCGATCACGGTGGCCAGAATCAGCACCAGGCCGAAGAACAACGCGGTCATCACCACCGTCATCTTCGTCAACTGACTGGTGGCCTGGCCGCCGAACACCGACTCTCCGATGCCGCCGAAGGTCGCGCCCATGCCGCCGGATTTGGCCGGCTGCACCAGCACCAGGCCGATCAGCAGCAGCGCCACAATCACCACCAGCGCATACAGAATGATCTGCAGAATACTCATCTTTGACCTCGATATTGCTTATATATACAACGGAATCGCGGAAAATCAACGTCTTTTCAGAACTTCAGAAAAATTTTTTCGTTTTTTTCCGCATCTCCGCGCCGGATTACTTTTTCCGGCTGCCCGCAATCGCGTTCTTGATCAGCGTGGCGAAGCTGTCGGCCTTGAGCGCCGCGCCGCCGATCAAACCGCCGTCGATATCGGGCTGGGCCACCAGCTCCCCGGCGTTTTCCGGCTTCATGCTGCCGCCGTACTGGATCCGCACCTGCTCCGCCGCCTCCTTCCCGAAGCGGGCGGCCAGATGGGAGCGGATGAACCGGTGCGTGGCCTCGGCCATCTCCGGCGTCGCGGTCTTGCCGGTGCCGATCGCCCAGACCGGCTCGTAGGCCAGCACCAATCCCGAAACGGTCACCGCGTCGAGATCAGCCAAGCCGCCGTCGAGCTGCCGGGCCAGCACCTCCTCGGTCCGGTTCCCCTCGCGCTCCTCGAGCGTCTCGCCGATGCAGACCATGACCTTGAATCCGGCCTTGAGCGCCGCCTTGAGCCGGGCGTTGACCGTGGCGTCGGTCTCGCCGAAGTACTGCCGCCGCTCGCTGTGGCCGAGAATCACATACTCCACGCCCGCCTCGCGCAGCATCGCCGCCGAAATCTCGCCGGTGAACGCCCCGGACTCCGCCCAGTGCAGGTTCTGCGCGCCCACCTTGATGTTGCTGCCCCGCGCCGCCTCCACCACCGCCGACAGGGTGGTGAACGGCGGACAGACCACGATCTCCGCGCACTCCGGACCGACCTCCGCCACCAGCGGCTTCAACGCCTCGACCAGCGCCCGCCCCTCGGAGGCGGTCTTGTTCATTTTCCAGTTGCCGGCGATGATCACTTTTCTCATTTCCACAATCCTTACCTTATCTGTTTCCGAAAAAACGGCTCCAATCAAATTCATGATAAACGCCTTTTGACAAAATATCACCGATTGGGCGCCTTTACAAGTCGCTCCCAACTGATTTTTTGGAAAAAGTTCGGTTTTCAAACCGTTCGCGAACACAAAAAACGCCCCCGCTCCGTTCTCGGGAGCGGGGGCGGTCAGCTGAAATCCGGCTCAGCCGCGGCTCAGATTCACCGGGCGCGGCGCCAGCCAGACCTGAAGCAGCCGCAGGGCCCGGGGCGCGTACTCGCCGGAGGGGCGCTCCGGGGCGGCGTAGGTCCGGCTGCCGACCCCGTCGACGGTTTCGGAAAGCACGGCCGGAACCTCGTCGGCCCGGCGGCACAGATGGATCGCCTGTTCGTAGACCGCGGCGCGTTGCAACAGCTCGCCGGAATCGATGGTCTTCCGGTGCAGCAACACCGCCAAATCCAGCGCGGCGGTGGCCAGCGCCGCCCGTCGCCGGGCGGTATTCTGGGCGCGCCAGTAGTCGCCGTCGAGGTGTTCGGCGAAGTACGCCTCCTCGTCGCGCAGCAGCAGCTCCAGCGTCGGATCGCTCATCGTCACTCGCCCCGGAGCGCGCTCAGCGCGGCGGCGCTGCCCGCCAGACCGTGGATCCGGCAGAGCCGCTGCCGGGCGTTCTTGAAGACGAAGGTCAGTTCGCCCAGCGCCATCCGCCGGATGCCGTCGAAGCCGCCGGGGGTGGCGTCCTCGTCGGCGATGGCCCGGCCCTGCAGATTGGCCAGGCCGAACCCGGCCGGATCCAGCACCCAGACATCGGTATCCGGAACGTCGGGATCGGCCACAATGGTCATGCCCCGGCCGTTGATTTCGTTGACCACCACCGCCACATAGGCGCCGCGGCGGTCGTCCGAGCGGACGATCTGAAGCTGGCTGCGGTACTCGTTGGAGAGCACCCGCGCCTGTCCCGGCGAGCACAGGATCTGGGCCGGATCCCCGCCCTCCTTCATCACCTGCTGGGCGGCGTCGTTGAACAGGCCGCTGTTCAGCGTGGCGCCTTCGGCGTCCAGCGCCAAAGCTCCGGACCCGGTGCCGAAGAAGTAGAGTCCGCCGGCCTCGCCCCGGGCGGCGGCGGTCGCCTCCACCCGGCGGCCGAACAACGCCACCCGGTTGAGGTCGCGCGCCAGTTCCCCCAGCGCGAACGCGGTCTGGCGGTTCAGCTGGTTGTCGACGTTGCCGAAGACGTTGATCGCCAGCGCGGTGCCCGACAGAACGATGTCCTTGCGGAAGATCTGGGTGCAGTTGTACTCGACCTGGCCGGTGATCCCGGTGGCGTCGCCGTCGCCGGAGCTGCTGCCCTCGGGCATCGGGGTCGAGACCAGATTCAGGGTCTGACCCTGGGCCGGGGCGCTGCTCTCCGAGCCGTTGGCCGCCACCAGCTCCACGGTGAAGCTGTCCTCCTCCACGGCGACCACCCGGAACAGCGCCGAATCGTTCTGGATCACCAGCAGCGTGCCGACCCGGAGCTTGGCCAGATCCGCCGCCGAGGCCGGACAGGCGAGGCCGCTGACCGCGCCAGACACCGTGACCGCCCGCCCGGCGATCTGATCCTCCAGCCACTCATGTTTCTGCTGCGTGGCGTTCTCCACGGTCTGGAAGTTGGAAATGAACCGGGGTTCGTCCCGGATCACCGTCGACAACACATCCGAGAGATCCCGCTTCTTGTTCTGAAAACTGTACGAATACAACATCTTTTTCCTCCTGATACGGTTTAACTTGGGGTTCGGTCTAGACCTTTTCCGGGGCTTCGGCCAGCATTTGGGCGATCACTTCGGTCCCGGTCCGCGGCGCCGGAAGTGCTGAAGCCGGGGGGAGCGCCGGAGGCGCCCCGGGTTCCAGCTGGAGCCGGAACAACCGCGGGCTGCGCTGACGCAACGTCTCCATGAAGGCGGTGCGCCCCGTTTCACTCTCCAGATCCGGCTGCTCCCGGCGACAGAGATACTCCAGGTACTCCGGATCGGCAAACCGGTACTCGCGGGCCAGATCCCGGGCCTGATGCCGCAGCCGCAGCTGCTCCAGCTCCTGCCGGGCGGCGTCGCGCTCGGCGATCAGTTCGGCCAGTCGGGGATCCGGCTCCGCCGGCGGGGCCGGGGCTCCGGAGTCCGGCTCCGGAAGGGGGGTGGCTTCATTGTCCATGATTTTTCTCCTGTGGTAAAGTGGTTTTCCGCTGCCCGGGAAGGGGCGACTCAATCCTCATGGAATTTTGTCAACCGCCGCTTGCAAGCGCGACGGATCGGTGTATGGTTCCGTCATGAAAATCATCTACACCAGACTTCGGATCTTCGACGGTACCGGCGCGCCGCCGGTGACGGGCTCCCTGGTTCTGGAGGACGGTCGGATCGACGCCGTCATTCCGGAGGGCGAACCGCTCCCGGAGGGCGTACGACTCGACGGCGGCGGGGCCGGAGCGGCGCCCGGGTTCATCGATGCGCACGGCCACAGCGACCTCTCGGCGCTGGCGGCGCCGGAGTGCCGGAGCAAGACGGCGCAGGGGTTCACCGTCGAGGTCTGCGGCAACTGCGGCTTGTCAGCCTTTCCGCTGACCGATCACAACCGGGCCCATCTGCAGGAGCTGTACCGTCAATACCGGGTGCCGCTGGACTGGTCCGGCGGCGCGGAGTACCGGGAGCGGCTGCGCCGGGCCGGAACGGCGCTGCAACTGATCACGCTCTGCGGGCACAACACGCTGCGGGCGGCGGTGGCCGGCTACACCGACCGGGCGCTGACCGGTGATGAACTGCGGCGCGAAGCCCGGTTGCTGGATGAAGAGCTGGCGGAGGGGGCGGCGGGCTTGTCGCTGGGGTTGCTCTACGTTCCGGGGATCTTCGCCGACAACCGGGAGTTGCGCACGCTGTTCGAGGTGACGGCGCGGCGGGGGAAAATCGTGACCACCCATCTGCGCAGCGAGGGAAACGAGCTGCTGGAATCGCTCTCGGAGGTGATCGCGCTGGCGCGGGAGACCGGGCTGACCAAGCTGCAGATCAGCCACTTCAAAACCGCCGGGGTCCGGAACTGGGGGAAACTCCCGGCGGCGCGGCGGCTGCTCGCCGAAGCCCGGGCCGCCGGACTGACCGTCGGACTGGACCGCTATCCCTATCTGGAGTCGATGACGCAGTTGAGCGTGGTGGCGCCGGGCGACCGGGACGATGTCACGCTGCAGCGGGAGCTGGCCGCGCCGGATAATTTCGCCCGGCTGGTCCGCGAGCTGGAGGACGGCAACCGGGACTGGCGCACGGTGCGGCTGGTCTCCGGCGGCGGCGCGGCGTTCGCACCGTACCGGGGCTGGACCTTCGACCGGATCGGCGCCGCCCGGGGGGAGACTCCGGCGCGGATTGTCGCCGAGCTGCTGCGCGCCGACGCAGTCGGGGCGACGGCCGCCTTTGCCGGCATGTGCGGGGAGAATCTGCAACGGATTCTGAGCGATCCCTGGTGCATGCTCGGCACCGACGAGAGCGCGCGGCCGGAAAGTGAGGTTTTCGGTCGCAGTCATCCCCGGGGTTTCGGCAGCGTGCCGGAGTTTCTGCGGCAACTGGCGGAGCTGGGCTTTCCGGAGCAGGAGGCGATCCGGCGGCTGACCGGACTGCCGGGGGCCCAGTTCGGCGTTCCGCGCCGTCTGGCGCCGGGGGCGAAGGCCGACGTGGTGTGCTGGCTCCATCCGGCGGCCACCGCCGATTTCGTCCACCCCCACCGCCTCAGTTCCGGCTTTCGACGGCTCGACGCCCACGTTGACGGCTGATCCGTCAACGTTCCGTCATCGCTCCGTCACTTTCCCGTCACAGCTCAAAGGCCGCGAGATAGACGGCCTCCGGCGCTTGGGCGAGAGGAAGTTCCAGAACAAAGACGCCGTCGGGGGGGTGCTGCTCCGGCAGCTGCAATCCCAGCCCGAACGGAATCGCATAGCCGACACTTTTTCCGCCCGCCGTCAAAAACAGGTTCAGCAACAGAAAGCGGTCGCCGGAGCCGGTGCGTCGCACCGCCAGGACCAATCCGGTCCGGCCGTCGGGGAAGCGGCGCAGCGCGACCCGGGCCTCGGCCAGCTCCGCGCCTTCATGCAAAGCGAGAGGCTGCCCCAGACGCTGAAACTCCGCCTCGCTGAGCTGCCGCAGTTCCGGCATCCGCCGGGGCTCCGCCCCCCGCTGGAACAAGTAGAAATTGTGGGGTCCGGTCTGACGCATCCAGATCAGCTGGAAATCCTTCGACCCGAGCATCTCCCGGTGCAGTTCGCTGTTGTTGGCCAGCCCGTCGGTGAGGTCGTAGAAGACATACTCCGTTTCGGGCAGCAGATTGCGGGACATCCGGTTCCGCAACGCCAGCTGCGCCGCGCTGCGCTCGGTGGTCCGCACCACGGCGCCGGCGGGCAGCACCTGATGCAACTCCTCGATCACCGGCCGGACGTCGACCAGATCCCGGAACCGGCTCAGGGAGTTCGCGCCGTAAAAGGTCTGGGCGCAGAAGTAGTGCAGCAGCCCGGCGCTGACCAGGGTTCCGACAATCATCAGCCGCCGACTCCGGGCCCGGCCGGGGACCGGGCCCGGCGCACACAGCACCCGCAGCCAGCGCCGCGGCGGGTCCTTGATGCCGTAGAGCGCCAGCATGGTGAAATAGATCACGTTCTCCGTCTGATATTGCTGGGAGATGTTGACGATCTCCGCGCTTCCCCGCAGACAGTTGAAGACCAGCACACCCGCTCCGGCCAGCCAGAGTCCGGGTCTTCCCCACCCCGCCGGAAAGATCGGCAGCAGCAGCAGCAGCAGGAAAAGCAGATTTTTCAGCGTCAGCAGCTGACCCCAGAACGCCTCCGGTCGGGTCAGCGGCGAGATCAGAATTTCCGGAATGGAATCTCCCAGCGCCTCAAACTGGTTGTAAAACAAATACTCGCCGCCGGAACAGGCCGGAATCACATAGCGCTGCACCACCAAGAAATAGGCCGCGCCGAACAGCGCGGTGAAGAGTCCGAATGTCCGGCGGCCGCCGAAAAAAAGCACCACCCCCCACCCGGCGAAAAACACCCCTACCGTCTCCTTGATCAGCAACAGAAAAATCATGATCGCAACGGCCCAACCGTACTTCCGGGTGCTGAAACACCAGTAGTAGAGAATGAAGAACGGGATGAACAAATAGAGCGCGTTGAACCCGTAGAACAAGCAGAGATTGAGATTGCTGATCGAGGGATAGAGCAAATAGAGCAGCCCCACGGCCGCCGCCGTCCCCGGCCGCAGCCGGTAGCGCCGGGCACAGAAGTAGACCAGCCCCGCGCTGCCGAACAGAATCACCGCGTTGAGCGCAAACGCCACATGCGGGCTCGGAAACAGTCCGAAGAGTGGCGCGAAGAGCAGAATAAAGGAGGGCATGAAGTGTCCCGCCGAAAATCCGCGCACCGGCCAGTCGCTGATCATGAACGCCCCGTTCCAGGTGTTCCGGCAGCACTCCACATAGCTCAGCCAGTCCGAGGCGGTCAACCACATGCCGCGCCAGGCCAGTTCGGAGGCGATCACCCCTTGTGCCGCAAAGCCCAGCGTCACCGCCAGCAATCCCCACGGCAGCACCCGGTTCCAGTTGACCGCGCCGGTCAGCGGCGCGAATACCCCCACCGCCCCCAGCCGGACCACGCTCCAGGAGATTGAAAACACGTAGACGATCACGCTCGGCAAAGCGACCGGAAAAAATTGGAGGGGAACATTCAGCAGCAACGGCAGCAGCGCCAGTGTCAAATCCCGGCGGGAAAGTTTCAGCCTCAGCAGGCACAGCGCCGCCAGAATCCCCAACAGCAGACCCCAGACCGGCGGTTCCGATCCGAAAATCTGAAATCGGACCATTTCACTGAATCGGCAACCGGCGAAGGTACGGATGGTGGCCAGTCCGCCCAACGCGGCCAGTCCGGCGGCGGCCGGCCGCCAGAGCCGCTCCCGGTTCCGGATCTCTTCGCTCGTCATCGCTCAGCAACCGTCGATGATTCGCTCGCGGATTCCCTTGAGCTCTTCGATCAGCGATACAATGGCGCCGCGCAACTGCCGTTCCCGGCCGGCCAGCCGCATCAGGCGGCCGGCGGCATCGTTCAAATCGAGCATCGCCCGCTTACCGAGACTCCGGCGCAACGCCGGGAGTTCGGAGCGGTCCACGTCGCTCCAGTCGGCCACCCGCGCCAGGAGTTTGGCCAGCGCCCCGGTCACACCGATCCCTTCAAAATAGTGTTCGCCACTCAGTTGTCCCGCACTGAGCGCATTCCATTCGGTAGACAGCCGGTCGAGTTGATCGACCAGTTCGCTGCCGGGCCGTCGGGGCCGGTTTTCCTCATCCTCGTCCGCCTCGTCCTCGTGATCGAACCAGGAGCGGAAATTTTGCGCGGTGATTCCATCTGGAACCAGGTCGGACCGGGACATCAAATGATCGTAGATGATCTCCTCCTCTCCCGGCAGATCGAGGCAACAGCAGAGCTCGCGGAAATAGCAGGAAATCCGCCGTTCATCGCGCCGGATCTCCTGTTCCCACTGAAATTCGTTGAAATTGCGCTGTGCCTCGGTGGTCATGATTGGTCGTCCATTTACGTTACGCTCAGCGGGAGGTCAGTTTCTCCACCTGCCGGATCTCCTCCAGCCGGTCGCCCGCACCCCACAAACCCTCCAGATTGTAACGTTGACGCATCTCTCCGGTCATGATGTGAACCAGCACCGTGCCGAAGTCGAGCAGCACCCAGCCGCTGGCCGCGTCGCCGCATTCGGACAACGGGCGCAACCGGTAATGTTCCCGGACTTCGCGCTCCACAAAACCGGTGATCGCCCGCAGCTGCGGCTCGGAATTCGCCGTTCCGATGACAAAGCAGTCGGCGATGGAACTGACCTCCCCGACGTTCAGAATCTTCACTTCCTCGGCCTGTTTTTCCGCCGCGCACTCGGCGCAGAAACGGGCCAGCTCCTTCGGTGTGATTTGCGCCTGTTCCGACATCTTACCTCTGATTTTTCCTCTCTTCCGCCTCTGTTCCGCGATAAAGACCATGCTTTTCCAGATAGGTCTTGACGCCCTCGCTTATAATATGATCCAGTTTCTCCCCTTTTTCCACTTTTTTTCGGATCGAAGTGGAAGATATTTCCTGAAACGGCACCGCCAGCACCCCCTGACGCAAACGGCCCGCCCCCTCCTCCCCGAAAAACCGGGCCAATTCCCGCCAGTCCGGACGCCACTCCCGCCGGGGAAAGGTGATCACCCGGTACTCCGCCACCAGTTCCCGCGCCCGATGCCAGGTCGGGAGCTGGACCAGACTGTCACCGCCGATCACCAATGCGACCTCGTCCGCCGGATGTTCCCGCCGGAACGCCGCCAGCACCTCGATGGTGTAGCTCGGAAACAGCCGCAGACGGTTCTCCAGATCGCAGCACCACAACCCCGGTTCGCCGCGGATCAACGCCTCGGTCATGGCCAAACGGTCGGCGAACGGCGACAGTTTCCGCTCCTGCTTGTGCGGGGGGACATACGCCGGCGCATAGGCCACCTGATCGGCCAGTCCGGACGCCAGCACCGCCCGCCCGATGGCCAGATGGCCCAAATGCGGCGGATCAAAAGTCCCGCCGAAATAACCGATTCTCCCCACCTTTTTCCTCAAATTTCCAGCCATCGGGCTCCGGGAAACCCCTCCTCCCGGCGTGACGTCACCGTCAGAAAGAGCTGACCGGCCCGCCGCAACTGGTTGAAAAACCGCTCCCGGTTCACCGGATCCAGCTCCCCGGTCACATCATCCACCAGCGCCAGCACGCCGCCGGCGGCTCCGGCCGACACCAGTTCAAACTCCGCCATCCTCAAATAGAGGGCAAAGAGCCGCTGCTGACCGGTCGATCCGTAGTGACGCAGCGCTTCCCCTCCCGCCAGAAACCGCACCTCGTCGGCCTGCGGCCCGGAGCCGGTGAAACCAAAGCGCTGATCCCGCTCAAAATCCCGGGCCAAGCGTTCGCGATACGCCTCCTCATCCCGGGGGAAATCGGGCTCATACGCCACCGTGTACGTCGAACCGGTTCCGGCCAACCTGTTCAACGTCGTTTCGACCAGCGCACAATACCGTTCCCGCTCCCGCCCAAGATAGGCCCCCTGCTCCGCCAATTCCACTTCAAAAGCCGCGGCCGCCGCCCGGCCCGACTGCCTTTTTAACGCGGCATTGCGCTGAGCCAGCGCCGCCGCGTAACGTTGCAGTCGCCGCAGATATTCCGGATTCAAAACCGAAATCAACATATCGAAAAAACGCCTGCGGTAACCGGCCGCGCCCGCCACCAGCATTTTGTCCTCGGGCACAAAGGCCACCGCCCGGAATTCGCGGATAAACTCGCTAGAGCGACGGATCGCAGTCCCGTTGATGGCCAGCGCCCGGCCGCCGCCACGCTGCTGCTCCAGGCGCAACTCCTCCCGGAATCCGGCTTTGTTCACCGCTCCCGACAACCGGAATCGGGGGCGTCCCAGCCGAATCAGCTCCCGGGTGGCCGAAGTCCGAAATGAACGCAGAATGCTCAAAAAATAGATCGCTTCGAGCAAATTGGTTTTGCCGCGGCCGTTGGCGCCGCAAAGCACAACCCGATCCGCCTCAAAAACAAAGCGGCGATGCTCATAATTGCGGAAATCCGTCAACTCCAGAGATTCCAGCAGAGGCATCGCCGCCGTTCCGTCAAGCGCCGGAAACGCTTACTTGTTGCGAATCGGCATAATGACGTACAAAAAGCCTTCGTGACCCTCCATCGCCACCGGATTGAACGGATCGTTGACTTTGAGTACAATCCGGTCCGCCGTGGTCACCCGCAACGGATCGGCCAGGAAGGAGGGTTTGAACGACACGTCGAACGGCTCTCCCTCCAGCTTCACCTCCATCACGTCGCTGCCGGCTCCGATCTCACTGCTGGACCCGGTAATTCGCAACTGGTTGTCGCGGAAGGACAACACCACATAGGCGCTGGAATCGCTGAGCACCTGGGAAACCATTTCGATCTTGGAGAGCAGCTTGGCCGCCTCGATCTCGACCCGGCGCTGACACCCCGGCGGAATTACCTGCCGGTAATTCGGATAATTCCCCTCGATCAACTTGCTGGTCAGCGTGAAATTCGCGGTTCGGAACACGCACTGTTTCTCACCCAGCACGATCTCCAGTTCACCGTCGCCTTCCAACAACCGCTTCAATTCATTGGCGGCCTTCAGCGGCACCACCGAATCCCCGTCGTTGCCCGAAACGCTCAGCGGATTCTGCTCCTGAATCGCCAGTCGTTTGCCGTCGGTGGCGACCAGGGTACAGCAACCGTCAAGCACCGTCAACAGAACCCCGGTCAACACTTTGCGACTGTCCTCGGCGCTGACCGCGTAGGTGACCGAATTGAGCATCCGCTTGAAATCGTTCTCCTTGATCTTCAACTGCCGCACCGGCTCCACCTCCCGCACTTCGGGAAAATCGGTCGGCGGCAGCCCCAGCAAGGTGAAGGAGCTGGTGCCGCAGTCGAGCTTCACATGGTTGTTGGCGTCGGCCTCCACCTGCACTTCGTCTTCGACGAAGCAACTGACCAAACTCAGAAATTTCCGGGCCGGCACGGTGGTCACGCCGGGGGTCTCCACTTCGCAATCCAGATGGGTGGTAATTCTGATTTCGACATCACTGGTGGTCAGGGCGAGTCCCTTTTCATCCGCTTCCAGGAGCACATTGCTCAGCACCGCCATAGTCGACCGGGTGCCGACTACGCTGTTTACGCGTTGCAGACACTTCAAAAGTTTTTCGCGATTGACTTTGAATTTCATCTTGACGCCTTTCCCGAGAAAATCCTCTGCCTTTTCTTTCCGTTTGTAATATAGCCGAGAATCGTACCTTGTCAAGAAGAAATTCCCGGAGAAAAATCTGGAAAAGTGACTCCGGCTCCACGGTCGTGAATTTCGTATTTCTACTCTGATATCTCTTTACAAAGAAAGATTGAAATAAGTAGTGACAGAATCCGGAAAAATTGTGAATAAAAGGAAAACGATCGTTGAGGGAAAAGAAGTTGAAGAAAATCCTCGCTGTCGATAAGCGGGGGAATAACCTCGGGAGAACCGGCAATAAAAAGAGTTGTTCACGTTTATTCACAGTTTTTTAACAATGTACAAACAGATTTTCAACAATCGGTACGGAGCTTCCGTTTCGGAAGTCGCTTTTTTCCGCATTTGATTTGCAATCGGCGGCGGAGCCGTGTACTTTATAAGATCATGGAAAAAATTCTGGAACAGTTGATTGTGCGGTATCCGGTGCTGGAACCGGTGCTGCCCGAGCTGGAGACGGCCGGTCGGATTCTGATCGAAACCTTCGCCCGCGGGGGGACGCTCTTGGTCTGCGGCAACGGCGGCAGCGGCGCGGATGCCGAGCACATCGCCGGGGAACTGCTCAAAAGTTTTGTCCGGAAGCGGCGGTTGCCGGCGGCGGTGCAACAGCAGTTTGAGGAGTTGTACGGTGTCGGCGGCCGGGCGTTGGCGGAGCAGCTGGAGGAGGGGTTGCGCTGCGTTTCACTGTTGTCGCACCCGGCCTTCGGCAGTGCGTTTTTGAATGACGTGGCCGGGGAATTGATTTTTGCGCAGCAGCTCTGGGTGCTGGGGCGCCCGGGGGATCTGGTACTGGGCATTTCCACCTCCGGCAATGCGCGGAATATTCTGCAGGCGTTCCGTGCGGCCCGGGTGCGCGGCATCGGGCGGTTGCTGTTGACCGGCGCGACCGGCGGCGTGCTGGCCGGCGAGGCGGATTGGCTGATCCGGGTTCCGGAGCAGGAAACCTACCGGGTTCAGGAACTGCATCTTCCGGTCTATCATGCTTTGTGTCAACTGGTTGAATCACACTTTTTCCCCGAGGACAGGTGATGGCGGAAGCGAAGTCGAAGCTGCGGCATGTGGCGATCATCATGGACGGTAATGGGCGCTGGGCCCGGGAGCGGGGGTTGGAACGTTCCGCCGGACATCGTCAGGGCGCGGAACAGGTCCGGGTGGTGCTGGAGGCGGCGCAGGAGTTCGGTTTGGAGTATCTGACGCTGTACGCCTTCAGTACGGAAAACTGGAAGCGGCCGCCGCAGGAGGTGCTGGGGCTGATGAATCTGCTCTCGGAATTTCTGGATCGTCAGCTGCCGCAGCTGATGGAGAGGAAAATTCGCTTGAAGACGCTGGGGCGGACCGACGGGTTGCCGGAAGGTCCCCGGCGGAAGCTGTTGCAGGCGATTGCGGCGACGGCGGAAAACCGGGGCGGCACGCTGGTTCTCGCTCTGAATTACGGCGGCCGGGCGGAGCTGGTCGATGCGGCGCGGAAGCTGGGCCGGGCCGTCGCCGCCGGCAAAGTGAATCCCGAAACGCTGGATGAGCAGAAATTTCGGGATTTTCTCTACGACCCGGAGATCCCGGATCCCGATCTGCTGATCCGGACCTCCGGCGAGTTGCGGCTCAGCAACTTTCTGCTCTGGCAGCTGGCCTACTCCGAGCTCTATGTGACGCCGGTGCTGTGGCCCGATTTCGGCAGAAACGAGTTGGCCGAGGCGATCGCGGCATACGGCAGGCGCGACCGGAGATTTGGTGGTATAAAGTCTTGAAAAGTAAAGAATTTTTTATATTTGACGGATATTTGACGGATATTTGACGGATCAATGACGGTAAAGATAACGAAGGAGTAAGATGGAGCGCTGCAGATGTTGAAGTACAGAATTCCCAGTTTCGTGCTGTTGCTGGGCATTTTTCTGCTGTTGATTTTCTGGCGCGAAGGGGGTCCGTGGATTTTTGCAGCCGTATCGGCGCTGCTGGGTTACGGGTTGGTCAAAGAGGGGATGACGCTGCTGGGAAAACTGGGACTGGCAGGATTTCCACGGTTGTGCGGATGGTTTGCGGCGGCCTTTTTTCTGCTTCTGGGATGGGTTTTTCTGGCGCAGAGGACGGCGGAAGTTGCGTATGATTTTCTGTGCGGGTTTCAATTCGGGGTGCCGCTGGTGTTGATTTTCGGCGGTTGGCTGGCGCTGTTGTTCTGTCATCGGAATCATACTCTGTTGCCGAAGCTGGCCGGGTCGCTGGGGGGCTGGTTGTTCCTGATGGCTCCGGTGTTCTTTCTGTCCATGATCTATTACCAGGCCGGCGCGTTCGCCCTGCTGTTTCTGGTGCTGGTGACCAAGATGATGGATACCGGCGGCTATATCGTCGGAATGTTGTCCAACCGCTGGCTGCCGGGCGGCAACCATAAGATCGTACCGGCATTGAGTCCCGGAAAGTCCTGGGAGGGTGCTGGCGGCGGCGTGATTTTTTCGGTGGGCGCGGGTTTTCTGCTCTACGGCTTGAATCTGGCGCCGGCGGGACTTACCCCGGCGACGGTGCTGCTCTGGTCGCTGCTGCTGGCGCTGGGTTCGTTTGCCGGGGATCTGACGGAATCGGCGCTGAAACGGGCCGCCGGAGTCAAGGATTCCGGTACGATCATCCCGGGGATGGGCGGGGTGTTCGATGTCTTGGACAGTTTTCTGTATAACGGAATTTTGTTTTTTGTGATCAGCAAAATGCCGATCCAGTAGTAGTGGAGGAGGAGAGATGACTGATAAGAAGGAGAAGATCCTGGCCCTGCTGCAGGAAAATGCCAGAATGAAACTTTCCGAACTGGCGGTCCGGTCGGGCTGTACGCCGGAGGAAGCGGAACAGTTGATTGCGGAACTGGAAGCGGAGGATGTGATTCGAGGCTTCACTGTTATTTTGAATGAGGACGCGGTCCAAAGCACCAAGGTCCGGGCCCTGATCGAGGTGAAGGTCACCCCCCGGCGCGAGGGAGGATTCGATCAGACGGCCAAGCGGATCGCCCGTTTCCCGGAGGTGATCGACCTCTATCTGGTCTCCGGCAGCTACGATCTGCAGCTGATGGTGGAGGGCGATTCCTTGCAGGAGGTGGCCTCCTTCGTCTCGGCTCGACTGTCAACAATCGAAGGAGTACTCTCCACCTCAACGCTGTTTCTGTTGAAAAAGTACAAAGAATCCCACAAGTTGATGAACGATGACGAAGAATATGAAAGACTCAAAATCTGTCCGTAGATCCTACGTTGCGGAGCATATCGCCGCGTTGCCGAAAAGCGGCATTCGAGTGTTTTTCGATCTGGTCAACACCATGCCGGGGGTGATCAGTCTGGGGGTTGGAGAACCTGACTTCACCACGCCCTGGACTATCCGCGAAAGCGGCATGTTTTCGCTGGAAAAGGGCCACACCAGCTACACCTCCAACCTCGGATTGCCCGCCTTGCGCCGGGAAATCTGCCGTTATGTGAGCGAGAATTATCAGGTGGAGTACTCTCCGGAGCGGGAGTGTCTGGTCACCATCGGGGTCAGCGAAGCGCTGGACCTGGCCATGCGCGCACTGATCAACCCGGGGGACGAGGTGATCTATACGGCGCCCTGTTTCGTCTCCTATCCGGCGGAGATCCGGATGGCGCACGGGGTTCCGGTGGTGCTGGAGACCCGTCGCGAGGACGCCTTTTCGATGACCGCCGCGGCATTGGAAAAGGTGATCACTCCGAAAAGCCGGGTGTTGCTGATCAATTTTCCCTGCAATCCAACCGGCGCGGTGCTGGACGAGCAGGAGATGGAGAAAATCGCCCGGATTGCGATTGATCGCGATCTGGTGGTGGTCACCGACGAAATCTATTCGGAGCTGCGTTACGAAGGGCGGCACCGGTCGATCGCCTCGCTGCCCGGCATGCGGGACCGGACGATTTTCCTGCACGGATTTTCCAAAGCCTTCGCCATGACCGGGTGGCGGGTCGGCTACGCCTGCGGTCCGCATGAGATCATCGACGCCATGATGAAGATTCATCAGTACGCGATCATGTGCGCCACCACCACCTCGCAGGAGGCGGCGCTGGAGGCGCTGCGCCGGGGTCGATCGGAGGTGGAACGAATGCGTTCCTCCTATCTGGAACGGCGGAATCTGATTGTGGACGGCTTCAACCGGATCGGATTGCCCTGTCTGCTGCCAAAAGGGGCGTTTTACGCCTTTCCGGCACTCGATGGAACCGGGCTTTCGAGCATGGATTTCGCCCGGACGCTGCTGGAAAAAGAGCAGGTGGCGGTCGTTCCCGGAAATGCATTCGGTGATTGCGGGGAGGGTTTCATCCGCTGTTCCTATGCCGCCTCCTCGGGGGATATCATTGAAGCGCTGAATCGGATGGACCGGTTTTTGAATACGCTCAAATAGGGCTGATTTTCGCCGGTCCGGCGAGGCTTTGCGGACCGGCGCAACCGCGTAAAGGGGATCATGAACGGGGGTAGATGGCTGTTGGCGGGGTGTCTCCTGTTGCTGGGCGGCAGTCTGGTTCTGGAGTACTGTTGCCCGGAGTCGGAGCCGCCCGGCCCGCCGGAAGAGCAAGTGACGTTTCCGGTGCCCGACGGAGCCGTTCCCTACGGCGGGAGTTTGGAACTGCAGGCTGAAAAAGTCTCCCTTACTGACCTGAAACCGCCGCCGGAGTTGGAGCTTTCGGGGTTGGCCGTTGCGCTGCAACCCTATTTGCTGGAACAGTTGACCTGTTCCGGCATCTGGCGCGGACAGCCGTTTACCGCTGAATTTCAGGCGGGGGGGAATTTGCGACTGCAACTCGGCGCGCAACGTTTTTCCGGCGAAGTCGACTGGACGGGCAAACGGTTGCTGCTGCGTTCGCGGCGGGTAAATGGGGCTTTTTTGCGACAGTTTCCGGGGGATTTTCCGCTCGCCCTGCAACAGGCTCCGTCGGAGTCGGGCTGGGAAGCCGAGGTCCGGTGGAAGCGGAACTGGAGTTTCGACCGCTTGCTGCTGCGTTCGGCTGAAGCCCGGCCTGCGGCGTGGACGTGGACAGTCGCAGGGCTTCGGCTGGAGACGACCGGTCGGGCGGAATTCCGGCGCGTCGGACCGGCGTGGAGTCTGGAATTTTCGGATCCGGTCCGGATCGGTGAGCTCGGGCGGCTGGAGCATTGCCGACTGGAGGGCGATCAGAGCCGGACGGAGGAGCTTTTTTCCGGAACTTTCATCCCCGCCGGGGGCGGCACGGGCCTGCCGCTGAAAGGCACGTTGGACCGCATCAAAGGTGCGCTGCGGATTCAAAATTCCGAATTGCCGCCAGGGACGGTGCTTCCTTTCGGGAATTATCGGCTGGAGAGCTCCGCGGCTCATCTGAAGTGGGAAAATGACGGCTGGACGATTCACGGGCAGGTGGCGCGTCTGACCGGGGAGACCCCCGCCGCACTGGTGACCGGGGGCCGCTTTGAACTTGCCGGAACGCTCCGTCAAAAAACTCCCGAAAAACGGTTCAAACTGCAAGTGACGGATTCACAAATTGCTGGCGGGGAAGGTGATTACGCAAAAGTAGGAAAAATGACGGTGGAAATTGACGGATCTGCCGTCAAGACGGTTCTGGAGCTTGAGAAGGGTGTTTTGAAGGGAACGGATTTTCGTTCCGGCCGGCTCGAAATAGAGACTTCTTCCGGGAAACCCCCGGTCCGGCGCGGCGTGCTGGAGCACCCTGCCCGGCGGTTCGGAAGGTGGCGCTTGACGGGCGACCGGGCGACCGTGGACGGCGCCGGTCAGCGCTGGGAATCGGTCGCCGCCGGTTGCGGGCCGTGGCTGCTGCGCGCGGCGACCGCGGCGATCGGGGACGGGCGTTTCACCTTGCCGCAGCCGACACTGCAGGGTGACGGCTGGACTGGGACGGCGCGGACGGTGGCCGTTGACGGGGCGCGTCTGAGCGGGTGCGGATTTCAACTGAAGTCCGACGACTCCGCGATCGCGGTCACGGCCGAACAGGCGGAATTCGGCGTTGACGGCTGGACGATTCAGGGCGGAACCTTCCGCGGCGACGGCGTGACCGTCTCGGGCATCCGGTTGACCCGCCGGGAGAATCAGGGGTCGTTGGAGACCGCCGCCGTGACCGGCGCGGGACCGCTGATCGCTTCGCTCAAAGCGGAGTTGACCTGGCTGCCCGGCGCACTGACCTTCCGGGGAACCGCCGCCGCGCCGATCGTGGGCGGATCGGGTTTATACTTCACCGGACGGACCGGATCCGCTCGGCTGCCGCGGCAGTTCACGGCGGATTTCAAACTGCCCGCGCTGGAGCTGCGGACGCCGGTGCCCGCGCGAGATTTGAATTCCGCTTTGCCCGCGGTGACCGTCTCCGGACAGCTGGCGGGGGAGGGGACGCTCTCCTTTCGCGAGGGACACTTCCGGGTCGGCTATCGTTTGCAGCTGACCCGGGGAACGCTGACCGGGACCGGAATCCGGGCGGGGGAGGTCCGGGCGACGCTCTCCGCGTTTCCGGTTCCGGCGCGGCTCGAGCTGGAGCTCCGGTCGCCGCTGCTGGAACTTGAAGGCCTGAGCGCCACCGACGTCCATGTGGATCTGATTCGCGAAACCGATGCCTGGCTGCTGCGGGCGGCCTCCGACCGGGGGTTGCTGGGGCGGCGTCAACTGCTCGCGCCGGTGGATCCGACGCAGGAGGAGGTGGTGCTGGCCGTCACGGCCTATCCCGCCGGGGAACTGTATCGGGAACTGGGCGTCGCCGGGGCGAAACTGACCGGGACCCTCTCCGGGACGCTGCGCTACCGCCGGAGCGCGGAGTCCACACCCCGCTGGCGATTGACCGGAGGCGAACTCGTCGGTTCCGGCTTGCGCTGGCAAGGTCTTCCGGGCCCTCTGGAAAAGACGGCTAATGCCGAATTCGCCGCCGCGCTGCTGGCCGATTTCCGCGCCGACCAGCTGCAACTGGCGTTTCAGAACGGGACGCTGACGTTGACCGCCGAGGGCGCTCCGGCGGCGCCGCTCCCCTGGGAACTCGGGCCCGATCACCGGTTCCGGCCCTCCGCCAACGGCGAAAAGCATTTTGATCAGCGTTTGAAAATAAGTTGTAAGATGTTTCTGGATCAGAAGTTGGGAAAGTGACGGAACTTTGCCGGATGATCCGTCAAAAAAATCCGGAAGAAGGATGGCTCTTTTTCCCGGCTTTTGACGTTGACATCGGTGAAAATACGGTTACGTTAACTACAGGATCTTTCCATCGGCTCTGGAAAGCGGGAAATTCGGGGGCAGGGGCGGACACACGATGCAGGCACAGGAGTTGATCGAGCGGGAGACGCTGCTCCGCGGCGCGGAGCTGGCCCGGCGCATTTTGCACGAACTGGACCGGGCGCTGCTCGGGCACCATGAGCTGCACCGTCTGGTGCTGATCGGTTTTCTGAGCCGGGGGCATCTGCTGCTGGAAGGGCTGCCCGGCATGGGCAAAACCGAATTGATCCGGACCCTGAGCCGGTTGCTGCAGCTGCCCTTCAACCGGGTGCAGTTCACCCCCGACCTGATGCCGGGCGATATTCTCGGAACCAACATCCTTCAGGAGCGCGTCGACGGCCGGCGGGAGCTGGTCTTCCGACCCGGTCCGATCTTCACTTCGCTGCTGCTGGCCGACGAGATCAACCGCGCTTCCCCCAAAACCCAGGCCGCATTGTTGCAGGCGATGCAGGAGTCGGAAGTCACCATGTTCGGCGAGACCCGGCCCCTGCCGCGGCCCTTTCTGGTCATGGCCTCCCAGAATCCGATCGAGCTAGAGGGCACCTACCCGCTGCCCGAAGCGCAGCTGGACCGCTTTTTGTTCAAGCTGCAGGTCGGCGGCAGTTCCGCGGAGACGCTGGCCGAAATCGTTCGTTCCCGGCGCCGCGGCGAGGTTCCCTCCTCCGACTGGACGCTCAGCCGCGCGGAACTGGACGAGCTGTTTTCGCTGATGGACCGCGTGGTGCTGCCCGATGCCGTAGCCGATTATGTCGGGCGGCTGATCGCCGCCAGCAATCCCGATGACCCGGCGGCGCCGGAGGAGGTTCGGCGCTTTGTCGCCTACGGCGCCTCGCCCCGGGCGGCGATCGCCACCGCCGAAAGCGCCCGGGCGGCGGCGTTGCTGGCGGGGCGCCCGGCAGCCGGATTTGACGAGGTGGCGCAGGTGCTCCCCGCGGTGCTCAACCACCGGTTGATTCTGAATTACGCCGCCCGGCTGGAGGGAATCTCCACCGGGGCGATTATCGAAAAGCTGCTGCGGAGCATCGATCCGGCCGGCGTGAATCTGCGTTCCGGGGTGATGGTGTCATGAGCTGGAAACATGGATTCGGAGTCCTGCTGCTGCTGTTGTTTGCGCTGCTTCAGGCCGCGGGACAGGCGGTGTTCCAGGATGTGGAGTTGCAGATCCTGCCGCGACTGACCAACCGCTGGAACCTTACTTTCGGATACCGGGAGCAACCGCTCTTGCTGATCAACCACGGCCCGGAAACCCGCCGGGTCCGGGTCGAGATCGAAAATCAGGCCTCTACCGCGACGGTTCTGCCGCCGGGCGCAACCCGGGAGGTTCGGCTGTTGTTCTACGGAATGCGGCGTTCCGGGCCTTCCCCCCGGATCAAGCTGACCGTGGACGGCGACGCGATGCCGGAAGAGCTGGAGCAGGAGTGCGCCGTGCCGTACCGGCGGGATCCGCGTTTCGGCACCAGTCAAGAGGCGATTCTGGTCTCTCAGGGGGCCAGCAGTTTCAGGAATGAACCGTTCAAGAGCTGTGAACTGTTGACCGCGGAGCAGCCGGTGGAGAACTGGAGCCCCCGCCGGGAGGCCTATTCGGAGTTCAACGCCGTGCTTCTCACCTCCGCCGAGTTCGAGCGCCTCTCCCCGGAGGTAAAGCGGGCGCTCGAAGAATATCAACGGTTGGGCGGCGTGCTGCTGCTGGCGGCGAAGACGAAGACGCTGAGCTGGAACCCGCTGGGGTTGGGCGGTGGTGCCGAATTTCCGGAGAATGCCGGGGCGAGGAAGCTGGTTTCGAGCCGCTGGACACAGGTCATTTCCTCGTTGCAGGCCATGACGGTGAAGGCGAAAATGCTTCAGCAGCGGAATCGGGAGTTGAAGGATTTCGGCAGGACGCTGGTTCCGGAACGGGATTTCTGGTTGATCCTGATCTTGCTGACTCTCTTTGTGCTGGTGGTCGGTCCGCTGAATTTCTGGTTTTGCGCGCGGCGGAAGGCGCTGTCGGCGCTGTTCTGGACCACGCCGCTGATTTCACTGTTCTTTATCGGTTTGATGCTGGGGCAGATTGTTCTGAGGGAGGGGCTGGTCACCCGGGTCCAGGTGGCGGTGCTGACCCGGCTGGAGCAGGGAGAATCACGGGCGCTCACGGTGCAGGGACAGGGGATTTTCGCCACCTATCCGCCCGAAGAGCTGCGCTTTTCGGAGTCGGCGCAAGTTGAGTTCGGCGAACTGGGGCGGACGACCGGGGCCCGGCTCGGCGTGGTGGACGGTCTGCGCTTCACCGGCGCCTGGGTGAGTCCCCGGACGCCGCTGCTGTTGACGCTGCGCAAGAGTGAGGTCCGCCGCGAAAAACTGCTGCTGGAGGCCGATTCCGGCGATGCGCCGCGGGTGGTCAACGGCCTTGGCGCCGAGATCGTCAAGCTGTACTACGTCGCTCCTGACGGCCGGGCGTTCCGGAATCGGGAGCCGATCGCCGCGGGAGCCGCCGCCGAGTTGACGGCGGCGCGGAGGGACAACGGGTCCATGGATTGGCATACCTGGTGCCAGCAGATGCTGGCGGGGGAGATGCCGGGGCAATTCGAGGATCTCCAGGTCCAGCGCGGCGAATATCTGGCGGAGTTGAAAAGCTCCCCCTTTGCCGAGCTTGGATTTGAGGTGAACCATCCCGAATGGATCCGGGCCCTGGTGAGCGGGCGGCTGGAGGAAGCCCCATGAGAGTCGAGGTGAATCATCTGGTCCGGCGCTTCCAGCGGACGTTGGCGGTGGACGACGTCTCGTTTACGCTGGAGCCGGGGTGTCTCTTCGGCTTTGTCGGACCGAACGGCGCCGGGAAGACCACCACCATCCGGATCATGGCCGCGCTGGACGAGGCGACTTCGGGGGATGTCTGTTACGACGGGGTTTCGGTCAGCGATTACCCGGACGAGGTCCGGCGGGTGGTCGGCTACATGCCCGACACGCTGCCGGAAAACGCCGATTTGCGGGTCTGGGAATATCTGGATTTCTTCGCCCGGGCCTTTCAGTTGCGGGGCGCCCGGCGGCGGCGGACACTTGGAGAGATCGAGGAGTTCGTCGGAATCGGTCCGCTGCGCGAAAAATTTCTGAATCAACTCTCCAAAGGCATGAAACAGCGGGTGGCGCTGGCCCGGGCGCTGCTGCACAACCCCTCGGTGCTGATTCTGGATGAACCGGCGGCGGGACTCGATCCGCGGGCCCGGCTGGAGCTGCGCGATCTCCTGAAAGTGCTGGCGACGCAGCGGAAGACGATCTTTTTGAGTTCCCATATTCTGTCCGAACTGCAGGATATGTGCGACGGCGCGGTGATCATCGAACGAGGCCGGATCCTGTCGGCCGGAACCTTCAGCGCACTGGCCGAGGGCCGGACCCGGGATCCGGAGCAGGGGGGGCGGATCCGGCTCACCTTGCTGCGCGATCCGGATCCGGTGTTGAAATTTGCGCTGGAGCAGCCACAGGTGCGCGGCGGACGGCGGATCGGCGCCAATCAGCTGCAACTGGAGTTCAGGGGGGGCGACGCCGAATGCGCGGCGCTGATGGTCGCGCTGTTTCAAAGCGGCGCGCCGATTACGGAATTCCGGCGGCAGGAGTTCGGGCTGGAGGAGCTGTTCATGAGTATGACCGGAGGGAAATAGAGATGGCGGGATGGTGGTGTCGGGTCGGGCTGCCGCTGCTGGCGGTGGCGCTCGGACTGTGCGGATGTGCGACCCCGGAACCGGGTTCGGTTCCGGTGCCGGAGCCGAAAGCGGCGGAGACGGAGGCGCCCTACCACCCGGCGGCGCGGCTGGCGGCGATGATGGAGATTTTGCATCAGAACTACGCCGACGCTTCGCGCGTCAGCTACGAGCGCTTGCTGGAGGGGGCGCTCCGGGGGATGGCGCGGGAGCTCGATCCCTACAGCGGCTATCAGCCGCCGCGGGAGTTTCAGGAGACGCAGCGGCTCTTTTCCGGACAGCGCGAAGGGTTGGGGTTGACCATCGCCAAAGATGAGAAGCAGCCGCTGCAGGTGCTCTCGGTGCTCGCGGATTCGCCCGCCGCCCGGGCCGGCGTGGAGCCGGAGGACCGGATTCTGGCGATCGACGGCGCCCCCACCGCGGATCTGACGCTGCAGGAGTGCCTGGCGCGGCTGCTCCGGAAGTCCCCGGCGGAACGGACGCTGCGGATCCGGCGGAACGGCGAGGCGGAGCCCATCACGCTCCGGCTGCACCTCGGCGCGTTCGTGGTTCATCCGGTGCCGGGGAACGCTTTGAAACTCTTCCCCGGCGGCATCGGTTATCTGAAAGTGGAGATGTTCAACGAGGCGACCCCCAGGGAGTTCCGCATTGCGCTCAAACAGTTGCAGGAGCGGGGAATGCGCGCGCTGATCCTCGATTTGCGCGACAATCCCGGCGGACTGGTGCAGGGGGCGGCGGCGCTGGCCTCCCACTTTCTGAAGCCGGACACGGAGGTGATCACCGCGGTCGGCCGCCGGGATCCGGGCGAGACGCTGCGGACCGGCGAGGCCGATCCCGCGCTCTACGAGCTGCCGCTGGTGGTCCTGATCAACGAGCGCAGCGCCAGCGCCGCGGAGATTCTGGCCGGGGCGCTGCAGGATCACGGCCGCGCCCGCCTGGTCGGCTCCCGTTCCTTCGGCAAGGGCTCCATTCAGCGGGTGCTGACCCTGCCGGAGGGCGGCGCGCTCAAATTCACCATCGCCCGGTACCGGACGCCGGGCGGGAAGATGATCGACGGCTCCGGGCTGCAACCCGACGAGACGGTGGAGCTGACTCCGGAACAATCCCGGCAGCTGCTGCGGCAGCGTCAGATCCACCCCGGCGAGATCGAGCCGGAGACGGAGCACCCGGTGCGCGACCTTCAACTGGAAAAGGCGCTTCAACTTCTGGAACAACCGGATAAGGAGGAAGAACAAACATGAATCGGACCCGCTGGCTGTTGCTACTGGCGCTGGTGGCGGTTTCCGCGCTGGCGGTGATCCTGTACTGGCGGGCGGAGCCCTCCAGTCCGGATTCGCACGCGGACGAGGTGGCCGCGGCCTTTCTGGAGGCGCTGGACCGGGGCGAGCTGGAGACGCTGCAAACGTTGTCGACGCTGCCGGAACTGCAGCTGAAGTACCTCAACTTGAATCGCGAAACGCTCGGCGCCCGTCACGCCCGGCGGGTGTTGAAACGGGAGTTGTTGCGCCAGGGAGCCAAATTCGGCGCCTATCTGGAGTACGAGTCCAACTACGAGAACGCGCCGCGCATCCGGGAGTCTTTGACCGTGCTGGGCGACCAGGTGGTGGCCGCGCGCTTCTTCTACCCGCAGCTGCCGCGGTTGACACCCCGGACCTACGCCGCGCTGCCCGAGGAGGCCCGGGCCAAGGTCCAGCTGGCGACCCGCGCCTACGATCAGCTGAGCCGGAACTTCTTCGACGGCATCACCGCGCGCGACACCGGCTGGATTCAGCGCGGGGTCTTTCAGCGGATCCGCAACTTCCACCAGCGCTTCGGCGTGCCCAAGACCCGCAGTCTCGGCACCGAAACCCGGCAGGAGAAAAGCCTGCCCGGCGCCGCCGCCATGTCCGTTTTGCGGGTGGTCAACAAAACCCTCTATGAGAACGACAAGGGGTCCTGGCGGGGCGAGGAGGTGGTCTACCTGGTCCGCGACGGCAGCGCCCGGAAGCCGCAGTGGGAGGTCTACGGCTTCGAGCTCAAGTCCCCGGAGCGGGTTCCCTGATCGGAGGCGGGATCCGGATCTTTTCCGCCCCCCGGCAGCTTCGGCCGGAACCGCCGGAAGCGGGCCGGCGCCGGGTAGGGCGCGTAGTAGGAGAAGAGTCGCGAATCGCGGGTGTTCAGCCGCATCTTCAAGTTGACCACCCAGCCCGCCGCCGCGAGGAAGCGCGAGAGATTCCGCCGCCGCAACTTGGCCACCGCCGACCAGGCCGGCGGAATCATCACGATCAGCACCAGCACCCCGAAGGCGATCAGCAGTTTGGGCAGCGGCACCTGATTCAGCGATTTGACCATGAAGGCCAGACTGCTGCCCAGCGCGGCCAGACTTACGCCGCCGGCCAGCATCAGCATCGATCCGTTCGAGAGCAGCCCCTTGCTGAGATTGGCCGCGGCGGGAGGATTTTTGATGACGTTGTCGATTCCGGAATCGACCGACTTTTCCACATTGTTGAAGTCGGTGTACTTCCGGAATTTTTCGGCGAGATTCCGGCCCAGCCGCCGGAAGGGGAGCGAGAACGACTGCCGGAAGGAGACCGGACCGTCCAGAAACTCCAGCACCCGGCCGTGGTGAAAGTTCCCGGCGTAGTCCTGAAACACCACCGGTCGCCCCGGGTAGATGTTGTCCATCTCGCCGCAGGAGATCACCGCCGCCACCAGATTGGACGGCGTCGGCAGCGTCGGTTCCCGGATCAGTTCGACGTAGACCAGCGCCAGATTCGCCGTCTGCGCCAGCTTTTTGTGCGCCGCATAATCGCTGATCCAGATCGCCAGATCGAACCGCCGCCCATCCATAATCAGCGACCCGGCCCGGATCAGCGAGCGTTGCGAGGCGTCGAACAGCGCCTGGAAGGTGACGAAATTCCGGGCGAAGGTCAGCAGATTGGTCTGAATCAGCAGCGCCTTTTCCCAGGCGCGCAGACCGCCCAGCCGGGTCTCCAGCAGCGAATCCTCGCGCAGCAGGCCGCGCAGCAGCTCCGGCTGCGGCCCGTTCAGAAAGTCCGCCAGCGCCGCCGGGCCGAGCCGCCCCACCGGGTCCTGATCCAGCCGGGTCCGGTAGTCATCGAAGGGCGCCAGTTCGGCCTTGAGTTCGCGCCACTTCGCCGCCGTCAGTCGCCGCAGCTCAAAGACCTGCGCGAAGGTCTCCAGCGCCGCGGCGTACCAGGGATTGACCTCGCCGGTCAGATCGAGCTCCTGCGCGGCCGCGGGCCGGGCCAGCGGCTGCGCCGCCAGATAGGCCTCCAGTGCCGCCGGGTCGCTCCAGTTCAATTCCGGCAGCGCCGCCGGATCGATCCGGAAATACCCCTGATTGGCCGGATCCAGCCGGACCAGTTCACAGAGCCGGAAGTACTCATCCAGCTGGCGGCGCAGGGGCCGGACCGCCGCCTCGATCGTCTCCGGCGACCGGGTGCCGAACCGGGGCAGCCGGGCGTGACCGATCCACTCCAGAAACGCCCGCGCGTCGGCCTCAAACGCCGCCAACGTGGCGGCGGTGACGGCTCCGGGAACCGCGGCGGGCCGGGTTGCGGCCACCGCCTGAAACAGCGCCTCGGCGCCGGAACCGGCGACCGCGTCGGGCAGAAGCGTGCCGTCTCCCCGGAATTTGCCGGTCTGCAGCCGGGCAATGGCGTCGCGCACCGCCGCCAGCGTCACCCGGTCGCCGGGCAGGAGTTCGGGTTCGGCCTCCCGGAAGGCGAGCAGTCTCTGCGCTTCGGCGGAGTCCGGATTCAGCGCCGCCGGCTCCAGTTCCGGGGCGGTGCGCTCCAGCGGTTCCAGCCCGGCGAAGAGGTCGAAGGCGTAGCGGAGCGCCGCCTGCAAATCGTCGATCCGGATAAAGGCGTTGCCGTCGGCGTCCAGACAGCGCAGAAAGGCCGGATCGCAGGAGAAGGCGGTGAAGGGCGCCCCCAGCGCCGCCCAGCGCCCGGGGTCGAGGGTCAGAATCTGCGGCAGATCGGCCGCCGAGGAGAGCACCAGTTGATAGCTGCCGCCGAATTTCTTGAAGACGCACTCCGTCATGATGAGGCTCCCTTTCCTCCGAATTGTTCCCGGACTTCGCGGGCCCGCACCACGCCCACCAGATTCGCCCCCGGTGTGTCGACCGGATAGGAGACCATCAACGCCAGCAAATCGTCCGGTTCGATCTCGCCGGCGGCCAGCGCGGTCTCCACGCCGTGGCGGAAAAGTTCATCCGAAGAGCCGCACCACTGCGCCGGAAAGGGCCGGACCCCGAAGGAGAGCGCCAGCTGCCGCACCACTTGCGGCTGGTGCGACAGGGCGATGATGTCCACCCGGCTGCGGTAGGCCGAGCAGAGCCGGGCCGAATCGCCGCTGGCGGTGTGGCAGAGAATTGCCTTGACCGGCAGTTCCCGCGCCGCCGCGATCGCCGAGCGCACGACGAAGCCCCGCACCGGGTCGTCCTGATCGTCGACCCGGTCGACCCGGGTGAAGTGAACCTGGGGAATCTGCTCGGCGGCGAGCACGGTGCGGGCCATCATCCGGATCGACTCCAGCGGATAGCGCCCGTTGGCGGTCTCGCCGGAGAGCATCACCGCGTCGGTGCCGTCGAGCACCGCGTTGGCTACGTCGCTGACTTCGGCCCGGGTCGGGCGCGGTGACTGCTCCATGCTCTGCAGCATCTGGGTGGCGGTGATCACCACCTTGCGGCGACGCATGCACGCATAGATGATCCGCTTCTGGATTTCGGGCACCTCCTCCAGCGGGATCTCCACCCCGAGGTCGCCGCGGGCGACCATCACCCCGCAGGCGGTGTTCAGAATCTCGTCCAGATGTTCCACGCCCTGACGGTTTTCGATCTTGGCGATGATCCGGATCGGACTCTCGGCGGTGTCCAGAATGCTCTGAACGGCCATCACGTCGTCGTGGCCGCGGACGAAGGAGTGGGCGATGAAATCGACCTGTTGCGCAATGGCCAGTTCGATGAACTCCCGGTCGCGGCGGCTCACCGCCGGGAGTTTGAGCTCCACCCCCGGGACATTGACCGTTTTGCGGCTCCGGATCACGCCGTCGCCGAGTCCCCGGCAGGCCAGCAGTCCGCGCTCGCGGCGCTCGACCGCGAGTTCGACCTGCCCGTCGTCGATCACGATGCGCGCGCCGGGCGGCACCTCGCGGGCGAAATGCTGGTAGTTGACCGGGATCTCCGCTTCCGAGTCGGGGCCGCCCAGGGTGACGCTTTCACCGTCGCGGACCGGCCGCTCCGCGGCCAGGTCGCAGGTCCGGACCTCGGGTCCCTTGGTGTCGATCAGAATGGCGATCCGGTCGGAGACCGCCCGGAGATTGGCGATGATGGTTCCGGCCTCTTCCGGGCTCAAATGGGCGGAGTTGATCCGGGCGACGTCCATGCCCGCCTGGTGCAAAGAACGAAGGAGCTCCACCGAGCAGTTCCGGGAGGAGATGGTGGCCACGATTTTGGTTTTGCGATGGTTCATAAAGGTTCGATCCACGGTTTACGCGCGGCGCCGGGTCGCCAACTGGTCGGCGGTGACGGCCGCGATGATGATGACGCCGATCACCACCAGCTGGAAGTTGGTGGAGACGCCGAGAATGGTCAATCCGTTGCGGAGGAAGCCGACCAGCAGCGTGCCGATGGCGGTGCCGGTCAGGCTGCCGCGTCCGCCGGCGGGGGAGGCCCCGCCGATGATCACCGCGGCGATCACGTCCAGCTCCAGCGAGATGCCGGCGGTGGGCTGGGCCGAGCTGGCCCGGCTGGTGGCGATCATGCCGGCCAGCCCGGTCAGCGCCCCGGCGAACATGTAGATGGCCAGCAGCACCCGGTTGACGTTGATTCCGGCATGAAAACTGGTCTCCGGATTGGAGCCGATGGCGTAGGTGTAGCGGCCGAAGGGGGTGTATTTGAGCAGGATTCCGGCCAGCGCGAAGACCAGGATTAGCAGCAGCACCTCCAGCGGCACGCCCAGCACCGAAAAGTTGTCGAACCAGCGGAACGCCGAGACGGCGAACGGCTTGTTGTCGTTCAACAGATAGCAGATTCCGCGGAAGATGCTCATGGTTCCCAGCGTGACGATGAACGGCGCCAGCTTGAGCCGGGTGATCAACCCGCCGTTCAGCGCGCCGCAGAGCGCGCCGGCGACCACTCCGGCCAGCACGCCCAGCAGCATGCCCCCGGCGGTGAGCTCCACCGCGCCGGTGGTCAGAATGGTGGTCCAGGCGCCGCCCGAGGCCAGCAGCATGACCAGCGCCCCGGACATGCCGCAGAGCGCCATCATCGAGCCCACCGACAGATCGATGCCGGCGCTGATGATGATGAAGGTCATCCCCGCGGCCATGATCCCGTTGACCGACGAACGGCGCAGCACGTTCAGGAAGTTCTGCGCGGTCAGAAAGGTGTCCGGTCGCAGAAAGGTCCACAGCGAAATGATGAAGATCAGCGAGCAGAACGGCAGCAGTTGTTTGGTCAGTTTGTTCATGGCCTCTCCCCGGAATCCGGAAGTGACGGCTCTTTCGTCTCCGTTCCGTCACCGATCCGTCGTTTCCCCGTCATATTTATAACCTCTTTGTTTTCAGCGATAAACATCCGTCACTCCTCGACCGCAGCCAGTTGCATGACCTCCTCCGGGGTGGTCTTGGCGGTCTCCCGTTCGGCGACCAGCCGACCCCGCCGCATGACCAGCAGCCGCTCGGTGATCCCGAACAGTTCCGGCAGGTCCGACGAGATCACCAGCACCGCCTTGCCCCGGTCCGCCAGTTCGTTGAGCAGCGTGTAGATCTCCCGCCTGGCCCCCACGTCGACGCCCCGGGTCGGTTCGTCCACGATCAGAATTTCCGGATCCAGCGGCAGCCAGCGCCCGAGCAGCAGCTTCTGCTGATTGCCGCCGGAAAGCGACGCGGCCGGATCCTCCGGATCGCGCCACTTGACCCGGACCGCCTCCCCGCAGCGCAGCGCCAGCGCCCGCTCCCGCTGCGGCGCAATCCGGAATCTCATCCCCACCCGCGGATAGCACGGGAGCGCCAGATTCCAGCTGCAGGGAAGATTCACGCACAGCCCGCTCCGGCGCCGATCCTCGGTGACCAGCCCGATGCCGGCGTCGATCGCCGCCCCCGGCGCGGCGAACCGGACCTCGCGCCCCCGGAGCAGAATCCGCCCGGCGGTCGGCCGGACCAGCCCGAACAGCACCCGCGCCAGTTCGCTGCGTCCGGCCCCGATCAGCCCGGCCAGCCCGGTGATGGTGCCGCGCCGCAGCGCAAAGGAGATGTCGGAGATGCCCTCGGCGGAGGCCAGCTTTTCGACTTGCAGAATCACCTCGCCGGGATGCGGTTCGCGCCGCGGATAGAAGTCGGAAAGTTCGCGCCCGACCATGGCTCCGACAATCGCCGGAATCGTGAGTTCCCGCGCCGGGGCGGTGTGGACCATCTCCCCGTCGCGCAGCACGGTCACGACGTCGGCCAGCGCCATGACCTCCTCCATCCGGTGCGAGATGTAGATGATGGCCAGCCCGTCCTCCCGCAGCTGCCGGATGATCGCGAAGAGCCGCTCCGCCTCCGCCTCCGACAGCGAGGAGGTCGGCTCATCCATCACCAGAATCCGGGCCCGCCGGTGGATCGCCTTGAGCAGTTCGACCACCTGACACTCTCCCACCGGCAGCTCCCGGATCCGCGCCTCCGGATCCAGCCGGAAGCCGTAGCGCGCGATCAGTTCGGCGGTCCTCCGGCGCATTGCCGACTGGTCCAGCCAGGGACCCCGGCGAAGTTCCGCGCCCAGAAACAGATTCTCCGTCACCGTAAGATCGGGCGCCAGATCGAGCTCCTGATAGAGCATCGAGATCCCCGCCGCCAGCGCCTCGCCCGGACGCGCGAAGGTCTGCCGCACGCCGTCGAGTTCGATAAATCCGGCATCGGGCGGGTAGACGCCGGCCAGAATCTTCATCAGCGTGGATTTGCCCGCGCCGTTCTCCCCGCAGAGCGCGTGCACGGTCCCCCCCGCCACCTCCAGATCGACGTTGTTCAGCGCCGTCACCGGGCCGAAGCGCTTGGTGACGCCGCACATCCGCAGAAGAGTCCGCCGCCGGTCGCTCATGATTCAGATTCCCAGCGCCGCCGGGAACTCCTTTTTCATCGTCTCCAGATTCTCCCGGGTCACGGTCATGGTGTCCACGGTCTGATTCCGCGGCACCGCCTCCCCGCGCAGCAGCCGGTCGGCCATCTGCACCCCCTGATAGCCGATCTGATAGGGATTTTGAACCAGCAGCGCCAGAATTTTGCCGTCGGCGATCGGCTGGAGCAGACAGGGGTCGGAATCGAAGCCGACATACTGGATTTTGCCGGCCAGATCCAGATTCTCCAGCGCCTTGTAGGCGCCGATCGCGGTCGGCTGGTTGACCGCAAACACGCCGTCCACCTTGCCGGCGTGGCGGGTCAGCATATCCTCGGTGCGCTGAATGGCGTCCTCCGCGCTGCCGGTGGTGAACTGTTCGTCGAGAATCTCAATCCCCGGAAACTCCGCGCGGAGCGTGTCGCGGAACCCCTCGGCCCGCTGGTCGGTCGAGATCGAGTTCTGGATGAACTTCACCAGAATCACCCGGCCCCGGCCGCCCAGCGCCCGCCCCAGCAGCCGGGCCGCCTCCGCGCCTCCGGCCCGGTTGTCGGTGGCCACCAGACTGTCGGCCACCTCCCGCTCCAGCGCCGAATCGATCAGCACGCAGGGCAGGTCGGCGGCCTTGATCTTCTCCACCGGCCGGATCAGCGCCTTCCCGTCGTTGGGCGCCAGCACGATCGCCGCCGAGCCCTTGGTCACCGCGTCCTCGACCACCTGAATCTGCCGGTCGCGGTCGGACTCCAGCTCCGGACCGGTCCACGACAACTCGTATCCGAGCTCCCGGGCCGCATCGGCCGCGCCTTTGTGCACCACCTCCCACCACATGCTGGAGGTCCCTTTGGGAATGACCGTAAGCATCCGATTCCGACCGCTTCCCGGCTCCGGCGCCCGCCACTCCTTGCGGACGAGCCCCAGCCCGAACAGCACCGCCGAAACCACCAGCACCAGAATGGCCGCCCAGGTTCGTTTGTCCGTCATCTCCGCCGCCTCTCTGCGTTGTCGGGGATCCCGAGTTTTCACGTTTGCGACAATGTACCCGCACTCCCCGCAAAAATCAAGTTCGGATTCCGGGAAATCCCGGAAAAGCCGCGCCTCAGCGAGGACGCGGCTCCACCAGCGGACGCAGCGCCGCCGGTTCAAAGCACTCCGCCGCCGGCAGCGGACAAAAACCGATCCCGGCCCCGCGCAGCGTCCGGGCCCAGCCGTCAAGATGGCGACGATAGCGCTCCTGATACTGACGGATCAGGGCCGGGGTGACCCGCCACTCCGCCGCCTCGCCGCTCTCCGCGTCGACCAGCCGGAAACGGCCGGGTTCCGGCTCCAGGTCGCGCCGCGCCGGCAGCTGCACCACCG
>CASFRF010000082.1 GCA_949297015.1 uncultured bacterium
AAGAAAGTAAGCTAAGAAAACCGAAATAACGGTTTTGATCGACCGCTGTGTGATAGACCCTTTTCCCCGTGAAAAGAAAGTAAGCTAAGAAAACCGAAATAACGGTTTTGATCGACCGCTGTGTGATAGACCCTTTTCCCCGTGAAAAGAAAGTAAGCTAAGAAAAGCGAAATAACGGCTTTGATGGACCGCTGTGTGATAGACCCTTTTCCCCGTGAAAAGAAAGTAAGCTAAGAAAAGCGAGGTAACGGTTTTGATCGACCAATGCGTGATAGACCGGACCGGGTTCCCCGTGAAAAGGAAGTATACAAAGAAAAGCGAAGTTCACCGGTAGCTGCCGGCGCGGCGCCCCCCCTTTCCGGAAAAAGTACGCGGACAACAACAGGGCGGAGGCCCCGACAGCCCCCGCCCCGGATTCACCTGCGGAACCGGAGGACCGAACCTCCCCCGGCCCCCTCTTTACAGATAGTCGACCGCCCGCAACAGCGGCCGGGCAATCTCTTCGCGGTTGATCTCAATCAACTCCTTGGACAACTCCGCCAGCTCATGACTGTAGGACTTGATCGGATACGTCAACAACGCCCGCGCAAACAGCTTCGGATCCTCCGTCGCCAGCGCGTCCGCCAGCAGATTCTGGTGCGCCACCATCCCCATCGTCACGCCCGCCACCACCGCCGGAATCGTATACCGACCCGCCGCCTGACGCTTTTTCCCGCTCAAATGGAAGGTGTATTCGCAGATGAAATCATCCGGCACCCCGACCACCGCGCCGCTCGCCGGACAGCTCGCCGCCACCTTGACCGGACTCACCCCCGCAATCGCCGTCAGCATCTGCACGAAAATATCCTTGTCCACCCGGCCGAACCGCAGATCCTGCCGCCAGTAATCCTCCCAGAACCCCGGCTGCTCCACCAGCTTCAACGCCGCCGCAAACGACTCATCCGCCTGCGCCCGGGCCTCCCGCTGCGCCTTGAGCGTCGCCTCTAGGTCCTCCCCCTTCCGCTCCGCCAACTTGGCCCGGCCTTCGGCCACTTCCTCCTCATAACGCAAATGCGCCATGCCGTCGCCTTCGCTGGAAAAGACCATCACCCCGAGCTTCAGATAGAGCTCTCGCAACAGCCGGACGCTGCGCCGGATGTTCGCCTTGGACCCCTCCGGCCACCACGGCTGCAACTCCGGATCACGCCACACCGCCGGATCGCACACCCGGTCCAGCTCCGTAAACAGATCCTTCCCCTCCCACACCCCGCGGGTGATGAAACTCAAATGATTCACCCCTGCGCATTCGCCGTCGTAATTCTGCGCCTCCTCATCACGCCCGAAAAAGCGAGAGAGATCCCACAAATGGTTGGTAAAACCGCCACATACCCCGTAGGCCTGAATCTTCGTGTGCCGGTTCACCGCCGCCGACAACACCGCCACCGGATTCGCAAAATCCAGCAGCACCGCATCGGGACAGTACTTCTCCATCTCCCGCGCAATTCCCAGCACAATCGGCACCCCCTTGGCCGCCAGAAACGCCCCGTTCATCGACAGATTGTCCGAGGAGATGAAGCCGTATTTCAGACTCGGCTCGTCCCCCAGCCGGAAACTTCTGGGAGATCCCGCCATCAGCACCACCGTCACCGCATCCGCCCCGGTCAGCGCCTCCGGCAGCTTGTCTCCGCAGACGATCCGGCAGCCGCAGCGCCGGTATTCCGGCGTGGTCCGCAACAGCTGCGCCACCAGCTCCGCCCGGGGCACATTCAGATCGTACAAATAGACTTCGCCGCCGTCGAACACTCCGGGCCGAGCCATCGCACTCCGGATGATCCCCAGATGCCGATGCGCACCGCCGCCGACAAATACCGCCTTCATCTCCGAACTCACTCCCTGTTGTGTTGTTGCCGTTGCCCCGAAACCATTCCGCAGCTCCGGCGAGTCCCAGTTCGATCCCCTGCGAAAAAAACCGCCGTGACGAAACCTTCCGCCCCCGCCACGGCTTGAAAATTGGTATAATATAGTAATCTCCGGACTCTTTGCAAATCGCCGTCCGCAAAAAAACCGCGCTTTTTTGCTCAGCGCAGCTGCTCCAGCCAGAGTTTCCAGCCGTCGCTCCCGGCGCTGACCCGGCCGACAAAGGTGTTGCGCCCCGGTTTGAGCTTCACCGGAATCAGAAACTCCCGGGGAAACGGCGCCCCCCGCGAAATCCGGGTCGAATCGAACACCTCCTCCCCGTTCACCGCCAGCCGCAGCCCGTAGTCGCACCCCAGCGCCAGGGCGCTTTCCCGCGCCTCCGGAGCGTCCACGCTCCAGCTCACCTCCGCCACCGGATGCCGCACCGCGGTCGTGGGGCCCAGGTCAAAGGCGCCCGTCGCGCTGGTCAGCTCCACCCCCCGGATCTCGTCGAAATCCGGCAACGGTGCCCGGAACTCCGGCCCCGCGTAATTCCCGTCGGTGCACGACCGGGCCGGAGACACCACGATCCGCGGAATCGGCTCCAGCCGCGGCTGGAACTCCACCCAGCGCAGATCCGTCGCCGGGAACTTCAGCTGCGACGCCCGTCCCAGCTTCAACCCCCCGCTCCGGTACACTCCGGAACTCGACCTCCGCAGCGTCTCCGCCTTCCCGTCCACCGTGATCGTCAATTCCGGCGCCTCCCCCTCCGCCGCCGCGGTCAGCACATAGTCGCCGGTCCCCGGCAATGGCGGAACCAGCGTCTCTCCGCCCTGCAACCGGCAGCAGGAGTAACTCAATCCCGGCCGGACCACCAGTTCCGGAACCGGAGTGATCCGCTCCGCCAGCGCCCGGCCGAACCACGTCCCCTCCGGCGGGGGTTCTTCGCGATGGCGCGGCGGCGCGTCGTAGACCGGAACTTCGATCGGACGCACCGACCACTCCTCCACCGCCAATTCGTAGGGCGGCAGCTCCACGGTGCCGGCCCCCTCCGTCGCCGTCGGCAGCGGTCGGCGGCCCACCAGCTCGTAGCGGAAGTAGTTCCCCGCCGGCAGGGCAAACCGGTAAGGGATCACCCGCCGCTGCGGCGAGGCGTTGAAAATCACCAGAAACCAGCGCTCCCCGTTCCGGCGCAGCGCGGTGTAGACGTCATCCATCCCGGTCTGAACCGGCGGCGTCACCCCGCCCCAATCCCGCAGCGCCGCGTCGAGCGCGTTGGGGTAGACGCTGCGGTTGCGCCGTGACTGAAAACGCTGCGTCTTCGCCCCGATCCCGGCATTCAGATCCGGAAACGTCCGCCAGCACCAGACCTCTCCCCGGCCGCAGGGTTGCCGGAGCAGCTCCTGCCCCGTCGGCAGTTCCGGCACGCCAAGCGCCGTCAACAGCCCCCGGCGCCGCTCCGGTCGGCCGGGGGTATAAAGCCCGCTGCCGCCGGTCAGCATCAGTTTGCCGCCGTTCTTGACATAGGTGGTCAGCTCCGATTCCAGCGCTTCGGAGAGCGCCGCCCCCCCGAGCTCGATCACCACCGGATACTTCGCCCAGACCACGCCGCGGGTCTCGTCTGTGTACAGATCGACCTCGTACCCCGCCGCCTCCAGATGGCGCAGCACGGCCGCCGCCTGCTGCTTGGCTTTGCGTACCTCCTCCAGATCGCCGAAGAAATCGACTTTCTGCTGCCCATAGCTGTAGATCGCGGCCAGCTGGGGACGGACCGGAACCGCCGGGGCCAGGCGCTCCAGCGCCTGACGGTACTCGCCCATGCCGTAGGCGGCGCTCGGGCGGTAGAGCAACCCCGGACTCTGAATCCAGGTGTAGCCGTCGGCCCCTTCGCGCAGCAGCTCGTACATGGCGTACTGGTGATCCGGAACCGAAGCCGGGGTCCCGGCGGTTTCGATGCTGAACGGCACCCCGAACTGCCGTTTGGCCGCCCCCAGAAACATCTGATTGACCGGATCCGGCGAGGCGGTGTGATGGATCGCCGCCGGGAACTTCCGGCAATTCACCACCGCCTGATTGAAGTCGTTGCCGTTGCGCAGCGTATCGAGCCCGCCGCCGTAGAGGTACTCCGTCTTGGCGGTCGGAGCCAGTTGCCGCACCGCTTCGCTGGCGAGGCGCTGCATCTCCCCCACCGACCAGTGCCGGAAATCGAGAAAATCGTTCCAGATCGGGCGCAGATCGGGTGCGGCACCCGGATTCGGCAGTGTCAGTTCACTCCACGCTCCGAGCTGCAGTCCGTACCGCGCATTGACCTCGGCCAGCGACCAGTTCCGCACCTCCCGGAGGTAGCGTACAAAAGCCGATTGGGCGTAGGGGGAGTAGTCCATCAGCTCCCGACGCGCCCCGCCGCCCTTGAGTCCGTAAAAGGTGTCCATATTGCCGCCCATCCAGGCGTTGAAGGAGATCACCGCCGGTGACTTCAGCGCCTCGCGATAGAGTGCGTTCATCGCCCGGAGTCCGGCGGCGTGGCCGGGGCTCCAGTAGGCGACCGGGGAGAATGCCCCGCCGTGGCGCCGGCCCAGATTGGTCACCATCTCGTACTGCCGGTACCAGGCCGGAACCGTGCAGGCGAGATAGCCGCTGTAGAAGTCGATCTGCACGGCGATGCCGCACGCCTCGGCCATCTCCAGATAGTCCTTCACAAAGCTCACATCGTAGACTCCGGGCTGCGGCTCGACCCGGCTCCATTCGACCCGGAACTGGTAATAGTTCGCCCCCTGCTCGCGCAATGCCGGCAGATTCCAGATGCCACCGCCGCCGTTGCCCGCCATCGGAACCGCTCCGAGCGCGGCGCCGTTCGGAGCCCAGGCCCGTGGTCGCCGGGCCAGCTCTTCCGGCGTCAGGACGCTGACCGCGAATTGAGGCATCGCCGCACCGTTCAGCGTCAGCACCGGGCGATAATGGCCGGGCGCGGGAGCGAAGGTGGCGGCCACCGGCAGTTCCCGGGTGGTGCCGGGCGGCAGTTCCACGCTGCCTTCGGCGAGCGTCCGGTCGCCGAAGCGCAACGCATAGGTCGCCGTCTGCGGCCGGTCCGGATCGAAATTGTGCAGGTAGATCGTCCCCTTCAGCGGAGTCCGGGAATCGGTCAGGTAGCGTTCCGGCCGGAACCTCCCGCCCAGCAGATCGCGCTGTTCCAGCCGCACCTTTTCCGCGTAACGCGCCGAGTGTTGCAGCGGATAGGCGAGCTGTCCGGTCTTCGGGGTCAGATCCAGCAGTTCGCGGCCCTGCGGATCGACGATCCGCAACTTGCGGAACCGCGCCCCCATCGGCCCCGCCGTCATCTGGTGGAATCCGGCCAGCAGCAGCACTTCGCGGATCCGGGCTCCGCCTACAGGGCTGAGATCGATCCGGCGGCTCACCCATTTGCCCCGGGCGGACCCCAGATCGGTGGCGAAGGCGTCGCCCAGACGGCTGCGCAGATCGTAGCCGTCGAACATCAAATTGACGGCGGCGTGGGGATTGACGCTGTCCGGCTCCAGCCGCACCTCGTAGGTCAGGAACGACCGGGCCGGGAGGTCGAAACTCCACCCCGGCGGGGTCAGCGCGGTCATCACGAAGTCCTGAATGTCGCCGCGCGGCGCTTCGGAGCGGAACACCACCTCGCCCACCGGCAGCGGCGGTCGCGGCCGGACCGTGTAATCGCGCATATTGAGCAGTTTGTCGGGGCTGCGTTCGGCGGTCACCGCGATGGGCAGCGGCGCTTCGCCGGGGCGCTCCAGCCGCAGCGCGCGGATCTCAGCCCGATAGCGTCCGGCGGCGGCCGCGGGAATTTCACTGGAGAAGTAGTCGACCCGCTGGAAGGTCTTCCCCGCCGCCGGATCGAGTTTGAACCGGCGCTCGTGCCACGCCGCGGGGAGCTTGCCGCCGCGGACCGTTTTCCCCTCTCCGTCGACCAGCCCGGCGGTATCGCGCAGATTGTTCACGCTCCCGCCGGTGAGATCCACGCCGCCGGTCCGGGCGATCGAGTCCTCCGACAGCCGCTGTTCGTAGACCAGCTCCATGCCCGGGCGAATGGTCACCGGCTCGGGCAGTTCGGCAATTCCCCAGTAGGCGTAGGAGAGCTCACCGGGGGTGACGGTCCCGGCCTCGAATTTCAGCGTCTCCGCCGCCGACCACAACGGCAGCAGCAGAGCTGCCAGCAGCCATCTGTAGCGCATGTTCACTCCGACTCAGAAGAAGGGGTTCGGCCGCCGGTTGATGGTGGTCACCACGTCGGTCGGATGGTCGTAGAAATAGTACCAGCCGGGCCGGTTCTCCTGCCAGGAGACCGGCGGTCCGTAGAAGCACCGGAATTTCCGGGCCGGCAGACAGTTGTGCTGACTGCCGCTGATGTCCACCCAGTTGGCATACTGCACCAGCTCGACCCGGCCGTCGGCGGCAAGCACATTGCCGGCGGTCAAATGCGAGGCGAAGGCCCGCGACCAGTTGTTCGAGTAGTTCACACTGAACATCAAATCGTGGACCAGCGCGGTGTTGGAAAGATCGCGCATCCGGTTCAGCCGGAAGAACCAGTGCGGATTGCTCGTCCCCGCCGCCACGCCCAGCGGCACGCCGTAGTTGATCGCGCCGCCCTGGCTGCTGCCGTCGTGCCCGGCCACGCCGGTTCCGAGTCCCCAGTAGCCCTCCTTGCGCACGCTCGGGCAGTTGAAGACGTCGAGCTTGCGGTTGTTGTCGGCGCGGAGGTAGTTGAAGTAGTCCCCGTCGGAGGTCTCGTGGGTGACGAAGCGCAACCCCAGATACTGCTGCGCGTACATCCGGTACGAATACCCCGCCTCGTTGTAGTCGCTGAAGCGCAGCGCCAGCCGGACGTTGGCGGCGTTGCCGTTCGGGCGGCCGGGCAGGAAGTCCGCGTAATCCGCCGCGTACATGCCGAACGCGCTGCCCTGCTGTTTCAGATTGGCCGAACAGCTGGCCAGTTTCGCCCGCTCCCGGGCCTTGTTCAACGCCGGCAGCAACATCGAAGCGAGAATCGCGATGATCGCGATCACCACCAAGAGTTCGATCAAGGTGAAGCGCCGGGCGGAACCGTCATTCCGAAAATACCGTTTCATATTCGCTCCTTATTCCTTTAAGAGATGGTTGCATCAATCAGGGTCATGGGTACCAGTCGCCGCCGGAGTTCGCGATGCTCGAACTGCAGTTGCAGCTGAGCCAGCATCGCCTCGGCGTAGTCGCGAATCGAAACCTCCAGCCAGGCGCAGGGCCGGGCGGAAAAATAGGGCAGCTCCCGGTTGCGCGGCAGCAGCAGTTGCAGGTGTTCCGCCCGCTTGCCGGAGGCGGACTGCAAGGCCTGCAACGCCCCTCTGGCCACCGGATCGGGGTAGAGGAACAACCCCTCCGGCAGTTCGGGCTGAGCCAGCAGCTGCAAGGCGGCGCGATAGCCGAAGTGTTCCATCTCGGTATCGGGCAGCGCGCTCGGCGGCGCGATCAGCCACTCCTCGCGCCACTCCAGACCGGAGTCGATCAGCCGCTGCCGGAAGCGCTCCGAAGAGGTCTCATAGCGCCACATGGTCCGCCCGAAGTGTTGCCCGCTCAGATAACCCAGTGAACGGAGCCGGTGGCGCGCGGCCCACTCAAAGATCAGATCGTTCCCCTGATCATGGTCGAAGCTGACGATCGTGGGCCGGTCGATGCCGCCGGCCACCACCTGCGGCAGGTCCGACTGCTCCAGCCAGTCGAAGATATGCAGATTTGAACTCGGACAGATCAGACAGTTGACCCGTCCCGCCTTCAGCGCCGCGGCCAGTTCCGGCGGCGGCGTCGAAAGCTCCGGCTCGGGCCGGAAGTCGGAGAAGATCGAGGAGACCGCTCCGCTCTGCGCCAGCAATTGCTGCAGCATGGTGGTCAGCAGATAGCGGAAATCGATCCGTTCCAGCAGATTGCCCCGCGCCAGATAGATCGCCGCCGAAGTCGGCTGCACCCGGTGCGGCCGGACAAAGGTCCCCAGTCCGTGTTCCCGACTCAGCAGCCCCTCGGCCACCAGCACCGTGAGCGCCTTGTTGACCGTGCACTGATCGGTCTGCCAGCGCCGGGCCAGCGCCAGCTGGCCCGGCAGCCGCGTGTGCGCCGGCAGCGCCCCGGAGACCACCAGCGACCGCACGAAATCGGCGATCTGGCGCTGCCGCGGCAAATCCGGCCGCAGCCGCAGCCGCGACCAGATCTCCGGATCATATTCAGACATCCCGAACCTCGATTATCAGTATTATCAGTTACGGGAATATTATACACCATCGCCCCCGGTTCCGTCAAGGAATGGGGCGAAAAAAAGCGGGACTTTTTCCGTCTTCAGCCGCGGGAATCGGGCCAGCGGGTTTTGCCGATCCACTGGCGGACCACCGGCGAGAGCACATAATCCTCCAGCCGGTCATCGCCGCGGAAGGGATGGTCGCAGTAGGGGCAACGCCGAAAATTCTCCAGATCGGCCGGAAAGAGCTCCTCGCCGCACTGCGGACACCGCCACAGCCGGATTCCGGGATTCTCCCCGGCGGATGCCGGATAGTTATGTCTGGCCATCGGCCGGTACCTCCTGATTCAAGGTTTCGCAGGCCTCGGTCGAGCCCAGCAACAGCAGCCAGTCGCCGGCCTGCAGTTCAAAATCGCCGTCCGGCAAAGGCAGAAAGTGCTCGCCGCGGGAGACGCCGATCACCCACACGCCGTGCTCTTCGCGCAGGCCCGATTCCCGGATCGTCCGCCCGGCCAGACCGCCGGAGCGGACCTGACGCGCCGCGGTTCCGAGAAACTGCAGCAGCAACGGGAAGCCGTGGCGGTCGCGGCCGGCGTCGTGCCGGACCTGTTCCGGCAGCAAACGGAGCATCAGGTTGTGAATTTCCGGCAAGCCCCAGCCCAGCACCGGCAGGATCCGGCGCAATGTCTCGAACCGGACCGCCAGCGGGGCGGGCAGGATCTCGACGCCGGGGGGCCAGGCGGATTTTCCCGGTTCGTCATGCTGATCGAGAACGGCGATGATCGGCAGCTCCGGATTGAGTTCCCGGGCGCTCTCGACCACGCTGCGGGTTTCCAGCACGCTCCCGGCGGCCACCACCAGCAGCCGGGCCTGAGCGACGCCCGCGGCGTTGAGGATCACCGGCTGGGCCGGGTCGCCGAACAGCACCGGCAGCCGCCGGTCGCGGGCCTCTTCAAACTCCTGATGCTGCGGTTCAATTACCCGGCAGCGGCGGCCGATGCCGATCAGGGTCTCGGCGAGTTCGGCGCTGAAGCGCCCGCCGCCAGCGATCAGCACTTCGTTCGGCTCGGGCTCGGACCAGTCGACTTCGCGCAACGGCTGGACCCGTTCGGGCACCAGTTTGCGGAACCAGCGGTAGACCGGCTGGGTCAAAGCCGCCCCGAGGGGTCCGAGCAGCATGGAGAGGATGGTTACATTCAAAATCAGCGAATAGGTGTCGTTGGAGATCGCCTCCAGCGAACGCCCCTGCTGGATCAGGACAAAGGACATTTCCGAAATCGGCAGCATGCCGAAGAGCACGGCAAAGGGGACCACCCGCCGGTAACCGAAGAGGTAAGCCACGCCCATCAGGATCAGGCCGCGCCCGATGGTGGCGAGCGCCAGCACCGCGAGGATCAGCGGCCAGCGCTCCCAGAGGAAACGCGGATCACAGAGCATACCGACCGAGACAAAGAAGATCAGCACAAAGATGTCGCGCAACGGGCCGAGTTCACTCAGGGCCTTGCGGCTGTAGTCGGATTCGCTGAGCACCATGCCGGCTACAAACGCGCCGAAGGCGAAGGAGAGCCCGAAGTAGCCGGTCAACGCCCCGATCCCGAGCGCCAGACTGGTGGTGACCAGCAGGAAAAGCTCGCCCGAGTGGAGCTTGGCCACCCAGCGGAAGAGCCGGGTGGCCAACCGGGAACCGATGCCGCCCATCAGCAGCACGAAGCCGACGGCGTAGAGGATCGGACGGACGACGCCGAACCAGTTGCCGTCGCCGCGCTGCAGGTTGCAGAGCAGGATCATGATCGGGATCACCGCCAGGTCCTGGACGATCGACATGCCCAGCATGATCCGCCCGGAGAGCGAGCCGGAGTAGCCCTGATTGCTCAGGGTTTTGAGGATCACCGCCGTGCTCGAGGAGACCATGCCGGCGGCGAACCACAGCGCCTGCGAACCGGGGAAACCCAGCGCCCAGCCCACGCCCCAGCAGTAGGCGAAGGTCAGCACCACCTGTATGCCCGCGCCGTAGAAGGCGATGCCCCGGATCGGTCGCAGGCTCTTGAGCGGAAATTCCAGCCCCAGGGTGAAGAGCAGCAAAGCCGCGCCGACGTCGGCGAGCATCGAAATCCGGGTGATGTCCGACCCGCCGATCAACCCGGTGTAGGGTCCGATCACCGCCCCGGCCACCAGATAGCCCAGCAGCAGCGGCTGCTTCAGCGCCCGGGCGGCCAGACCGCCGAGCAGCCCGGCCACCACCATCAGCATGATCTCCTGCGCGAACTGCGACACGGTTTACAACTCCTTGAGCAGACGGTTGTCGTGGGCCTTGCGCCGGGCGTGATCGAGTCCGGCACAGAGCTTGGCCACGGTTTTCAACTCCGGGACGGCCGCCGCGGTCGCGGGCTGAGAGCCGAAGGACTCCAGCCGCTCCTCGGCCAGCGCCACGGTGAGCTCCTCCGGCGGTACGCCGGGGATCAGACCGGCGGGCTGTTCGCCGGGCGATTGGGTGGCGCGCAGCAGGCCGCAGCGCAGCAGTTCGCCGACCAGTTCCCGGGCGCGGGCCTCGGTCAGGCGCAGCTCCTCGGCCAGGTCGGTGACGGTCGGCGGCGGTTTGCCGTCGCAGAAGGCGCGGACGGCGAGCAGCAGCATCGCCAGCTGGGCCTGACGGCGGAAGCGCGGCGCCGGCGGCAGGTCGTTGCGTTCGAAGTAGCCCAGGTCGATATGCTGCTGGACATAGGCGAGTTCGGCGCCCAGCAGCGCGATCATCCAGGAGCAGCGCAGCCAGAACAGAAACAGCGGCAACACCGCGAAGCTTCCGTAGACGGCGTTGTATTTGGAAAGCGCCAGCTGGATGAAGATGAAGCCCGACTGCAGTCCGTGAAAGGCCACACCGGCGATCACGCCGCCGGTGAGGGCGGCCCGGAAGCGGACCCGGGTGTTCGGCACCAGGCAGTAGATGCCGGTGAACAACGCGCAGGTCACCAGCACCGGCGCGGCGGAGGTGATCAGAAACAGCAGCGTAAGGCCGGTTTCCCGCAAACTGGGCACGCTCCAGACCAGTCGACCGAGGAAGGATTTGAGCACCATGCTGCCGCTGCCGACCACGATGAGGATGATCGGAGTGATCAGCAGCACTGCGAGGTAATCGCCGGCCTTGCGGAACATGCTGCGGCGGTTGGGCAGCTGCCAGACGGCGTTGAAGGCGCTCTCGACGTTGGCGGCGAGCATGATCACGGTCCAGAACAACGCGATGACGCCGACCCCGGCGACCACGCCGCCGGAGGCCTGATGCAAAGTAGTGTCGGCGAACCGGTAGACCCAGGCCACGAACTCCCGGTGCTGAGAGAAATTCTCGGCGATTTCGCGTTTCAGCAGGGATTCGAGGTTGAAGCCTTTGGCGATGCCGAAGAGCAGCGCGACCACCGGCACCACCGCGAACAAGGTGTAATAGGTCAGCGCGGTGGCCCGTTGGGTATAGCCGCCACGGAAAAAGCGCAGCAAAGAGAGTGCGACGATCCGCGCGTATTTACGGATAAATTGCATTCGGACACCTTTCCCTTTCGATTTACTCCGCATTCCACGCCAATTCGACCGGCCAGTACTGAAAGGCGGGGGTCTCGTAGGGGTGGCTGGCCCGGAGCGCGGCCAGCACCGCCGGCAGAGCTTCGCGCGCGCAGATGGTTTCGAGTTTATATTCGACTGCGCGCGCGACCTCGCCGATCCGGCCGAGGTGAGGATTCGCCCCGGCCAGCGGCCGGAACTGACCTTCGCCGGGGGTGGTCCAGACGCAGCTGTCGTAGTACCCGAACCGCCCGGCGCCGGCGGCGCAGACCGCCTGCCGGACGGTTTCGAGGTGGCTTTCGGGAACGTAAATTTCCAATTTCAGATACATAATCGCAAAAAATGACTTGACATTTCCGGGGTTCTGTATAAAGTACTCTTAAAGGACAACCTTTGCAAGGAGCAAACGACGGAATGCGGCGTAATTTTACATTGGTGGAAGTGCTGGCGGTCATTGCCATCATCACGATTCTGGCCGGGCTCAGCGTCGGGCTCTACGGGTTGGTCACGCGTCGGAATCAGGTCGCGCAAACGGAAGCGCTGATTACGCGGGTGGGGGCAGCCTGTGAACAGTTCCGGCGGCAGTACGGCTTCTATCCGCCGACCATGGACGGAAACGTATTCCGGCTTGATTTGTATCCCAAGACGGCGACGGGCGGGGAGGCCTTTGAGGAGGAACAGATCAATTTCTTTTTGAATGCGCTGGGGGAGGAGATGCGGGGTCGCTCGCGGCGGCAGATGAAGCTGGGAGGGAACACGGTGGAGATTCTGGTGGACGCCTGGGGGAACCCGCTCTATTACGCCTCGCCGGGCAACCGCAATCAGCAGTCCTTCGATCTGGCCTCGGCGGGGCCGGACGGAAAGGTCGACGGCAAGGAATTCTGGAAGCTTACTCTGAGTGACGGGGAAATTACCGCCATCGAGGTGAAATCTGGCCTCAGCAGTCAGAATATGAACACGGAAGAAGAAGACGATATAGGGAATTTTTAACATGAAAAGACGCTCGTTTACGTTAATCGAACTGTTGGCGGCGATTGCGGTGATCGCCATTCTGGCCGGGATCAGCATGGCGGGAGTCAGCAGCGCGGTCAAGCGGGCTCGGATCACCCAGGCTCGCTCCGATGTCCGGAATCTGGCCGCCGCCATCAAAGCCTACGACGCGGCCTACGGCCGGCTGCCGATCACTTTGAGCACTTCCGCCTCGGCTCCGTCGGATGCGACCCCCGTCGATGACAGCGCTGACGAGGACAACAACGCTTACTGGGGTGCCGCCAAAACTGAAGAGTACGATCTATTGATGCTGACCCTGAGCGGGTTGACCATTGATCCTGACGAGTACAAGCCGGTTTCCGATGACTCCAAAAAAAACAAAGCCATGGGCATGAATCCCAAGCGCACGCCGTTTATGGAGTTTTCGCAGAAATTTTTGGAGGAGGGCTTCCGCGACCCCTGGGGCAATCGCTATGTAATCGTCTGGAACGATCGCCTCAACCCCTACGGCATTGATTTCAAAGCGGGAACCAACGGCACCGCCTTCCGGCTGCGGGGCAATGTCTTCGTCTACTCCCTGGGACCGGATCGGGTGGACAACGGCGGGGTCAAAAACTCCGACGACGTCAACAGCTGGGATTGAGCCGGCGGAAAACGGAGGAGGCAACCCATCATGGTGCGGCGCAACCCCTTCACCTTGATTGAAATTATGGCGGTCATCGCCATCGCCGTCATGCTGATGGCGCTGGTGGTTCCCGCGTTCAGCGGCATGGCGGCCGGCCGGACCCCCTCGACGCTGGGGTCGCAGCTCCGGGGGGCGCTGATGATGACGCAGGGCACGGCGGTGACCAACCGCAAATACGCCGCGCTGCTGTTCGATCTGGCGCCCGCTTCAAGTCGGCGGCAATCCTGCCGGGTGTGCTTTGTCCAGCCGGACGGCAGCGACTACAAGTTCCTCTCTTGGGTGGCAGGAGAGGATTGGATTCGCCTGCCCGCCGGTGCGGTCATCGCCAAGATTACGGCGACCGGGGGCACCTCCGTTTCGCTTCCCAATGCGGGAGCGGAACCCGCCAATGAGCTGGCCAAGGTCAAAAGTGTTCCCGACAGTACAGCGGAGGTCCCGGCCCTGATCTTCTCGCCGCTGGGGCAGCTGGAGGCGCCGGCGAACGACCTCTACTTCCACATTGTCGAGGGTCAGTTGCAGGACGGGGGGATCCAGTACCGGACCGGACATAATGACTACGCCGTAATGCCCAATAAAACCGGGTTGGAACTCCATCGATTCACCGGACGGACGGACTACCTATGAACAAATTGCGCATTCTCCGATTCAACCTGATTGAAATCGCCCTGGCGATGGCGGTGCTGGCCATCGGCATCAGCAGCTTGATGGTGCTGTTTCCGGTGGGGCTGAACGCCTCCAACCGGGCGGTGGCGGAAAACAATATTTCGGACGCCATCGAGCGGCTCTCCGCCGAGATCAAGGGGCGGCTGGGCGCCGATACCAACTGGGAGGGCTCCACCTTCCTGAACGCATTCGGGAACACCAAGCCGGAATCGCATGAGGAAGAAAACTGGCTGAGCCAATTTACCGAGAGTGACGGGACCCCCCGGGATGTGGTATTTTTCAATTCCGGCTCGTTCTGGTTTTTGAAGAAACGCCCCGGCTCGGACTTGGTCGACTTCAGCGCGGAGGCGCTGATCTGGAAAGAGTCCACCCGGAAGGTCTTGGCCATGGGTGTGAATGGCCAGCTGGCGGGCGACCGGGAGTTTACCGACAATAAGAATACGGTGCGGCTGCTGGTTGAGCTGAGCTGGCCGCTGGAGATGCCCTATCAACTCCGGAAAAACGCGGGGAACTACCGGATCTTCACCTTTGAGCTCACCAACCCCAACAATACACCGGCAACACTATGAACAGGTCCCAACATCCCTTTACGCTGACGGAAATCATCGTTGCGCTGGGCATCTTCAGCCTTCTCATGGTCCTGATGCTCCGCTTCTTCACCGGGGCGGAGACGCTGATCACCAGCGGCGAGGGCCGCAACACGACCTACAGCGACGGCCGGGTGGCCATGGATCTGATCGCTTCGCTGCTGCGCAACGTTCAGATTCAGGATTCGATCTACGGCATTCCGTTCAAGCTGGAGCGCCGCTCCGGGAAGGTCAACTACTCCGACAAAATCGCGTTTTACACCCAGTCGCCGGTGCGTCTGACCTCTACTGCCAAGTCCAATTTCTATTCGGTTCAGATTGAGATCAAGGAGGTGGAGCCGGAGGCCGGCAATCCGCAGACCTACACCCCGCTGATCATCAAGGTTGCGGATGATCAGGAGGACCTTTTCGGTAAAATTTCAACTGAATCCTCCAGCACGAATCCGGATTTTCTTGCTGGAACGGAACAGGAGGTAGTCCGCTATGTCACCGGGCTTTCGTTCGAGCCTTACCTGATTGAGACGTCCGGCTCCATGCCGGAAATGAAGCTGGTCGACGCCGATGAGACGAAGGCCTTTCTGGCCAGTCTGAACGGATCCGGTGATTCCGTGGCCCGGCATGACAAGATCGTTCCTTATGAAACGGAGATGCCGAATGCCATCGAGATCCGGCTGACCATGCTGAGCCCGGAGAACTATCTGCGCTATCTCGCGTTGCTGCCCGATCCGACCAAAGCCTTCAACTGTACCGATCGGGAGCCGGAGAACGCGAAACAGTTCCGGCTGGCGAACGAGGTCGAGTTCACCCGTACCGTACTGCTGCCGAACGCCAATGTGCTGGGAGAATAAGCTGTGAAAAAAATTCATACCCCCTCTCGCTACCGGAGATCCGAGCGCGGCGTGGCGCTGATCTTCGCCCTCGGGCTGCTGACGCTGCTGTCGCTGCTGGCCCTCTCCTTCGTCACCGGGGCGCTGCTGCACCAGAAGACCGCGGCCAACAATCTGTCCTACACCCAGAACCGGTATCTGGCCCAGTCCGCGTTGAACAATCTGCTGCTCAATCTGCAGCTCTACTTCAACACCATGGAGGACACCGCTTACGGCAAATTCACCGGCGCCTCCTTTACCGGCACCGTCAGTCGGGAGGACAACAGCACCAGCCGCCACGACGACCGGTTGACCGAGTGGACCGATAAAGCGGGGGACGCCGAACAGCCACCGCTGCTCTCCTACCGGGATCCGGATTCCGACTATGACTTAAAGGAGACACTGACTCATCCTTCGCTGCGCGCGTTTCTGCCGGATTTCGATGATCCGGAGGCCTTGACAGCCTCCGGGCTGGTCTGGAAGCCGCAGTGGATCTACCTCAAAGACAGCGATGGCTACCTGATCGGGCGCTA
>CASFRF010000083.1 GCA_949297015.1 uncultured bacterium
TGGCGGCGTTTCCGGAGACAAAGTCCCGGTTGGTCAGCAGAAAGTCTCCCGCCCGGTGCGCCGTTTCGCCGCAGACGAACAGCCGGGCCTGTTCCGCCGCCCGGATGGTGGTGAAGGAATCCACCCGCAACGTGTGCCGGATACGGTAGTTTCCCGGCGGAATGTACACCTCGCGCCGCCCGCCGCGCAGCGCCTTCTGAATCGGAATCGAATCATCGTTCACCCCGTCCCCGACGGCACCGAAATCCTTCACATTGCAAATCATACCGTTTCCCTCCAAGCCGCCGGACAATTCCGCCACACCCGCCCCGGCATTACCCCGCCGGCTCCCCGTGCCCATCCTTCCCGGGGGCACAGGTCTCCCGACTAAATCCGCCCGGACTCCCGCAGCACCTTCAACCCCCAATCCAGATATTTTCGTGCCTTGGCCGTCACCACCGACAGACCGAACAGCTTTACCGTCTCCCGGTACAGCGTATCCTGCTCGCAGGAACTGAAATCAACCAGAACTTCAAACATCGCATTGGCCAGCTCTTCTGGCGGAATTTCATCGATCGAACGTTTGCCCGCCGCATCGACCGGGACCCGGTAGTCACGATAGTTCTCCGGGGTCACGCCATCCGGCCAGAACACCCGCTCCTCACCACGCCAGGTAACGACCAGCGTCGTCGGCAATGCCTCCGCCAAAATCTTCTGGATATTCTCCCCGGTTCGGTTGAACCCCCAGGCTTTGACCAGCCTCCGTTTCAACAGCGACTCGCAGATCGGCCCCTCCTGCTGCACCACCTGAATCATCTGATTCCGGATTCCGGCCAGGGAAGAATGTTCGTAAAACAGGTACTGCGGAAGTTGCCCGGAGGGCGCCCACCAGCGATACTCCAGCCGATGTTCCGGCACCCGCACTACCGGAACTGCCGGAGGCTCCGCCCCGGTCGAAGCCGGCGGCGGTTCCGGAGTTGTTTCAGGCCCCCCGGACGTCTCCGGAACCGGCGCTGATCGGAGCTCTTCGAGATGAGCCAGCAGCGATTGTTCCGCCCGGTTGCGATCCAAAACCCAGTCGACGCTCCAGGCCCGGTACAAATTCCACCCCAGAGAGCGGAGAATGGCCTCCCGGAGACTGTCACGATCGCGCGTAGTCTTCTGCGCCGCATAAAGCGCACCATCGCCAATGATGCCCAGTAGATAATCCGCAGGATGATCGGGATTGCGGACCGCCAAGTCGATACGTCCGGCCGAGCTCCCGACTCCGCGCTCGACGGAAAACCCATGGGCGGTAAGCATCCCGGCAATCGCCTCAATCACACCATCGACCGCGCCCGTCTCCGTCTGTTCACTCCGGATGTGGAGCCCTTTTTCCGCATATTCCAGAAAATATTTCAAATGCGCCGCGCCGGTCGCGGTCGTTCGGGACAGGTCAATCTGCGTGGCGTGAATGCTGGAAAACACCACCACCTGCTCCCGCGCCCGGGTGATGGCGACATTCAGCCGCCGCTCTCCCCCCTGCCGATTCAAAGGACCAAAATTCATCGAAAATTTTCCCTCCGCATCGGGCGCGTAACCGATGGAGAAGAGAATCACATCACGTTCATCCCCCTGGACATTTTCCAGATTTTTGACAAACAGCGGTTCCCGGTTCTGTTCATTGAAAATCTCCTCCAGCTGCGGGTGTCTGCTCCGTTCCCGTTCCACCAGGTCCTCGATCAATTCCTGCTGCGCCAGGCTGAAGGTTACGATCCCGATACTGCGGCCCCGCTCGGTCGGATCTGCCAAACGCTCAAAAACGTAGTGGACGAGTCGCTCCGCCTCCCGCGGATTGGTCCGAGTCGCCTTGCGGTCATAAATCCCGTCGGCGACCCATTCCAGCCGCACCCCGAACCGTTCGGAGCCGCACGCCGCCGGAAAGGTGAACAGCCGATCCTCGTAGTAATAGTGGTTGCTGAATGCGATCAGCGATTCGTGCCGACTCCGGTAATGCCAGTTCAAACAGGTTGCCGGCAGCCCCGCGGCCAGACATTCGTCCAGAATGCTTTCCGGATCTTCGACCGCCTCCGGCGGGAGATCCTCCTCCCCGGAGTCACCTTTCTGGAAGAAGTTGGTTGGCGGCATCTGCCGGGGATCGCCGACCACAATGAGCTGCCGCCCCCGGGCAATGACTCCGATGGCATCCCAGACCGGAATCTGAGATGCTTCATCAAATACGATCAAATCAAACGGCGCGGAATCGGCAGGCAAATACTGCGCCACGGAAAGCGGACTCATCAGAAAACACGGCTTGAGAATCGGGGCCAGCGTCGGAATCTGCTCCAGCAATTGGCGCACCGGCTTCTGGCGGGCGCGCTTTTCACATTCGCGTTTGAGCAAGCCCAGCTCCGTCCCCTCGGGACACGGCCCCGAACGCCGCCGCGGCAGTGCGGCCGCCAGCTTGGCAAAGACAATCCTCCGGGCCAGCTCCGTATACTGGCGGTCGAGCTCGCGAAACCGGAGAATACGTGCATTTTGATTCGCCCCGACGAAGTTGCTCAACGTGGGCGAATGCGCCAAGATCTGATTGAGCATCTCCGTGCAATAGATTCGATCGAAGGTTTCCGTAATTCCGGAGCTGCCGAGCACACCGGACTCAAGCGCGGTGGCGAAGTCCCCCAACCCCTGCGCGGAAGCGGCATCCCGCAGCTTACGATAGCGCAGAACCCCACGCAGTTCTCCGGCCCGGACAACCAGCTCTCGGGCCATCCGGACCCAATCCGCCAGTCGGGAATCTGCCTGCAACTTCGGGACATACGCTGCGAACGCCTGCAACTTCTCCTGGCAGCCATTCCAAGTCTGGAGAAATTCATTGATCCGGATCCGTCGGGGAGAGCTCCGGCCGAACCGGGATCCGGCCTCCGGCAGCCACTCCCTCAATCTGGCGATCAGCGCCTTTTTGAGGGTCTCATCCCGCTCCGCCAGATTCCGGACCGGTTCCAGAAGCTGGCGGGCCCGATTGAAAACCTCGTCCAGCGCAGTCCAGTCCGGATCACCGTTCCGCCAGCAGTTCCCCAGCAGTTCCGCAGCCCGTTCCCGGGAGTTTTCCACCTGTCGCCGGCTCTGCACATAGGCTTTGAACTCCGCCAGCTTGCCGTCCAACTCAGCCACCGTCAACGGCGTTCCGCCAAGTTTTTTCACCGGGGACAACTCCCGGAGCAACACGCGGCTCTGAAAGAAACGAATCAGGAAAAAAGTCTTCCGGTAATTTTGGATCCGGGCGGCGATTCCGTCAAAATCCAGCTCCAGAAGCCGCTCCAAGTGATAGGAACTCAACGCCTCGGCCAATCGCTTCTCCTGTTCCGCATTCGCCGCGAACTGATGCAGAAACTCAATCCGGGACTCGAGGTCATCGGCAAACAGCGCGGCCGGGATACCGTCGCAGGTCTTGAGCTGCTCGACCAGTCGGGCCGTAGCGTAGATCCGCGTGAGCTCTCCAGTCTCCGGAATCGCCAGCTCGCGCGCCTGTTCTTGAAAGGCGGTCTGGAGTTTTTCCGCCGCCGTGATCAGCTCGCCGGCAACGGCCAGCAACGTCTTTTCAAGCGCCGGGCTCCAATTCATCGGAGCCAGACTCTGCAGAGCGGAGAGGGCTTCCGGCGAGGTTTGACTCCAGGCATTCGCCAGATCGGAAGCCAGTCTCCTGAAACCTTCCAGTTCCTCCCGCGTCTGTCCGAGCAGATCCGCCTTGAGCAGCCCCTCCGGCAGTGCAGACTCCGAGTCCAGCATCCGGGCCAGACAATCGTATGCGGACAGACCGTTCGGAAATCCGGCATGCAGTTCCGAAACGTATTCGTTCAACTCATCACGCAGCTGCGACATGGCGCGGGCCACGCTTTCCCAGTCTCCGGGCGGACCCGAATCCACGACCTTGAGCGCCTCGGAGAACTGGGCGAGGACCTCGTTTTTTCCAGATTTGCTGGAGTGCAGTTCCAGACAGAACGGACGCAGCCCGAGCGCAGTGAGCCGTCGATGCACCACCTCCAGCGCGGCCCGCTTTTCCGAGACAAACAAAACCCGACGCCCCCAAGCCAGGTTGTGGGCGATCAGATTGGCAATGGTCTGAGATTTCCCGGTTCCGGGCGGACCGTGCAGCACAAAACTCTTGCCCAGTTGGGAGTAGAGCACCGCCGCCAGCTGCGAGGAGTCGGCACTCAGCGGGCAATAGAGCTCCTGCAAGTTCAGATGGCGCCCGACTTCGGCGGCGGGGAAGGTCTCAATACCGTCGTCGAACAGACCGCCTCCCATCATCAAATGATGAATCAGAGGATGCCGGTTCAGAATTTCGCTCCGGGCGGTCAAATCGTTCCACATGACGAATTTGTTGAAGGAAAACCGCCCGATCCGGGCCTCCTCCCGGACCTCCCACCCCTTCAACTCCCGGATCGTCTGTTGAAAAATCTGCAACACCAGATTGACGTCCACCCCGGAGGCGTCGGTCGGCAACGGGGTAAGGCCCGGAATCGTCAACTGAAAGCGGCTGCGGAGAAGCTCAAGCAAGGTTTCGTTGATCACCGTCTCCTCGTCAAGCCGCACAATACGGATGCCTTCGGCCATGGATTTCCGCTGAAACCGGATCGGAATCAACAGAATTGGAGCCAGACAGGACTTCTCCTCCCGTTCGGACTCCCGCCACTCCAGAAAGCCAACGGCGAGAAACAGGGTATTCACTCCACCCTCTTCCAAATCCGTCCGGCTCTGACGGTACAGACCGATCAACCGTCGCGCCAACTCCCGCGGCGGCAGCGGTGCCCATAATCGCTTCTGCTCCAACTCCCGGTCCAGCAGGAATTTGATCTCATTGGACACTTCACTGGTCCTGAGCATGGACAGATCATGCAGATCCTTCTCCCCCAGAAGATTGGCCAACGGATTCAAAGACAAGGCCTCTTCCGCCGCGATTTTATCCTCCAGCACCGTAATGTCCGAACAGGCGATCGGAATTACCTGCACCGTATCCCGCACGTTCAGCAACCGATTGCGCAAAGAAAGATCCAGCAACTTCTGAGACCAGCGCGCCACCCGCCCGGTACGACCGGATTCCTGACTCAGACGGGAGAGATCGATCTCATGCTGCAGCCGCCGTTTACGCTCTTCGCCCAGGGCTTCCACCTCGCCCGCGGTTTCCGGCGGCGCCAACACCACGCCGTTGACGCTCCGGGTCAGGGGCAGCGGTCGAATCCCGCTGTATCGGGCCCGCACCACATCGACGGCACAATGAAAATCCCCATCAACATTCAGATGTTCAGCCCTGGCTGCGGCCTCCGCCTCGGAAAAAGTCGCCTTGCCGGTGACCATGGTCGTTTCAATCACCAGAAACTCGTCCATGGCCGCCAGTTTCCGGATGCTCTGCAGATCATCCACAGGAACATCCGAGAAATACCGATCCACCAGATGACAGCCGACATAAGCGTGCCCTGACTGCAACATAATCACCGGATGCAGACCGCACAACTCCATGACCGAGGCAAACAACAGCGCAGTGTCCAGACAGGTCCCGAGATGATATTGATAAATCGCGTCCGCAAAACGGATTCGCTGCCCCGGACTCCCGAACGAAGAGGCCGGATTCGCATAGTGAATTCCCCAGCCGTGAATGGCGCGATAGATGGCCGCACAAATCTCGTAGGCCCGGTTTTTTCCGTCCTGATAGCCCTGAATCGAGGGGCTGCCGGTAGCCCGGCGCAACTCTTCGGCGATCACCGGCTGCAACTGCCGGATTACCTCCAAATTCGGGGTGACAAATGAGGCCAGCAGTTCAGGCATGACGTCGAGTCCGAGCCACTGATCGGCAGCAAACGCCTCGAGCTCGTACTCCGCGCGCACCAACTCCTTCCCGCCGGAGTGGACCAACAGGCGCAATTTCCCCTTCACCGCTTCGGACAACGTACTCAGAAAAGTGTAATCCAACTCCAGTTCCGGCTGCGGAATCGCCACTTCCTCCCCGCGTCGAAGCTCCTTGATTGTGAGCGTACTCGGCAGAATGATCGGGGGATTCGCCGAAAACTCACATTGAAGATCGACCAGATCGTGTTCCAGCTGATTTTTGAGATTCAGCTCGGACACCACCGGCAAGGCATTCTGCTGCAGCGCCAGATTGACCACCGGCACATAGGAAAGCCCGACCTCCAAAACCACTTTTTGCGCCTGTTCCGCCGTTATCATTCCCAACTCCAGCATATCCGTCCCGGCCCGAACGCCCCCGGGTCGGCTCGATTTCCCCCGGGTTGCAAAAAATCCGTTCCCATCACCCCCGGAATACTTCTACTGTACCGTCTTGAAGTCCCATTTTCAAACCCCGCTTCCCTTTCTCTGCCCCGGTTTTTCCACGCCACCGTCGAGGCGCCCGTCCTTGACACCGGTTTTTTCCGGTGATATGGTAAATTGGAATCGGCCAAACTGAATTGTTTCCGGAGGATTTTTCATGACTCGATCCCCGCTGCCGGCGGCTCTCGCCGGCCTGCTGTTGCTGACCGGCTGCGCCTCCTCGGAACGGATGACCCGGATGTCCGGCGGCATCATCGGCGAATACTCCGCCCCCCGCGCCCATCGCCTCCGCTCCCAACGTTTTCAAGCCCAGACCCGGACCTACGCCACCGGCCGCGCCCCCGAAGCCGCGGATTTGAATCTGAACACTCCGCTGGTCAATCTCTGGCCCTTCTTCTTCCGCTCCAACGCCTACTTTGCCATCCTCTGGCCGCTGATCGATTACGATCCCTACGGCGTGGCCTTCCGCCCCTTCTACAATCAGGAGGGCGACGACCGCTCCATTCTGTTCCCGCTCAGTTCCTGGAATTCCGAAACCGGTCGGGGCTGGGTGCTGAACACGTGGTGGAATCCGGACTATTTCTTCTGCTTCCCGTTCGCCTACCACTCGTGGAATCCCCGGAACGGCTGTTTCTGGTACACCCCGTTGTGGATTCACGCCTGGTCTCAACCGGAGCATCCCAACTGGTGGAGTCCGCGCCGGAAGTCGAGCTTCCGTGAGCTGTTGCTGTTCTATCACACGCGCCGGGTTCAGGCCGACCCCGGCCCCTGGAGCTGGCTGAAACGGTTCAACTTCGCCGACCCCGGCGCCCCCAATGAGCTGCGTTACCGGTTGACGCCGCTGGGCGAGCCGGTTCCGGAGAGTGCCAAACAATTCGAGGAGTATCGGCAGCGGGTCTTCGCCGCACTCCCCGACCGGGAACTCCGCAGCACCGGTTTTTTCCCGCTGTTTCACTACGAACAGGAGCCGGACCGGTGGTCTTTGCGGCTTTTGTTGTTCAATTCCATTCTCCACCAACCCGACCAGCGCAGTTACAGTCTATTCGGCCCCCTGCTGGCGCGATACCGGCAAACCGAACCGGAGCCGAATTTTGAACACCATGACCGCGGCGGCTGGGACTTTCTGTCGCTGCCGCTGCTCAGCTACTTTGAAAAAACCGAGGTGTTCCGCCTCACGTCCGAGCTGAAGACTTTTCGCGAACTGGTACGCCTGTCCCGGGAGAGGAACTTCAATCCCCGCGCCGACGAGGTCCGGACGGCGCTGGCGCGAATCGCCCCCGGCGTTCCCCTGCCCTCCACCGTGGTCGACGGCAACACCTTCCGACTCTTTCTCCACGAACTGGCCGCCGCCCGCGTCTTCCCGACCGAATCCCATTACCAGGGCGGCTGCCTGCCCCTGTTCCTCTACGAGCACACGCCCGAAACCGACCTCTGGATTCTGCCGCCGCTGCTGACCGGCTGGTACCTCCGGCCCGGAAGTTCCGGCTTCTACAGCCTGCCGCTGCTGACTGCCGTCTGGCGGACCCCCGCTGAACAACGGAGCATGGTCGGCACACCGCTGCTCTGGTACGCCCGGACTGTCACCGCCCCCGACCGCACCACCAGGCCGATTCTGCCGCGCGACACCGAATGGACCACGGTTGCCAACCAGTATTTCTATCAGGACACCTACGCCCTCTGCGGTCTCTACTATCGGGGAGATGACCGGTTTCTGGTGGAGAAGGCAGGGGTGAAGCCCGGACTGGCCGAAACGGTGCGCAAGGGGCTGTGGCAGCTGTCGCAGCGGTGGACCGCCATGACCCGGGAACAGCGCAACCTCGCCGAGCGCAGCACCCGGAATGCGGCCAAGAAGATCACCAGCAAGATTGACCGTTACTACCAGCTGATCGAAGAGGAGCGGATCCGTGAAGCGACCGAAAAGCTGGAGCGGCAACGGCGGGAGTGGCACGCCGAGCTGGCGAAACTCAACGCCGACAGCGCACCGCTGGGCCTGGAACTCTCCGAACAGACCTTCGCCACCCCGGGGGCGCCGGGCGTCGCGCTGAATCGCTGGCTGGAGCTCACCGCCGAACCGCGCAGCCACCGTGATTTCGGGTTCGGCTACGGCTTCCGACGCGAGGAGTTTGACGACGGCGATTATCACTGGCGGTTGTTCGGCGGCCTGCTGGCCAGCGGCGAGAAACAGGGACCGCGGGAATCCACCCAGGTGCTCCAGCTGCTCTACCGCCACCGCCGCGAAGGGAACCGCTCCGAGACGCTGTTTTTCCCCTTCGTCGCCATTCAGCGCGAGGAGGACGCCTTCCGCTTCTCCTTCCTCTGGCGGGTGTTTGAGCTGACCGGGAATCAGGACCGGATCGGCGGCCATATTCTGTTCATCCCGTTCGGTTCCGACGACTGAGTCGAAAGTACAACTTGATTTTTTCCGGAATACGCGTATCGTAAACCCCTGAGGCAAACACAATCACCGGAGACACGTTCAAATCATGGCTATTCCCGCTTGGCTGCAGGATGCGGTCTTTTACGAAATTTATCCGCAGAGTTTTTACGATGCCAACGGCGACGGCATCGGCGATCTCAAAGGTATCATCGAAAAGCTGGACTATGTCCGGCAACTCGGGGCCACCGCGATCTGGCTCAATCCCTGTTTCGTCTCGCCGTTTCAGGACGCCGGATACGACGTCGCCGACTATCGCCGCGTAGCGCCGCGTTACGGCACCAATGACGATCTGGTGCGTCTGTTTCATGAAGCCCACCGGCGTGGACTCCGGGTGATTCTGGATCTGGTGGCCGGGCACACCTCGGTGAAGCACCCCTGGTTCAAGGCCTCGGCCGAAGCCCTCCCCAACGCCTACTCCAACTACTACATCTGGAGCGACGACTGGGGCAGTTCCGACCCCGCCTACCGCTTCATCAACGGCTACTCCGACCGCAACGGCAACTACATGATCAACTTTTTCCACTGCCAGCCGGCGCTCAACTACGGCTTCCGGGATCCCGATCCGCAGCAGCCCTGGCAGCTGCCGATGGATCATCCGGACGTCCTTCGCGTGCGCGAAGAGCTCCGCGACATCATGAAATTCTGGCTGGATCTGGGGTGCGACGGCTTCCGGGTGGACATGGCCTCGAGCCTGGTCCGGGGGCCGCAGGCGGAAGCGGGACTCCGCGAGCTCTGGCAGGACTACCGCTCCTGGCTGGAACGGAACTACCCGGAGGCGATCCTGGTCTCCGAGTGGTCGGACCCGGCGGCGGCAATCACGGCCGGATTCCACCTCGACTTCATGGTCCACTTCGGAGCTCCGGGCTATACGAGCCTGCTGCGGCAGGAGAATTTCCGGATTCACAACTCGGCCTTCGGCGGCGGCTCCGGGCACAGCTTCTTCGACCGCTCCGGCCGGGGCAGCGCCCGGACCTTCGCGGATGAGCTCACCGACCAGCTGCAACGCACCGCCGGACTCGGCTTCGTCTCGGTCCCGACCGGCAACCACGATCTGGGGCGGCTGCGTCAGGGCCGAAGCCCGGAAGAGGTCAAAGTCGCCCTGACCGGGTTGCTGCTGCTCCCCGGCGTCCCCTTCCTCTACTACGGCGACGAAATCGGTCTGGATTACCTGACCGGCTTGATCTCCAAAGAGGGCGGCTACAACCGCACCGGCAGCCGTACGCCGATGCCCTGGACCGCCGATCCGGAGAGGGCGGGCTTCTCCACCGCCGATCCGGAGTGCTTCTACCTGCCGCCGGGCCCCCCCGACCGCCCAAATGTGGAGGAGTCCGAAGCCGATCCGGAATCGATCCTCAACCTGACCCGGCAACTGCTGCAACTGCGCCACGCCCATCCGGCGCTGCAGGCCGCCGGGGCCTACCGGACCCTGATCGCGGGGGAGCGCCAACCCTATTTCTATTGGCGGGAGTCGGAACGGGAGGGCTTTCTGGTGGCGCTCAATCCGGCGAGCGAACCCCGGAGCGCCCGGTTCGCGCTGGCCGGGGCGGATCGGGCCCGACCGGTGCTGATCACCCCCGGTGTCGAACTCGACGTCCGCCCCGGCGCCACCACCTTGACCCTGCCCCCGGTGAGTTATGCGGTATACCAGCTTGATCTTTGATTTTCTGCGCGACTGGCTCCGGCCGGGAATCCACCCGGTCACGGTGACGCCGCAGGGACCGGAACGCGGAGAGCAGGTGGTGCTGATCCACGGCTTGACGCACCGGGCCTGGGTGATGCGCGTTCTGGCCGCCGCCTTGAGCCGGGAGGGCTTTCTGGTTCAGATCTTCGACTACCGCACCACGCGCGGCACCATTGGCGACCACGCGGAGGCGCTGCGGGTTTATCTGGGGACCTTGCCGCCGCTGCCGACCCACTTCGTCACCCACAGCATGGGGGGACTGGTGCTGCGGCGGCTCCTGCTGGATCCGCCGCCGGAGTTGAACGCCCGGCGCTGGGTGCTGCTGGCGGTGCCGAACCGCGGATCGCCGGTCGCGACCTTCTGGTACCGGCACTGGCCCTGGCTGCGTCGGCTGATCCAACCGCTGCCGGAGCTGGCGGATACGCCGGACAGCGCGGCCTGTCGGCTGCCGATTCCCGGGAGACTGCCCCCCTTCGCGACGATCGCGGCCGATCACGACCGGCTGGTTCCGCCGCACAGTTCCCATCTTGCCGGCGAGCTTGATCACCGCCGGGTGGCGGGGGGGCACACCTTCATCATGAACCGTTCGGAAACCCGAAAACTGCTTATCGCCTTCCTGATTTCGGGAAAGTTCCCGGAATCGGAATAGACAAATTTCGCAAACCAGTGTATAGTATCTGCCGGGAATCGTGTGTAGGGAACAGGAACCGGGATCAGATCTCATGTATCAGCAGGCGTTGGAAATTTTCAAGGAATACGCGGTATTCTGTATCTATCCGGTTATGGCGGTGATCCTCTCCTGGGGCTTGACCCGGGTCTGCATTCATCAGCTGCCGCGACTCGGCTTCGTCGATTTGCCCGATCCCACGCGCCGCATTCACCAGCATCCGATTCCCCGCGGCGGGGGGATTGCACTGATCGGCGCCTTTTTTCTGACTTCGATCTTTTACTGCACCCAGCAATCGCCCGACAACGATCCGGCCTGGCACTTTCTGTTCAAGTTCTCTTTGCCGGCGCTGGTGATCCTGATCACCGGACTGCTTGACGACCGCTATTCGCTGCCCAGTCGCCTGAAATTGCTGGGACAGATCGCGGCGGGGGTCATCATCTGGTTCTTCGGGTTCCGCTTTGAATCGCTGTTCGGGATCCCCCTGCCGGGGTTGTTGTCGCTGGTGGCGACGGTGTTCTGGGTGGTGGCGATCATCAACGCCTTCAACTTGATCGACGGCATGGACGGACTGGCCTCGGGACTGGCCATCGTGGCCGCGGGCTGCATGCTGACCTGGACTTTGCTGAGCCGGGTTCCCGGTCATTTTTCGGTCTATTTGCTGATCTTCGGCGGCGCCTGTCTGGGCTTTCTGCGCTACAATTTCGCACCGGCCCGGATCTTTCTCGGAGATACCGGCAGCATGTTCATCGGGCTGTTCTTCGCCTACATCAGTCTGCAGGCGGTCGGCAAGACCGTGACCATCACCTCGCTCACCGTGCCGCTGCTGGCCATGGGCGTGCCGCTGCTCGACGTGACGCTGGCCTTCTGGCGGCGCTTCGCCCGCAAACTCGAATCGCCATCGGTCGGAATCATGACCGCCGACCGGGAACACCTGCATCATCGGCTGCTGGCCCACTTCCGCCGTCTCGGTCAGGCCGCCTTCTCCAGCGGGACCCAGCGCCGCACCGCGTTCTGCCTGTACGCGCTGGGGCTGGTCATCGCGCTGGTCGGAATCCTCGCCATGTCGCTGAAGGCCACCGCTCCCGCGCTGGGCTACGGCTTGCTGCTGCTGGTGGCGGTGCTGATCCTCCGGCAACTGGCCGGAATCGAGCTATTCGACTCCACCCGGGTGTTGTTCAGTTTCTATCAGCCGGACCGCCTGCTGCTGCTGCCGGTGATGCTGCCGTTGCTGGATCTGCTGCTGCTCAGCGGCATTCACCTGGCCTGCGTGATGCTGTTCCAGCTGCCCGATCTCTTCCAGTTGTCGGGCTGGCTCTGGCATGTGGCGCCGGTGATGCTGGTGCTGTGGCTGAGCGGGACCTACCGGGTTTACTGGCTACGGTCGGGCATGAACGACTTCAAACAGCTGCTGGAGTCACTGTTGCTCGGCGGCCTCATCGGCGGCGGACTGTTCGTGGTCTTCCGGCTCCCGGAATCGACCCGGGGACCGGCGATGTTTCTGATGTACGTTCTGATGGTGATCTGCTGCTGCAGCGCGCTGCGCTTCTTCTGCTGGTACGCCGGGGGCTTCCTGCTGTGCCATCTGTACTTGAAGCGGAGCAGCGATCTGGAGCTCAAGCGGGTGGTGCTGGTCGGAGGCGGACTGCACTGCCGGATCTATCTGAACTGGTTCTACGGCGGCAACCAGATCCGCGAGGAGCAGGTGATCGGCGTGATCGACGACAATCCCCGGTTCCGCCATCTGCGGCTCTACGGAAAACCGGTGCTCGGCACCTCCGAAGAGCTCGAGGAGCTGCTCCGGCGCTACCGTTTCACCCGGCTGATCATCACCACCGGCAAGCTCTCCGAGGAGCATCGATTGCTCTATCAGGAGTTCTGCCGCCGCCACGGGGTCGAGCTTCAGCACTTCCGGGTCGAAAGCGTCCGGCTGGACTGAGTTGTTCTACACCGTCAGATATTCCCGGTAGATCGCAATCGGGATCAACGCCGACCAGCCGCAGAAGTCGCGGCCGCAGAGCCGGGTTTGCGGGCGCTCGTCCTGTTCCGGCGAGTAGTTCTCCCAGATGGTGCCGCTGACCCGAAAGATTTTCTCCACCGCGCGATACAGCCGCCCGGCCAGTTCCCGGGCCAGATCGTGCCGTCCGCAGCGATCGAGTCCCTTGAGCACCATATAGGTGGTCGGCGCCCAGACCGGGCCCCGCCAGTAGCTGCCCTCGGGCTGGTATTCCGGATCGTCCGCGGCAAGGCTCGGCACCGGGACCGGACGGCCGAAGCGCGCCGGCTCGGTCAGGGTCCGGATCAGGCGCACCGCCCGGTCGGGCGGTGCGACCTCGGCCAGCAACGCCCAGAAGGCTCCGACATGGCGCCGCCCGGTGAGCTCCGCGCCGACCCGGTCGAAGTAGAAGCCGTCGGCTTCGGAGTAGCAGAGTTCATTGATCCGGTCGGCCAGTTCCTGATGTTCGCGCTCAAACGCGGCGGCCTCCGCCGGGCGTCCGAGTTCCCGGGCGATCCGGGCCAGGTTCAGCGCGTCGAACGCCATCTGGCAGGAGGTGTCGATCCAGCCGCACTGCCGGTTCCAAGCGTGGACCGGGTCGGCGCACAACGATCCGGCCAGCTCCCGATGCCAGGGATCCGCCGGATCCTCCGGCGCCAGATCCGCCGGCGTCAGCGGAATGCCGCCGGCGGGCGTCGGCCCGGAGCCGTACCGCCAGCGCGGCAGATTGTCCATGCCGCACCCCCAGCTGTCGCTGAAGTAGAGTCCGTCCTCGCGCCGGAAGTGCGCCCGGCAGTATCGATGATGCCGGACCAGCGCTTCGAAGTTGCGCGCCAGCCGTCCGGGGAAGCGCCCGGTCTCCGCCAGTCCGAGCTCCGCCCAGGCCAGCAGCGGCGGGGCGAAGGCGATCGGATGGGTCCGCCGCCACTTGGCGTTGCCGCCGGGGCTGTACTGGCGGCTGATGAAGCCCTCCTCGTCCTGAAGCACATAGAAGTTGTCCAGCGAATTGATGATCGGAAACCGGTCCGCGTGGTAGCGGGCCCAGAAGGCGCAGAACGCGGTATCCCAGAAAAACAGATCTTCAAAACCGCCGCCGGTTCCGAGCCGGGGCATCTTCACCCCGCGCCCCGGAATTGCCGTGCGCTCCACTTTCCGGTCGGCAATCGCCAACGTCCGCTCGTACAACTCGTTCACCTGATCACCTCCGTTTCCGAATCCGGCGGCAGAATCAGCCGCATCACCAGCTCGCCGGGCAACGCTCCGGAGCGACCGTAGCGCCGCTGTTCGTCGTAGAGCAAAAAGGCCTGCCCCGACTGCGCCAGAACCTCGAACTCAAGCTCGCCGCCGTTCAGCGGCAACTCCCACGCCAGCGGCGTCAGCGACATCGGCGGCAACACCACCGACTTCGTCTCGCCGTTGGCCCGCAACCGCAGTCGGGCGCCGGTTTCGCCCGCCAGCAGACTCCACTCCACGCGCCCGCGCGGGGCGGTCACGCCCGGAAACGATTTGTGAATCCGGTCCCCGCTCTTCAACGCCAGCTCCCGCCAGCCGCCGTTGGTCTGCGGTCCGTGGTCGAGCAACATCCGCCGCCCGTCCAGCAGGGGGTAGCGCACCCCGTCCGGCCGCACCAGACGCATGACCGCCGCTTCCAGCCGCTCCCGGTAGAGATCGTTGGCGGCAAAGGTCAGCCACACCCCGAAAACCAGCGCCGGCAGCGCCAGCACCCGGAACCGGTGGCGGTCCAGCCGGAGACAGCCGTCCACAAAAATACCGCCGAACAGTGCCAGCCCCGGCAGGATTGGAGCCCGGAAGCGTGAAAGAATATAGAACACCACAGTCGCCGCCACATAACTCCCGACGAAGTAATAGAGCAAGGCCACCGGCGGCCGACGCCAGCGCCGGAGCGCCAGCAGCATTCCGGCCACGCCCAGCGCCAGCAGGAGGCCGCTGCGCCCCGGCAGCAACGTGCGCAGCAGCAAACTGTGTTCCCCCTCCCCGTACAGCGACACGTTGTTGGGAATTTCCCGATAATCCCAGAACAGCAGAAATTTACGCCAGTAGAGTTCGATCACCGCGCCCGGCTCACGCCGGAACCAGTCCGCGATCTGCAACGCCACCGGCCGCCCCGCCGCCTCCCGCGCCATGAAATCGGCGTAACTGGGCGGATACTCCATGGGTCCGGCCGGAAGTCCGGGATTGCGCCCCCCCGGCGGCGCTTCGGGCGTATTTCCCAGCGCCAGCACCGCTCCGGCGGCGGTGGAGGGCCCGGCAAGCGCGCCTCGCAGCCGGGTGTTGCGCCAGGCGAAGGGCAGCTGGACCGCCAGCAGCGCCAACAGCAGCAGTCCCAGGCCGCCGACGGTACGCCGGTTCCAGCGGCGCCGGGCCAGAAACCACAAAATTCCCGGCAGGAAACACCAAGCGTTGCCCCGGGTCAGAATGGCCACCCCGCCGACCACTCCGGTGAGCAGAAAGGCATACCAGCGCGGATTCCGGCGACAACGCAAAGTCAGCAGCAGCAACAACGCCAGATTGAACGTCTGCAGCGTCTCGTTCTGGGCGAACGGGGTGTAAAGCAGCAGCGGCGTCGAAATCGCGGTCAACCCCGCCGCCCAGAGTCCGGCCCGGCGCGACCAGATCCGGGCGCCGCAGTAGCCGACGATCGCCACCGTGAGCGCGCCGAGCACCGCCTGCGCCAGAATCACGGCGGTGGCGGCGTAGCCGGTCGTCAGGTAGACCAACGGCAGAAAGACCGCGTAATAGAACGGCTGATAGTAGAATTCGCCGGAAAAGGTTCCGGCCGCCACCTGCCGCCCCAGCTCCATATAGGTGTGCAGATCGCTGAGCGGAGAGGGGAAAAAGACGCTGTTGCGACCCTGATTCCAGGAGCCCAGCTCCCAGCACACCACGAGACGCAACAGCAGGGCACCGCCCGCCAGACTCCACAGCCAGCGGTGGAAACGGGCAGCGGACCATTCCATCAGACGGTCATCAACTCCTTTTCTTTGGCGGCCAGATGCTTATCGAGCGTCGCGATGTAGGAGTCGGTCAGCTTCTGGATGTCGTCGAGCAGCTTCTTGAGCTCATCTTCGGTGAGGTCTCCCCCCTTCTGGCCCTTCTTGGCGACGTCGTTAGCGTCGCGCCGGAGATTGCGCAACGCGACCTTGGCCTCCTCGGTCTGACTCTTGGCCTGCTTGGCCAGCGCGGTCCGGCGCTCCTGACTCAGTTCCGGGATCGGCAGCTTCAGACTCCGGCCGTCGTTGACCGGGGTGATGCCGAGATTGGAGGCCAGCAACGCCTTCTCCACCGCGCTCACCGCCGTGGAATCCCAGGGCTGGATCACCAGCAGCCGGGGCTCCGGCGCGGAAATTCCGGCGATCTCCTTGAGCCGGGTCGGGGTCCCGTAATACTCAACCATCACGTTTTCCACCAGCGCCGGAGAGGCCTTGCCGGTGCGCAAACCGTGGAAGTGCTGCTGCAGCGCCTCCTCGGTCTTCATCATGTGTTCTTCCAGTTCGTCAAGAAGATTATCCAGTTCCATTTGAGTACCCCTGTCTTAGCTAACATGAACCCGATTTCAACCGCTTCTTAGTATAAAGCGGGAGCTGCTTTTTTTCAAGTCCGGAGCGTCATTTTTTCGCTTGAAACTTGCATTTGCCGATCTCCGGGCTATCTTAATGGAGCCACAAAATGTACGACTACGAGATCAGTTTTTCACCGCGCCGCACCCGCTTGAGTCTGACGCTGAATCCGGACGGAGGTCTGGCGGTGCGGGCACCGACCGGGACGCCGCGGGCCGTCGTCGAACGTTTTCTGGCCGCCCACGCCGACTGGATCGAAAAACACCGGCAACGTCTGGCTGCGCTGGAGCTGCCGGAACCGCACCGGTTTCTCCCCGGTGAGAAGTTCTATTATCTCGGCGAGCAGTTCCGTCTGGAGTTCGTCCCCTTCCCCGGCGCCCGGGCCCGGCTGCGGCCGGGCGTCATTCAGACCTCGGCCGCCACCCCGGAGGAGGCGGCCCGGCAGCTGGAACGCTTCTACCGGGCCCGGACCCGCGAGCTGCTGGGGGCGAAGACCGCGCGTCTGGCCGCGCAGCTGGGGGTGGAGATCCGGCGGTTGTCGGTGACCGCCGCCGGAACCCGCTGGGGCTCCTGCAGCAGCCGTCACACCCTGAACTTTCCCTGGAATCTGGTGATGTGCCCGGAGGAGGCGGTCGATTATGTGGCGGCGCACGAGGTCGCCCATCTGGTCCATTTGAACCACTCTCCGGCCTTCTGGCAGCTGGTGCAGCAGCTCTGCCCGGAGTGGCGCGAACAGGATCGCTTTCTGAAGACCGAGGGCCGTTTTTTTCAGTCGTGGCCCGGCGTGCCGACGCCCTCCGGCGAGCCGGATTGACGCCCGGAGCCCGGCCGGGGCAGCGTCAGCGCGAACAGCGAGTTGGCCACCGCCATGGCCGCGGCGAAGCCGAACAGCGCGCCGCAGCCGAAGCGCAGCCAGATCCAGCCGCCGAACGGCGCCGCCAGAATCGAGATCAGGTGATTGATCGAAATTCCCGTGGTCATCGAGGAGGTGAGTTCATCGGCTCCGGTCGAGATCTCCTTCAAGTAGAGATTGGTGGCCAGCGAGGTCGAGCTGATCACCGCATCCAGAAAGAAATTCACCACCACCACCCAGAAGGCGATGGGCGCGGGGAACCAGTCTCCGGCGAAGCCGTAGAGCAGACAGACGAAGAAGAGAATCACCGTGTCGTAAATCATCACGTTCCGATAGCCGATGCGGTCGGTCAACCGCCCGATCTGCGGCCCGAGGAAGATGTTCGCCCCGGCGCAGATCCCCAGCAACAGCGCCATCCGATCGGTCGGCATGCCGTAGTTCCGAATCAGCAAATAGGGGCCGAAGGTCAGAAACACCTGCTTGCGGGCGCCGTAAAAGAGCTCCAGCGCGTAGTACTTGCGGAACTTCCAGTTGACGTAGAGCCGGGGCCGCTTCGACGCCCGCGACGGCGCATTCGGCGTAAAGGTACAGATCACGCTGAGCAGCATCAACAGGAAGATGAAGATCCAGACCAGCTGATAGAGCGCACTGCGGTCGGTCACCCCGAAAAAGCGGATGCCGCACCAGAAGATCAGCGCCACCGCCAGACTGCCGATCACCGTTCCGGCGTTCATCGCCCCGGTCTGAAAGCCGAGCGACTGCCCTGCGCGTCCCGGCGCCGCAATCTGCATGGCAATGGAGTTGCGCACCGGCATGACCAAGTGCTCGCCGGCGCTCCAGACCATAACCAGCGCGGTGACACCGATCTTGTCCGCCGGGACCAGCAGTCCGATCACGCCGGCCATCGACACCAGCGTCCCCAGCCGCATGATCTTCCAGTCGCTGACCCGGTGCAGCAGGGCCAGCAGAAAGACCAGCCCAAGCCCCGGCAGTTCCCGGAAGAACTCCAGCCAGCCGCGCTCGTATTGATCAATCCGGTGGATGTCGGACAGATAGTTGTTCAGCGCCGCGTAGAAACACCCGATGCCGATTCCCCAGACCAGAATGCTGACGAAAAAGGCCAGCGCCCCCGACTTCGGCAGAAACACCCGGGTGTACCGTTCCGTCAAACTCATTTTGCCGCCCCCTGCACCATGGTCAGCGTCCGCAGCCGCCGGAACTCCCAGCGAATGGCGATCATGCTCATGACAAAGCCCAGTACGTCCGCCAGCGGCGCCGACCAGACCACGCCGTTATACCCCCAGACCAGCGGCAGCAGAAAGATGAACGGCATCTGGAAAAGCAGCATCCGGACCAGAATCAGAATCAGCGCCAGCCAGGAGCGCCCCACCCCCTGAAAATAGTGCGAAACCAGCACGATGCCGCAGGTCAGCGGCAGCATCGAGAAATACCGGCGCATGGAGTAGGCGCCGATCTCCAGCACCTCCGCATCCGACGTGAAGACCGTAATCACCCACTGCGGCAGCAGCTCCACCGCCAGATAGGGCAGCACGATAAACCCGCCGGTCACCAGGAACGAGCGTTGCAGAATCTGGATCACCCGGTCGTATTTCCGCGCTCCCAGGTTGTAGCCGACCAGCGGCTGCATGCCCATGGTGATGCCGAACAGCGGCGTCAGCAGCAGCTGATTCACGGTCATGATCGCGCCGAAGGCCGCCATCGCCGCCAATCCGCCGTAGTCGCGCAACATGTGGTTCTGGCCGGTCCAGATCATGCAGTTGAAACTCTGGAAGACGAACGGAGAGCTGCCGTAAAGCGTCATCGAACGGACCAGTCGCCAAGAGTGAATCCGGCAGTCGCGCCAGCGGAACCGGATCAAACTGCGGCCGCGCAGGAAGAACGACATCACCCACAGGGCCGAGACCACCTGCGCGATCACCGTGGCCCAGGCGGCTCCGGCGATGCCCCAGCGGAAGACGCACATGAAGAGCCAGTCCAGCACCACGTTGATCACCGCGCCCAGAATCTGGGTACACATGGCCACCGTGGAGTAGCCTTCGGCGCGGATCAGGTTGTTGTGCATTCCGAACATCGCGAAGAAGGTGCCGCAGAGCATGATTCCGAGATAGGTCCGCCCCAAGGGCAGCGCCTCCGGCGGCAGGCCGAAGGCGTGGAGCACCTCGTCCAGAAAGCACCAGGACCCCACGGTGAAGACCATCGAAACCAGAAAGAACAGCGCATTGGCGGTTCCGAACAACCGGCTCGCCTCCGCGTAATCGCGCCGTCCCAACGCAATGGAATAGGGAATGGCGCAACCGCGACCGATCAGCACGGTGAAGGCGAAGATCAGGATCGAAATCGGCATCACGGCGTTCATGGCGGCGAGGCCCTGCGACCCGATGATCCGCCCGACGAACACCCGATCCACCGCCACATAGAGATTGCCGACCAGCAGTCCGACCATCGAGGGCAGCGCCAAGCGCAGCAACAGGGGCGTCACCTTTTCCGTGCCCAGCGCTTCGGTGACCCGTGCAGAATTCATGCTTCCGTTCCCAACTGAAAGGCGCGGGGCTGTCGCCGCCGCGCCGTGATTTCGTCTTCCGACCGCAGCCGGGTTCAGAACCCGAACTCCGGCTGAATGATCCCCAGATCATCCGGCTCCGCCGGGTCCGGCGGCGGCGGTTCCGGGTCCGGGTCCGACTTCGCGGCGGCCGGACGGCTCCGGGACTTCCGCTTTTTCCGGGGCGTTTCCGCGTCGAGTTTGAGCGTCCAATCCTCCACCTTCACCGGTGACGGTGGCGGCAGCACCTCCGCTTCCGCCACCGGAGCGGATTCCTCCACCGGAGCGGATTCCGCAGCCGCCTCGGCCACGGGCTCCACAACCGTCTCGGCCACGGGCTCCGCAACCACCTCGGCCACGGGCTCCGCAACCACCTCGGCCACGGGCTCCACAACCGTCTCGGCCACGGGCTCCGCTACCACCTCGGCCACGGGCTCTGCAACCGTCTCGGCCACGGGCTCCGCTACCACCTCGGCCACGGGCTCCGCAACCACCTCGGCCACGGGCTCCGCAACCGTCTCAGTCGCGGGATCCGCGGCCTCCTCCGGTTCGGTCGCCGGAGCCGTTCGGCTCAACGCCGCCAGTTCCTCCGGTGTCAGATATCGAAGCTGGGCGAATTTGGCGACCAGGCGGGAGGCCACCAACACCCCCCTCGCCCGCGCCGAACGCAGCGGCAGCTCCTTGAGATTCACTTCGGCGGTTCCGCCCGCGCCCCGGGCATTTTTGAAGGTCAGTTCGTAGACCGCGTCGGGGCGCGGCGTGAACACCTCCAAGCGGCAATTTTCGGGAATCAGCTGATAGACCTTGTCCTTGATGAAGCTGCCGATCACGCTGCGCTTGCCGTAGTATTTGCCACTCTTGACGTCGCGGTAGAGAATCCCGAACTCCTGCGCCGGATCGTATTTCCGGCAGTCGTAGAGCTTCCCGACGTAGAGTTTCTCCCCCGGCAGGTCGGTGATTTTGTAACTGCCCGATTTCTCCAGCAGCAGCAGATGGTCGAACTCGTTGCAGATGATCGGCTCCTCGCTGCGGATCGAAGTACCCAGATAACCGGTCTTGCGGTCGTGCCCGATCTTGATGTTGTTGAGCGCCGCCGATTTGCGGTCGATCTTCTCAAACTTTTCGATTTCGGTCCGGCGGGGAAAGGCCGCGCCGTACTTCCGGATCAGATCCTCCAGATAACCGATGGCGTAATCGGTCAGATGCTTGAGCTTCCGCTTGAGTTCCGCGATGGCCTGCTCGATCTCCCGCAGTTCCCGCTGATTCTTTTCGATGTCGAAGCGGGCGATGCGCCGCACCGGCAGCGCCAGCAGCCGATCGATATCCTCGTCGGTCACCTCGCGCCGCAACAGGTGGAGAAACGGTTCGACCCCGGCGCGGACCTCGGCATACTCCTCGCCCTCGTGCTCGCACTCCTCGATCCGCTTGTAGATCCGGTTCTCGAAAAAGATCTGGGCCAGGGTCTTGGCGTGAAACAGCTCATTCTGCTTGTGCAGATTGATCTCCAGCTCGCGCCGGAGGTACTCCAAGAGCTTGGAGGTGTTGCGCTCGATCACCTCGGTCACGGTCATCGTGGTCGGCCGCAGATCCCGGATCACCGTCATGTTCGGCGAAATGGACACTGAGCAGTCGGTGTACATATAGAGCGCTTGCAACGCTTTCTCCACATCGTACCCGCGGGTCGGAACCACTTCGATCTCCACCTTTTCACTGGTGTAGTCGCGGACCGAGGCGATCTTGATCTTGCCCTTTTCGGCCGCCTTTTCGATCGAAGCGATCAAACTTTCGGTGGTGGTGGTCGCGGGGATCTCGCGGATCACCAGTTTCCGGTCCACCACCTCGATCCGGGCCCGGAGCGTGATCCGGCCGTTGCCGTCGGCGTATTCGCTGACGTCCATCAACCCGCCCTGCTGAAAATCCGGATAGAGCGCGAACGACTCGCCGCGAAGCACCGCGATCTGAGCTTGCAGCAGCTCGTTGAAGTTGTGCGGCAGAATCCGGGTGGCCATGCCCACGGCAATGCCGTCACTGCCGAGCATCAGCAGCGACGGAATCTTGACCGGCAGCACCACCGGCTCCTGGTTGCGCCCGTCGTAGGTATCGACCAGCTCGGTGATGTCGTCGTTGAACAGGACTTCGCGGGCCAGCGGCGTGAGACCGCACTCGATGTACCGCGCGGCGGCGGCCGGACTGCCGGTGATCAGGTTGCCGAAGTTCCCCTGCCGCTCAATGTAATACTCCTTGTTGGCCAGCACCACCAGCGCGTCCTTGATCGAGGCGTCGCCGTGCGGATGATATTTGCCCATCACCTCGCCGACCACAAAGGCGGCCTTGTTGGTCCGCTTGTCGTCGATCTTGTGCATGGCCCAGAGGATCCGGCGCTGCACCGGCTTCAGACCGTCGTCCACATCCGGAATCGCCCGGTCCTTGATGACATAGGAGGCGTACTCCAGAAAGTTCCGGTCGATCAGTTCGCGGAAGACCTCGTTGCCGCCGGTGGGCCGGGCCGCCTCCACCTCGCCCTCGGCCAGCGCCTCGACCTCGGCGGGAGCCTCCGCGGCAAGCCCGGCGGAGAGTTCCGCCGCCCCGGCCCCCGCGGCCTCATCGGCGGGAATCGGCATCTCCTCCTGCTCACTCATATTTGCTGACCTCAAGATTTGCCATAATGTACTCGCGGCGGCTCGGGGTGTTGTTGCCCATGTAGAACTCCAGCAGCCGGTCGATGTTCTTGGTGTGATCGAGCGTCACCGGCAGCAGCCGCATCTCCTCGCCGATAAATTCGCCGAAGTCGTCCGGGGAGATCTCGCCCAGCCCCTTGAACCGGGTGATCTCCGCCCCCTTGCCGAGCCGGGCCACCGCCTCGTCGCGCTCCTGCTCGCTGTAGCAGTAGATCGGCTTCTCCTTCCGGCGGCGCACCCGGAACAGCGGCGTCTCCAGAATGTAGAGGTGGCCGGAGGTCACCAGCTGCTCGAAGTAGGTCAGAAAATAGGTGATCAGCAGATTGCGGATGTGCATACCGTCCACGTCGGCGTCGGAGGCGATGATCACTTTGTCGTAGCGCAGATTCTCCACGTCGTTTTCGATGTCCAGCGCCTGCATGATGAAGAGCAGTTCGTCGTTCTGGTAGATCCGGTCGCGACTCTCCCCGAAGCAGTTGTAGGGTTTCCCGCGCAGCGCGAAGGTGGCCTGGGTGTTGACGTCGCGTTTCTTCTCCAGCGAGCCGGCGGCGGAATCGCCCTCGGTCAGGAAGATCATGGTCTCGGGGACCGGCTGCCCCTTGCGGCCCTTGTCGCCGCGGTGGAGCTTGCAGTCCTTGAGCTTGGGAATCCGCAGCGACATCTTTTTGGAGGCTTCGCGCCCCTTCTTCTTGGCCTCGGTGATCTGCCGGTGCAGCTGTTCGTTGCCGGCGACCTTCTCCAGCAGAATGTCGGCGACGGGCTTGTTTTTATGGAGGAAATCGACCACCGCGTCCTTGACCGCCGCCACAATCGGGCCGCGCACGTCGGTGTTGCCGAGCTTGTTCTTGGTCTGCGACTCGAAGACCGGGTCTTTGAGCTTGATGGCGATGGCGCCGACCATGCCGTCACGCACATCCTCGGCCTTGTAGGTCTTTCCGGAGTACTCGTTGATCGCCTTGAGCACCCCCTCCTTGAAGGCCGACAGATGCGTTCCGCCGTCATTGGTGAACTGTCCGTTGACGAAGGAAAAGCAGCTTTCGCGGTAATCGTTGACATGGGTCAGGGCGAATTCCAGCGTCCGGGACTTGCAGGCGATCACCTCGTACATGCGGTCTTCGCCGCTCTCGTCGATCAGCAGGTCCTTGAGTCCGTTCTGAGAGTAAAACCGCGAATCGTTGACGTAGAGCGCCAGCCCGCTGTTCAAATATGCGTACATCCACATCCGTTTTTCGATCAGGTTCTGGCGGAACTGGTAGTTGGGGAACAGCTGCGGATCGGGTACGAAGGTGATCCGGGTTCCGTCCTTCTCGTCGGTCTCGCCGGAGGTCACCTCCTGGAGCTCGCCGCGGAGGAACCGGGCCTCGGTGAACTTCCCCTCCCGCACGGTGCGCGCGATGAACTCTTCGGAGAGGGCGTTGACCGCCTTGGTGCCGACGCCGTTCAAACCCACTGAAAACTGGAACACGTCGTCGTTGTACTTGCCGCCGGTGTTCATCTTGGAGACGCAGTCCACGAGCTTGCCCGGGGGGATACCGCGCCCGTAGTCGCGCACCGAAACCCGGTTGCCCTCGATCCGGATGTCGATCCGGCGGCCCTTGCCCATGATGAATTCGTCGATGCTGTTGTCGACCACCTCCTTGAGCATCACGTAGATCCCGTCGTTGGGATGTGAGCCGTCCCCCAGACGCCCGATGTACATGCCGGGCCGGTGACGGATGTGCTCGAAGGAGCTCAGGGTCTTGACGGTGCTCTCGTCGTAGTCCACGCGGGGGGCGGCGATCGGGGTTCCGTCGTGCTGTTGATCTTCCATAGCCATAAGGGGAATGTAACATTTTTTTTTGAAAATTCAAGCGGAAGGCGCTTTTTTTCAGGGAGAAAGCTGGACTTTTGGCGGGCGGCGTGTACATTATCGTCACGAGTTTCCGACACTGCAACAGAGAGACTGAACCAATGAAATATGAAGCCGTTATCGGACTGGAGGTCCACATTCAGGTGCGCACCGCCAGCAAAATGTTCTGTTCCTGCCCCAACCGGAACGGGGCCGAGCCCAATACGCTGGTCTGTCCGGTCTGCATGGGGTATCCCGGCGTGCTGCCGGTTCCGAATCACGAGGCGATCCGCCAGACCGTCCGGGCCGGACTGCTGACCAACTGCCGGATCGCGACGTTCAGCAAATTCGACCGCAAGAACTACTTCTATCCGGACATGCCCAAAAACTATCAGATCTCGCAGTACGACCTGCCCTTCTGCCGCGCCGGTTATGTGGAGATCGGCGGCACCGGCTTCTCCGGGCAGCCGCTGGCCAACCGGAAAATCGGCATCACCCGGATCCATCTGGAGGAGGATGTGGCCAAACTGACCCACACCGCCGGCCAGAGCGGCGTGGACTACAACCGCGCCGGGATCCCCCTGATGGAGGTGGTCAGCGAGCCGGACATGCGCACGCCGGACGAGGCCTACGCCTATTTGACCGCGCTCAAGGAGATCATGCGCTACGGCGAAATCAGCGACTGCGACATGGAAAAGGGGCAGCTCCGGTGCGACGTCAACGTCTCGCTGCGGCCGGAGGGGCAGTCGGAGTTCGGCACCAAAATCGAGATCAAGAACCTCAACAGTTTCCGGGCGGTGCATCGGGCGCTGGAGTACGAGATCTGGCGTCAGGCGCAGGAGCTCGACGCCGGGCACCGGCTGCGGCAGGAGACCCGCGGCTGGAACGACGACCACGTCGAAACCTATCTGATGCGGACCAAGGAGGAGGCGCACGACTACCGCTACTTCCCGGAGCCGGATCTGATGCCGGTGACCTTTACCGAAGCGGAGATCGAAAAAATCCGGAGTGAGCTCCCGGAGCTGCCCGAGGCGATGCGCCTCCGCTTCCGCCGGGACTACGGCTTGACCGAATACGACGCCGGAGTGCTGACTCAGGATCGCGACCTCGCCCGCTATTTCGAGGCGGCGGCCCGGGTCGGAGCCACGCCCAAGCTGGTCGCCAACTGGGTGATTTCGGAGCTGTTGCGCGAACTCGGGAGCCGGGGTCTGGCGTTGGCCGACTGTCCGGTGCCGCCGACGGCGCTGGCCGGGCTGGTGACGTTGATCGAGCGCAAAACCATCAACGGAACCATCGGCAAAACCGTGCTAACCGCGATGTTCGACAGCGGCAAAACGCCGGAGGAGATCGTCCGCGAACAGGGCTTGGCCCAGGTCAGCGACGACTCGGCCATCGCCGGGTTCGTCGCCGAGGTGATCGCCGCCTGTCCCGAGCAGGTGGCGCAGTACCGGGCGGGCAACGCCAAGGTGCTGCAGTACCTGGTCGGCCAGGTGATGAAACGCAGCCGCGGCAAAGCCAATCCGCAACTGGCGGTGGCGCAGCTCAAGCGATATTTTGAGGAACAGCCGTAGGGGCCGGGGGGTCTTGGCGGCGTCTAACCAACCCGAAAGGAGATGTATGATGAATTTCACTCTCAGAACCGCGTTCGCCCTGGGGGCGGCGGCGCTGGCTCTTCCGCTCTGGGCTGAAGTCAAGCTGGCGGGCGTATTCAGCGACCACATGGTACTGCAGCGCGACCGGGATCTGCCGGTCTGGGGCTGGGCCGATCCGGGCGAGGAGGTGACCGTCTCCTTCGCCGGGCAGACCGCCTCCACCAAAGCGGCGGCGGACGGCAGCTGGAGCGTTACGCTGAAACCGCTGACCCTCAACAAGGAGGGCGCCAAGCTTACGGTCAACGGCAAGAACCGGATCGAACTCAACGACGTGCTGGTCGGCGACGTCTGGCTCTGCGGCGGCCAGTCCAATATGGAAATGCCGTTCGCCTGGCGGGTGCTGGACAACGACCGCGAAATTCAGGATTCGGCCCGTTTCCCGCTGATCCGGCAGGTGAAGTTCGACAAGATCAACTCCTCCATTCCGGTTGCCGACAGCCGGAACTCCAAGTGGGTGGTCTGCTCGCCGCAGACGCTGCGGAACGTCACCGCGGCGGGCTACTTCTTCGCCCGCGCAATTCATGAAAAGACCGGCATTCCGATCGGCCTGCTCGACGACAACTGGAGCGGCAGCCGCATCGAGCCGTTCATCGCGCCGGAGGGGTTCATGATGGTTCCGGAGCTGAAGGTCGCCGACCGTCACCGGAATGCCGCGCTCGACTCGGAGTCGGGCCGCAAACGCTATCTCGCCGAGATCGACAAGATCAAGGAGTGGTGTGAGGACGCCGAAGAGCAGGTGGCCGAGGGCAAGGCGCCGCGCACGGTCATGCCGCAGATTCCGGAGGTCGCCGGAGACGGGGCGGTCCGTTACAATGCGATGATCGCGCCGATCGTCCGTTTCCCGATCAAGGGTGCGATCTGGTATCAGGGCTGCAGCAACGGCGGCGATGACGACATCTACTACCACAAGATGCGGGCGCTGATCGAAGGCTGGCGCAAAGTCTGGAATCAGGACTTCCCCTTCTACTTCGTGCAGCTGGCGAGTTTCCAGCAGGTGACCGACGATCCCGCCGGCGGCAACGGCTGGGCCAAGGTCCGCGAGGCGCAGCGCAAGTCGCTGACCATCCCCAACACCGGCATGGCCGTGACTATCGACATCGGCGACGACCGCGACATCCACCCCAAAAACAAGCAGGATGTCGGCAAACGTCTGGCGCTCTGGGCGCTGACTCATGACTACGGGGTCAAAGATCTGGTCTACTCCGGACCGCTCTACAAGGAGATGAAAGTCGAGGGCGACAAGATCCGGATCCACTTCGACCACACCGGTTCCGGGCTGATGGTCGGCCGCAAGGAGGGGCTCCAGCCGACGACCGAGGTCAAGGATGGAAAACTCGCCCAGTTCGCCATCGCCGGCGCCGACCGCAAGTGGTACTGGGCCGATGCGGTGATCGACGGCGACACCGTGGTGGTCTCCAGCCCCGAGGTCAAGAACCCGGTGGCGGTCCGCTACGCCTTCCGTCACAACCCGAAGGGCTGCAACCTCTACAACCGTGAGGGACTGCCCGCCTCGCCGTTCCGGACCGACAACTGGTAAGTTTCGGCTCCGCGCTTTCGGCGTCCGTCGTGAACTTCCACGACGGACGCCTTTTTTGATTTGCAAATCAGCGACGCTGGGGGTACATTTCCCCAAAAAACGAGGGAGAAAATCCGGAATGAAGCTGTCTTTCACCAAAAAACTCACGCTGGGAATCGCCGCCGCGCTGCTGCTGTTGTTGCTTGCCGCCGTCCTGCTGCTGACCAGTTCCTACGCCTGTTGTCACTGGTGGCTGCCGCTGGCGGGGCGGCGGGCTGGGGTGGAACTCACGGCCCGCGAATGCTCCGTGTCGCTGCTGCCCCGGGCCCGGGTCGTCCTCGCAGGAGTGGAGCTCCGCCGAACCGGGCTTCTGGAGTTGCAGCTGGATCAACTCCGGGCGGAACTGGAGCTGGGGCGCTATCTCCGGACCGGGGAACTGGTGTTTCCGGAACTGGAACTCGACCGCCCGCGACTGCGCTGGA
>CASFRF010000084.1 GCA_949297015.1 uncultured bacterium
ACGCTTCATCCGACACACACCTCCGTTTATTGATGAACTCGCCGGGTATTATACCCGCGGAATGCCGATTTTGCAACCTGGAGACGACGGTGACGCGACGGATTTCAGCGGATGAGGATTTGCTTTCCGGAGGATCCTCACCTATAGTAACGGAAAACTCCGGACGAAGTTCGCATGGCTGTCCCCAAAGTCTCCATCATCGTCCCGGTCTACAACGCCGGGGACCGGCTGCGCCGCGCGGTGCAGTCGCTGGTCACACAGACCTTGTCCGATCTGGAAATTCTCCTGGTCGACGACGGGTCCACCGATCGAAGCCGGGAGCTGATTCAGGAGCTGGCGGCAACCGATTCCAGAATCCGCCCGCTGTTCCGCTCCAACGGCGGCGTGGCGGCGGCCCGGAACACCGGGTTGGCTGAGGCACGCGGGACCTACATCGGCTTCTGCGATCACGACGATCGCTGCGCGCCGGAGCTGTTTGCCCGGCTCTACGCCGCCGCCGTCGCGGCGGACGCCGATCTGGTCCAGTGCGCCTACGCCTGCGAGAACGATCAAGGGCAGTTGAATTACCCGATTTTTGAGGAGGCCGCGCGCATGGAGCTGGCCCGACACGACTTCCGGCCGCAATGGAACGTCTTTCCTCTGCTGCAGCCGATGATCTGGCGGCGACTTCACCGGCGGAGTTTCCTCGAAGCGCGGAACTTGCGATTCAATCCGAAACTCCGGGTCGGGCAGGATGATGCGCACTTCTTCTTCCTGACCTACGCCGCGGCCAACCGGCTGCTGATCCTGCCGGAGGTCGGCTACTTCTGGCATCAGGCGCCGGGCCAGTTTTCACGCACCGCCGATGACCGGCTGTGGAACGCGCTCGAAGGCTTCGACGAGCTGGAACAGGCGATCGTCGACAATCCCGAAGCCCGCGCCCTGCTCCCCTGGTTCAAACTCCACTGTGCCACCGTCTATGCGCAGCGTCTGCCGCCGGAACTGGCCGGTCCCTTCTTCCGCGACTTCGCCGTCACCTGGGACCGCGAACAAAGCCGTTCGGTCCGCCGGGCCATGCGCCGATTGCGGACCAGCCCGGCGCCCCGGAAGCTGGTCTGGGCGCTCACGCTCCGGTACCGGCTCTACGCGCTGGCCGCACGTTTGCAACGCGGCGGTCACTCCCGGCTCGCCCGCCGTTTACTGGCCGCCGGGAGACGCTGCGCCGACGGCGGCCTGCTCCGGGCTCTGCTCACGGCTCCGTTCCCGCGCCGCCGCTGCGGCGCGACCGGCAACGCCGCTCCCGCAAAATAACCGGCGGAACGGACGTTCCCGCCCGTTCCGCCGTCATGACTCCGGATTCCCCGCTTATTTGGCCGTCTTGAAATACTCCACCAGCGTGCGCCCGATCACCTGCTTGCCCCGCTCGCCGGAGTGCACATAGTCGCGGCTGAACCACTGATACGGCTTGCCCGAAGCGTAGAGCCAGGTGTAGGTCGGAGTCGCCAGATCCCAGACCGCCACCCCCTGCCGCGCCGCCATCTCCGCCAGCTCCTGCGGCTTGTAGCAGCTCTGCACATGACCATCCTGCTCGTAGGACCAAACTTGCGCCGGAAGCGGCTGCCCGGGATTCTTGTCATCGTGCTTGCGCGAATCGACCGAGAGCGCGCCCGAAAGCAGCAGCACCTCGCAGCCCAGCTGCTTCTTGGCCTCGCGGACCACGATCTCCATGGCCTCGGTGCCGGTCGGGTTCATCGACTTGTTGTAGTTGGAGATGCCGCCGATGATCAGAAGATCGGGCTTCTCGTTCAACACATACTTCTTGAACTCCTCGGGCTGGCAGTAGAGCCAGCAGCCGGTGCCGCCGCGCATCGAAATGGTGAACTGACAGTTGGATTTGGGGAACTCCCGCTTCAGCAACGAATGGAACTGCGAGTGGAACGCATCCTGCATAATGCTGTCGCCCAGCATCACCACATGCCAGGGCTTACCGGTCTTCAACGCTTCCGCAGTGCGCGGCAGCAGCTTCATGGCGTCGGCCGGAGCCTGAAACTTCAACGGCGGCAGGGTGGCGTAGAGATCGTCGCAATACTTCTGCGCCGCAGCCGCATCGACCTTCTCCACCGAAAGATCCCAGGCCCGGATGCCGCTGGTGCTCTGGAAAAACACCCGGATCGAATCGGCCTTGGGCATGGCGTAGATCACCCGCTCGTACGCCCGGCGCTCACCGGGGTAGATCACATCGTAGTTGTCGGGCAGCAGCTTGCCCTCCGCGTCGAAGAAATCGACCCCCTGATAGGCCCGCTCCGGGGCCGCGGCGTCGAACTTGAGCCGATAGTAGGCCCCCTCGCCCGGCGCCTTGTCCAACTTGATCAGATTCGAGCTGAGCTTCCCGCCCTTGTCCGGATAGTAACCCTCGAACTCATTGTAGGTCAAGCCGTTCTTCGGTTTGGATGGTTTGAACTCCCAGCCCGGAAGCTTGTCGGACAGATCCCCCTTGTAGACGGCCAGCGGCGCGGCGGCCAGATGCACGGCCAGCAACGAACCGGCCAGAGCCAATGACTTTTTCATCGCAAAACTCCTTGCTGCATTCTGTTTGGTACGGCGTTCCCACCTCGCTCCGGCGTCCCCCGTCCGGATCCCGAGATCTGACGCACAACTTTATACCATACCGCGAAAAGTTCCGGACCGCAAGTCCGGAAACGTGTTTTTCGCTAAAATCCGTAGTGCTCCGCCCAATATTCATCCAATCGCCGGTGCAGCTCGCGGATCCGCCCCCGGTCGCGCCGCAGCCAGTGCGTCCCGGTGTATCCGAAGAGCAGCCGCCGGTTCCCGGCGTAGCGCTCGAAGTCGCGAACGATGAATTCAAACTCCCGGCCCTCCGGCAGCTCCTGCCCGATCACCAGCACCACCGGGCGGTCGCCGATCAAACGGAGCGCCTCGTCCACGGAGATCGCCCCGGAGGCCATCCGGTGCTCCATGCTGCCGGCCTCGATTGAGGCGATGCCGGGCAGTTCGCGCCAGGCCAGCCGGAACACATGCGGCCCGCTGCAGGGATGCAGATGGATCCTTCCCAGCGCGGTCGCCGCCGCAACATCGTGCTTGCGCAGATGGTCCAGATAGAACTCCGGCGAAACCAGATTCACCGAACACTCGGCCAGATACCCCAGACGCCCCTGCACCGCCGGCAGCCGCTCCGGACCGATCCAGCTCCGGACCGCCTCCTGCACCTCGACATAGTGGCGGACAATCCGCCGCATCAGCCGGTCGAACTTCTCCGGCTCGTCGGCCGGGGCCAGAAACACGTTCGTGCCCAGCACCGCATGCGCCAGATTGAACGGCCCCTGAACGTCCGGCGGCGCGATCCGGAACTCCGGCGGCAGCACCCGCTTCCAGACTTCGATCTGCCGCCGGATCTCCGGCAGGAGCCCGCTTGTCAAATCCGGCTCCGGCTGCGCCAGCGCCTGATCCAGCGTCAGCTCGCCCTCCGGCGCATAGCCACATGCCGCATTCAGCCGGGCCCCGAAGGAGGCGGCCAGCGTCCCCGGCCCCACCCCGGTGCCCAGCGCCAGACTCAGGGGGTTGTCCAGCGCCAGCGGCGCCATCAGCCCGAGCACCCGGGCGGCCAGCGCCGCCTCCTCCGGATCGGCCACCGCCAGCTGCGGCAGTTCAAATTCGGGCGGCGCCGTCGTCTCGTCGTCGGGACGGTCCCACATGCCCAGATAGAAGGTCGGCCAGGGCCGCGCCTCTCCGGCGTAGGCCCGGATCGCGGCGGCCTCCTGATCGCGCTCGGGGTGGGCGCGGAAGGTCGCCAGCGTCCAGTCACAGGCCTCCGCCAGCGAACGGATCCGCAACTTGGCGTCCCGGTTTTGGGCAGGCCCTTGAAGCCGTCGATCCAGAGCAGAAGATTCGTTCATCGTCAAAAACGCCTTTCACGTTTCGTTTGAGAATCATGCCGATCGCCGCATGCCGCCCGGCCACCGGAACCGACTTCTGAAATCCATCGCTATATCATACCGCGGAAAAGCTCCGGTGCAAATCCGAAACCGCGTTTTGTCCGCAAAAAAATGAGCCGCCCGGAACCGGAATCCGGTGCCGGACGGCTCGATCAGGCCATCGCGCCTACTTCTTCTCGACCACCTCGAAGTCGTCGATCCAGAGCTGCGGCCGGATGTCCGGCGCACAGCTGGTGAACTTGATCGAAACGATCGCCGAAGTCGCCCCCTCCGGCGCGGTCAGCGTGCCGCCGACCTGCGCCTCGCTGCGGCTGGCCAGATCGTTGACCGTCTGCCACTCCCAGTGGTCCCCGTCGAGCCGGGCCAGCACCTGGGTGCCGACCGACTTGCCGTCCGCGGCCTTGTAGAAGACGTAGATGATCGCCGCGGAGTATCCGCGCTTCTGTCCCGGAGCGCGGCTTTCAACCCGCAGATCCGTGCTGCGGAAACGCAGCCGACTGCGGTAGGCCTTGCCGCCCTGCACCGGGATCTCCTGACACAGCGAAATGTGCCCGCCGCCCTTGCCGCCGTTGGCCGCCTTGACGAAATCCTCCCACTGCGGGGTCAGTTTGGCCTCCTCACTGAACTCCACCAGCGGCGACTCCAGCAGCAGCGACCGCCGTCCGGCGAAGGCCACCTGTCCGTCGAAGGTCGCCGTCGCCCCGTTCTGCGCGACTTCAAACAGCCAGCCTTCGCGCGCATCCTTGACGAAGTCGCGCTCGAAACTGCCGTTCTTCAGCAGATTCACGCCCAGCGGCTGAATCACCGGGCCCCACTCCGCCGGTTGCAGCGTGGCCTCGGTGGTCAGATCGGCCACCATGTCGGTCCGCTTGTTGTAGTAGTAGAGCCGCAGCTCGCGCCCGCCGGTGGTGTCGGAGAAGACCACGCCGAGATCGCCCCGGAGCGCTGCGGTGCCGTCCGGAGTCAACCCCAGCTCGGCCAGCGGAATTTCCGCCTCCAGCGTGTAGCCCCGGTCGCGCCGGACAATCGCCGTCTTGACCGTGTCGAGCTTGACGATCCGGTCGAAGCGCGCCGCCATCAGCTGCCGCGGCGGCTCTCCGCTCTTCTCCTTGAGCACCGGCTGATAGAGCACCGCCACCGGCTGGCCCTTCATCTCGCTGAAGGCCAGTCGCAGGTCGCCGACCGCCGCCGAGCGGCGATCCGCCGGCGCCGCCGGATCGGTCGCCAGCATCAGATCGACCACGTCGCCGGTGGTGAACAGCGTCTGATAGTCGGTCCCGACCTGACGCATCGGCGAGGGATCATCCACCTCCGCCGCCAGATACAGCTTGTCGCCGCAACGGGCCAGCGCCATCCGGGCCGCCCGGCCCTTGCCGCCGTCGAGCTCCACAAAACTCGCGTCACGCCAATCGTCGAGCTTGCCGTCCGGAACCGGCGCGGTCGCCAGCTGCGTGATCACGATTTCGGGCCGGGGCAGCGGCCGGACCTTGACGATCTCGGAGGCCTTTTTCGCCCGCACCAGATCGTCGGCCGTCACCGTAGTGACACCCTCGAAGCGCTGCGCGTTCTTGAAGCCGTCGATCCGCACAAAGTGGTGCGCCTGATTGGCGCCGTTGACCAGATAGGGCGTGCCGTCGGGCCGCTGGAAGTAGAAGTTCGCACTTTCGCTCCACAGCGCCAGCGGTCCCAGTTTGGTCTCCTCCAGCGCGGTCCCCAGATACAACCCGTCCTGACTGATGAAGTAGGGGCGGAAGTTCCACCACCAGTTCCAGGTCCCCAGCACCGGGCCGATGCCCGGAATCTGCCATTCGCCGCAGAAGTTGGAGGCGGCAAAGGCCGTCTCGCCCATATCCTGCGGCGCGGCGATCCGCCAGCGCTCCTGCCCGTCCGGACCGAGGCCGACCGCGGCGTAGCTGAGCTTCCCGGACTCGGGATAGCTGCGCCGCCCCGGCACATCGGCGGCCACGTTGACCTGTCCGGTGGAGTCGGCGAAGAGCCCGGAGACCACCGCCGCGCCGTTGGTGTCGAACGAGGCGAACTCGCGGGCCTGGCGGATGTCAAACACCGGGCCGTGCGCGGTCCAGCGCTCCGGCCGGACCTGATAGATCACGTCCTTGTCCTTGCAGAACCCGGAGAAGTAAACGGTCCCGTCGGCACCGGCGCTGCCACCCCAGCCGGTGATGTACTCGGTCTGCTTGCCGCCGGGGACGAAACTCTCGCCCCGGGTCAGAGTCGGAGCCCAGGTCAGCTCTTCGGCCTGCACCAGGCCGTCGCCGTTGAGGTCGCTCCAGGCGTAGTTGTCTCCGGCATGGCCGCGGAACGGTTCCGGCCGGCGATTCTTGTACAAGTGACGCCCGATGTCGCTGTCCCAGGTGGTCTCGCCGGTGCCGTCGTCGGTCGTCCAGCGATGCAGACCGCCCACCGCCGCCACCGGCTGGTAGATCTCGCCCTGCTTGCGCAGAATCACCACCGAGCGCTCGGGGGCCGCCGCGATGTACTCCACGCCGTCATGCTGAAACACCCGCACGCCCGACCCCATGCAACTGTTGCCGTTGGGCACAAAGGGCTGATCCGCGCTCATCCGGCGCAGTTCGCTGCCGAGAATTTCGGTCTTGCCGGTGGCCCAGTCGATCCGGAACCGGCAGCCCATGGTGTGCATCACCTCCGGCTCCGCCGGGTCGATCCAGAAGAAGGTCCCGCCGCCGTACGGCGTGGGTCCGATGTAATCGCGCTTGAATTTCCCGCTGGCGGCATCCCAGACGCTGAGCCGCTTGGGCACGGTGTCGGCCTCGGCCACCCAGAGTTCGCCGTTGTCGGTCACGGCAATCCCGTGCGGCAGCAGCATCCCGTCCGGATCCCACTTGCCGAGCCAGGGCCGACCGCCCTCGCGGCCGATCGCCCGCAGGAACTTCCCGTCCTGATCGAAGACCTTGACCTGGAATGAGTCAGCCCAGTCGGAGACATAGATCTTGCCCTGCCGGTCCACGGTCACCGCCACCGGCGCCGAAAGATTCGAGGTCACCACCGGCGTCACCTTGCCGGAGGCGAGCTCCACCTTGACCACCTTGCCGGCGGAGACCGCCAGAATTTCCCGGTCGTTCAGCGCATAGAGCCCCACCGGCCGCTCCAGCGGCAGCTCCCCGGTCTTCCGGGCGGTGGCCGGATCGAACAATTCGAGCTTGTTCTCGTAGATCTTGGACACCACGATCGCGCCGGAGGTCGCGGCCACGCCGGAGGCGCCGGTGCTCTCGCCCATGTCACTGTCAAAATAACGGGGCTGGCCGAGATACTTTTCCGGACGGAAGGAGCGCTGCTGAATCATCTCCCAGAGCGGCGTCACCTCCTCGCGGTAGGGCCAGCGGCCGATCTCGGTGCGCGGATTCCGGGCCGAAAAGTCGAGCCGCTCGCCGGTCCGGGCGTCGTAGCAGATGAGCACGCCGCGCTCCACCGCGTTTTTCCCGTTATAACGCATGGTATTGTCGGTCAGCACCGGTCCGGAGTAGAGCGCGTAGAGCTTTCCATCGTGCAGCGACAGCGAAACACAGCGCGGATAGAACGGCTCATCGAGCCCCCACAGCCGCTTGCCGTCGCGATCCAGCGCCATCACCGCAAAGCCCTTCTCGGAGCCCGGCGCGGCCACATAGACGTTCTCGCCGTCGGTCACCACCGCCTGCGGCGGCGCCTCGTCGCTGAGCCAGTCGCCACGGCCGTCCGGAGTCGGCCACGCCGGAGTTCCGGGATTGCCCGCGGTAAACTCGTACACCCCCTGAATCCGGTCGGTCACAATGCCCTTGACCCGGTACTCGCCCGCGTCCACGAAATTGCCGAACTGATCCCGGCCGTCCCACGGCTCGCTCTGCGCGCCCCGGGCCCGGAACTCCGACTTCACCAGCTGCCGGAGCAACTTCCCGTCGGGGCTGAATACCCCCAGCGCCAGATAGCCGTCGCGCGGCATCTCATAGCGGACCTGCAGCGGCGGAACCGGCTCCAGGCTGAAGTCGGCCAGCCAGCTGAAGGCGGGCGAACCGAACCGCCACCAAGGCTGGAAGGTCACCTGCCAGGTGTCGCCCTTCTTCGGCGGCTGCGCCCCCTTGATCAGCAGCGCCCGCCAGGGAATCTTCAGCTCGGTCACATAGGCACCCTCCTCCGGCAGCGGGGCGAAGGCAAGCTCCGCTCCCTTCTCCAGCAGCGATTTGAACCCATGTTCGTTGCCGTCCACGGTAAAGGCCGGGCGTCCGGTGGTCGAATCGAGCCAGGCGCAGACGCTGACGTTCAGATTTTTCCGGTCGGAAAAGCGGATCTGCAGCGCATCCCCGCCGCCGTATCCGGCGCCGGTCGCCGCGGGCGCAAAGTTGTAGGGCTGCCCGGTCGGATGGCGCAGCACCGCCACCGCGTAGAAGTTGTCCGCGTCGTAGGCGGTGGCGATCCGCCCGGCGTAGCGGCGGCTCAACAGGCCGCCCATCAGCGCGAAATCGAAAAAGGCGCCGTCCTTCCAGTCGTCGATCCGGCCGTCGATCCGGATCCCCCGGGCTTCGGGACAACCCACCGCCGTGGCGTCGGTGATCACCGGCGTATCCACCTGCTTCAAAGCCTCGGCCCCGGCGCCGAACTTCAGTTCACCCCACTGGGAGGGCTGCGGCAGATGCGCATTCAATTTGAACTCCGGGCGCGCGGTCAGCGCCGGCGTGCTGACGTGACAGTTGGCCCGCAGATCCTGCACCCCGAGCTGCCCCATCACCTGATAATCCAACCCGCTCCAGGCCAGATCCCAGGCCGCATGAAGCTCGCCGGTCGGCGGCTCCGCCCGCCCGGTCAGCGCCTGCCAAGGCACCGCCAGCTCCAGCGCCCAGCCGCTGCGGTCGGGCCGGATCACGATCCGCCCCTCGGCTCCGGCTGCCCGCTCCCACGCCTTGCCGTCGCGCTGAACCCAGACGGCCAGCTTGCGACCGCCGTCCACCGGCCAGGCCGCCAGATGCACGTTGACCGCTCCGGCCAGCACCAGCTCAAAACCGTCCCCGTGGCGGTTCCACTCCTGCGGACGGTCCTCCGGCGCGGTGTTGACCGCCGGGGTGGGATCGTTCCAGTCCAATCCCAAATAGAGATTCTGCTGGTCGTACATCAACGCGATGGAGGTGCTGGTGGCGTCGGCCGGAAAGTCAAACGTCGACTTGCTCTTGCCCGCCTGCAACAGCTCGCCCTCACTCACCGGAATCGGCGAAACCCGGATCCGGGAGGCGCTGCTCCATTCGGTCAACTCCCCGTCGATCGCCGGCCGTTTGGCGGTGAATCCGATCGGATTCATCTTCGCCTCCCGCACCTGCCCCTGACCCAGCGCCGCAACGCTCGCCAGCGTCAGCACCGCGGCCAGACTTCGTGCTGTCCAATTCATGCCCAATCCTCCATTAATGGTTAAAGAGAACAATAAGAACATTATAATCATAGCACAGCATTTCACAAAATGCAAGTCGGGGAACAGGAAAATTTGTCGCGATCGGCGCAGTTCAGCGCAACGGCAGAGTCTGCCGGAAAAGGATGTTTCCACTCAGCGAGAGGGTAATGCTCCAGCAATCCGCGGTGCGCTCACTGAGCAGCCGGGCCGCGCCGTCGGGGGCGAGGGCCGACCGGCAGCCGGTC
>CASFRF010000085.1 GCA_949297015.1 uncultured bacterium
TGGGACGCGACGTGAACGGCTTCGACTCCTTTGAACGCCGGGTGATCCGCTGCCGGATCCGCCCGGAGGAGCTGCCGGTCCGGGTTCTCGACTACCTGGCGCGCCGCTTCACCTATCGCTCGCGCGAGGCCTGGGCCGAACGGCTGGCGGCGGGGGAGTTCACCTGCAACGGCCACCCGGTCACCGCCGCCGCGGAGCTGGCCGCCGGGGATCAGCTGGAGTACCGTCCCGGCGACCTGCCGGAACCGCCGGTCGACACCGCCTACCGGGTGTTGTACGAGGACGTCCACTGTCTGGTCATCGACAAACCGCCCGGGCTGCCGGTCCATCCGGCAGGCGCGTTCTTCCGGAACACCCTCTGGCATCTGCTGGCCGGGCGGTACGGCCGAATCCATCTGGTCAGCCGTCTCGACCGGGAGACCTCGGGCTTGCTGCTGGCGGCCCGGACGCCGGAGGCGATCCGCTTTTTCGCCCGCCATCGCGAGGAACTGAGCAAGGAGTACCGGGTGCTGGTTCACGGCGACTTTCCGGAACCCCGGGAGGTCGTCGGCTATCTGGTCGACCAGCCGACGGGACGGGTCCGGGCCCGGCGCGGGTTCTGCGCCGAACCACCGGGCGAGCGGGCGGAGACGCGATTCCGGCCGCTGCTCCGCGGAAACGGCTTCACCCTGCTGGCGGCGCAACCGGTCACCGGACGGCGCCATCAGATCCGGGCCACGCTCCACGCGCTGGGGTATCCGGTGGTCGGCGACAAACTCTACGGACTCGACGAGACCCTTTTCCTGAAATTCCGGTCCGACGAACTCACCGCCGAAGACCGCGTCCGGCTGCTGCTGCCCCGGCAGGCGCTCCGCTCGGTCCGGCTGAGTTTTCCCCACCCCGGAGACCGGACCCGACGGAGCTTTGAGCTGCCGCGCCCCGATTTCGGCGGCGTCTACCCGGACTTCCCGGCGGCGGCGCGTTAACGGCGGTCGAGCCACCTGCGCACTTCGCGGGTCAGGATCCGGGCCATCCGGTCGAACGCAGCGTCGTTGGGGTGGACGCCGTCGATGGAGACCTCGTCCGAGCCGTAAAAGTTCTTCCCCTTCAGATAGTGGAGGTGCGGGAAACGCCGCCGCAGTTTCCGGCAGCTGACCGCATACCAGCGCTCCTTCTCCGCCTCGGCCCGCGCCAGCTCCGGATCCAGCCAAGAGCGGAGATTCCGCGGCGCGCCCAGCATCAGGACCGGCGACTCCGGGTGCCGGGAACAGAGCAGTTCGAGGAAGCGCTCCGTGTTCTGGTGCGCCAGTTCCGGATTCATATTGTGATAGGGATCGATCACCCAGACCGCGCCGTCGATTTCGGCCAGCAGCTCCGCCATCTCCGGCTCCATCCGCGCCGCACCGGAAAAGCCGAGGTTCAGCAGCGGCAGATCCAGCGCCCGGCCCAGCAGCTGCGGCACCCCCAGTCCCGGACGCCCGGCGTAGGCGCCGTGGGCGATGCTGGTCCCGTAGTAGACCAGAGGCGGCGTCCGGCGCGGCGGGACCCGCTCGAACCGCGCCCCGGCGACGACGCCCAATTCCAGTTTCAGCACCGGATTGCGCAGCGGCAGATACAGCCGGCAGCGCCGGTACTCCGGCACCAGTCGCTCGATCAACGTCGCCTCCGGCTGCCGGGTGGTGAGCGCCGCCGCGGGCGTCACCGCGGCCCAGCGCCAGCGCTTCCGAGCCGGATCCCACAAGTACAGATCCACGCCGCTGAAGGCGCAGACGTTGAAGTTCGGTTCGCCGAGCTGCTCGCTTTCCAGCGTATAGCGGGCGTAGAACGCCGGGCTGTCGGTGTTGAAGAAGACGCACATGCCGGTGGCCGAACGCGCATTGCGCCAGACCTCCGGCAACACCTTTTCGATCCGGCGCGGCATCCGGCCGAAGGGGACGGCGCAGTCGCGCCAGCCCTGACCCTCCACCTGTTCCGGGGTGATTTCGTACCAGTCGATCTTATTCGTCATTTCCGCACTTCTCCGGTTACGGCCGGTTCCGGGGTCCGGCTCACTCCTGCTCTTCGTCCTCCGGCTCCGGCGCCACGTAGGGCCCGGGGTACTCCAGCCGGTCGACGGCGAAGCCGAGCTTCCCCAGCCGCTCACGATAGGCCGCCACCACCTCCGGCGGCAGTTCCGGAGTCCGGGCCAGCAGCCACAGATAGTTGAAGTTCGACCCGGTGATCACCGCCACCGAGTAGTCCGCGGTCAGCTCGATTACCCGGTAGGCGGCGCGGAAGGGCGGGAAAAAGGTGACGGTCAACTCCCCGGTCCCGGCCGCGTCGGACCGCACCCGGGCGACCCCCCGAATCTCGCGGAGCGCCCCGTCCCGGAACCCCCGGTTGATCACTTCGATCGTACCGTCGTCCAGCTGGCGATATTCGGCACTGACCCCGGTGAGACCGCGCTCAAACCGGTGGGGGAGCCGGGCGATCTCGTACCAGCGGCCGCAGAAACGTTCCGGTGAAAAGTTCCGGACCGCCGGAATGGCGGCGGTGGAACCGGCGAAGAGACCGAACCAATTTTTCATCTTGGAGCCCTCCTGTGCGCTTACCATAGCGTCGTTTCCGGAAGCCGTCAAGTCCGCATCCGGAGTCCCGGCGGCGGCCGCGGCAGCCGGTCCGTCCAGCGACAGCTCGCAGCGACCCCAGCGCAGCGAACTGATGCTGTTGTCGAAGTCACCGTGCAGCGCCATGGCCGCCTTGCGCAGCTGATCCGGCGCATCGGCGTCGTCCACCAGAAAGTCCCAGCAGAAGCGGCTGCCCGCGAGCAGCTGGAACGCGCTGCCCGTCCGGGGCCGGATCCGGCCTTCGATCCAGTAGCCGCGCTCCGTCCGTCCGCCGAGACAGGAGACTTCGATCCGGGCCTGATCCTTCCGCGCATACCACAGTTCGCAGGGCTCCGCCGTCTCTCCGGTCCGGGGGATGATGATCACCTGATCCGCGCCGTCGGCGATCGGCTTGCCCTGTTCCGGCGTCGGCCGACCGTCGAAGAACAGCTCCAGACAGTCGTAGCGGAAGGCCATGCCGGTCTGGTCGGCCGGGGCGGGCAGCAGCCGGTCGTCGGTCACCTCCAGCAGGAAGTAGAGTCCGTCGCGCCGCCGCCAGACGCATTTGAGCGTGAACGACAGATCGTCGTTGCCGCGCCACTGCGGCAGCCAGGTTTCGGCCAGATTCGGCTTGCCGTGCACCACATTCTCCTCGTCCCGGCAGATCAGCGCCGGAATGTCGGCCCATTTGTCGAGCTTGCCGTCCAGCGCGAACGCCGTCTTGAGCTGCGGCACCGGGTAGATCACGCCGTCCGAGGCGAACATCCGCTGGGCGGCGGCGACGACCTCCCGCTCGCGGAGCAGTTCGATCTTCACTTCGTACTCGCGCCGCTTGAGCGCGGTGGCGGTCAGATCGACGCGGCACTTCAGCTCGGCGCCCGGAGCCAGCTTTACCGCTTCGGGGGTCACCGAAATTCCGGCGCCGGGCAGCGGCACCACACGCAGCGTGCCGGACAATTCCCGGTCGAAGGGGTTGCGCACCAGCAGCTCGCCGGTCAACCGGCCGTCCTCGCCGAGCTTTTCCGGCAGCGTCAGGCTCAGCACCGGAATCTCGCGGAAGGCGGTCGGAACGTCGAACACATAGAGCGGCGTTTCGGAGCTGTTCACGGTCAGCAGCCCGGCCGCGTCGCTGCGCAGCTCCCCGGGATTGCCCAGATAGTCCAGCGTCCGGTAGCTCCGGTCCGGCTCCGCCTGGAAGTTCAGCACCGCCGGTTCCTGCGAAAAGATCGCCGCCGTGCGGCTCCCCGACTGACCGGTGATCAGCAGCGCCGCCCGGTCCAGCGCGGACATCGGCAGAAACGCCACCGACTTCAGGTCGTTCAGAATCTGACCGCCGAGCACCGTCAGCGCCACCCCCATCCGGGTCGGCAACGCGCCGGTGCTGGTGCCGTCCACCGCCGCCAGCGCGGCGCTCTGACACTTGACGTAGATCCGGTATCCGGAGGCGAGATCGAGCAGAATCGCCTGCACCTGCCGCGCCGCCGCCTCGGTCTCGGGCAGCGCGGGCATGGAGGTGTGGAAATAGCGCACCCCGCGGAAGTTGCTCTGATCCATCCCCATGCGGGCGGGCACATCCATGGTCACGGGCTTGCCGCCGACCCGCTGGATGGTGAAAAAGCCGCTTTCGCTGTTCCAGATCGGCAGCGCCTTCGAGCAGTGCTCGTCGATCATCCGCCGGAGTTCCCGGCCCGTGTTGTTCCAGTGGTAGGCGGCGAGCGGAGCTCCGACATAGTTGTGGAACGACACCGCGTCGATCAATTCGCCCATGCCGAGCTTCAACAGGTCGTTGATGAACGGCAGTCCGGAGGGCGAGGCGCCGGGGGCGCAGATCGGCAGCTGCGGATCGCTCCGGCGCAGCTCGGCGACCGCCAGTTTCAGAATCTCGAAGTAGTTTTCAGGAGAGATCTTGCCGTTCGGCTCGTTGGAGATCTCCCAAGCCCAGACCTGCCCCTTCAACAGCGCGGCGATCCGGGCGAACCCTTCGCTCAGCGACTTGCGGTCCTCCGGCGTGATGGTTTCGAGCCAGGGGATCTGGATGCAGACCAGCGGCCGACAGCCCGGAATCCGGGCCCGGTCCTCCGCCAGCGTGCGCAGGAACGATTCGCAATACTCCGGGTTGTCCCGCAGGTCGAAGTAGAAGAACATCCGCCGGATCGGGAAGTTGTAGTTCCAAGCGTCCAGTACCGCCAGATAGCCGAGCGGATTGGACGCCGTCAACCGCTCCGGCGACGGCGGCACCACCCCCAGCACATAGGGTTCATTCATCGTTTTGAGCACCCGGCCGCCGGCGTCGCGCACGCGGAGCTCGAGCACCAGCACGTCGCAGCGCGGCAGCTCCAGCGCCAGCTCGCACCCCGCCTCCGGCTGGAACGTCCGGCTCTCGCGCTTGAGCACGGTCCCGGCCAGGTCACGCAGCTCGTATTCCGCCTGCAGCGGCCCGGTCAGACCGCTGCCCGGCTCAACGGCAAAGCGGATCGGAACCGGTTTGCCGATCTCAAAAAAGCCCATCGTCTCATGCGGAATGGTCATCTGGATCGCGGACCGGATCTTCTGCGCCGCCTCCAGTTCCCGCCAGCGGGCCAGCTGGGCCTCCCGCCCCGCCTCGGGCCGACCGCGCTGCTCCAGCGCGGCGACCTCCGCGGCGGAGAGCGCACGCCGGTAGATCGCCAGCTCATCCAGATCGTACCGGGCGCTGCCGCGGGGCCCCAGCGGACTCCCGCCGACCCGCAGAAACGCGGCGCGTTCACTGTACTCGTAGAAGGGCTCGGAGCCGTACTCGCGGTTGACCGGTGGCACGACCCGCCCGGCCGCAGCCCGGGCGGCCGGTTTGCCGTTCCAGTAGAGCACCGCCTCGCGCCCGTCCAGCGTAACCGCGAAGTGCTGCCAGACGCCCGGCTCCACCCCCTGCACCTGCAAAGTGACCGGCTGCTTTTCGGCGTTGCCCAGCCGGAAGGCGATCATCCCGTCCGGCGCATAGGGGGCTTTGCGGTAGACCAGACTGAACCCGCAGTCGTAGGCGTTGCCCAAAGTCAGAATCGCCGCTTCGCCGGCGGGTCCGGCCAGCGGCTGCACCCGCAGCCAGCCGGCGAAGGTCGCCTGTTCCAGCTCCTGCCCGTCCAGACCGTTGCGAAACAGTCCGCGCCGCCCCAGACCGTTGGTCAAGGCGCTTTTGCCGGGATGCCGCCCCTCGGTCCACTCGAATCCCGGCACGCCCTCGCCGGGCTGATAGTGATAGTTGGTGCGGTCGGTGCCGTAGGGGGAGTCGTTGAGAATGGTCAATGACCCCAGCGGCCCGCCGCTCATGGCCAGCCGTCCGGGCTCCAGATCCACCTGATTGGCGACCTCGTCGCCCGCCCCCTCCTCGAAGGTGTAGAAGCGGATCAGCGCCGGGTCGCGCCTCAGCTCCTCCTTGTACGCCGCGTAGTCGAACGCCGCCGCCCCGGTCGCCGCCACGATCTGCAGCAGCGCCGCCAGCCACCGCCCCCGGCTCATGGCCGCACCTCGCTCACGCCGTCGTGGAAGCTCGGGGTCGCGGTCACCCGGACCCGCTTCGCACCCGGCTCAAGCGTCACCTCGCGCTCCGCCCCGGTGCCGAAGAGGATGACGCCGGAGGGGCGGCCCGCGGGATTCTCATAGCGCACGGCGCAGAGCTCCGGCCCCGCCGCCAGCCGGGTGAGCCGGGTCTCAGGCGTCACCCGGGCGTTGAACGCCGCCAGCGCGATTCCCATCGCGCCCGGCGCGCCGTCGGTGTAGTTGAATTCCGGGTAGTAGCGCGACGGCCCGTACTCCAGAATGCAGCACTCGACGCCGCCGGAAAGCTGCAGGGCCAGATCCTGAATCAGCCGGTCGGCCGCCGTCGACTCCGGCAGCGTCGGCCAGGGCCAGGTATTGAGTGCGCCGTCCCGCTTCCGGGCTTCCTCGTAGCGCGCCAGTTCACCGTCGCCGGGACGCGGCAGCACGCCCAGCCGCTCCGGTTGCCGGAATCCGCAGGCGGTGTTCCAGATCGGTTTGTCGGTCAGTTTCCGCAGCTCCGCCGGGAAGTCCCGCCGGGCGAAGGCGGCCACCGGATCGGCGTAGTCGGTCTGAATCGAGAGGATGTCGAAGTCGGGAGCGGCCTTCAGCAGCGCCCGGGCGAAGTTCAGATCGCTGCCGGTGATGGTCCCGGCGATCACCCGGGCCTCGGGATTCTCCTCGCGGATCGCGGCGGCGGCGATCCGGACCAGTTCGGCGTAGTCCGCCGCCTTGGCCGCTGCCGAACCGCGCAACCCGTTGCGGTTCATCTCCTGACCGACCTCGAAAAATTTCACTTCGTAGCGGCTGGCCAGCAGCCGCCAGAGCTTGCGGTAGGGCTCCGAATCGGCGGGCAGATTCTCCGACCCCTCCCGCAGCTTGACCCAGCCGGGGCGGCCGGTCACCGCCACCACCGGCTCCAGCCCCAGCTCCCGGTGGCGCGCCAGCGCCGCGTCGAGCCGGGACCAGTCGTACTCCTGCTTCTGCGGTTCGAGCCGGGCCCAGTCCACCACCACCCGGCTGCGCCGGATTCCCAGCGCCGCCGCCTCGGGCTGGGTACCGGGCAGATCGGCCACGCCGAGCCGCGACGCCGTCGGCAGTTCCGGCACCGCCGCCACCGGCAACTCCACCTCCCGCAGCACCCGGTCGCCCCGCCGGGCGGCGAGCTTGACCACCTGCAAGCCGGGCTTTGTGAGGGTCAGCGTGACCGGCGCGGTCAGCGGCAGCGGATAGTCGCGGTCGTTGACCCGCAGGGTCTCGGCGCCGGGCACCTCGGCCCGCACCGCCACCGGTTTCCCGAGTTCAACGTAGCCGTAACCATCGGTCGCCAGCGTCAATTGCGACTCCGGCTCCGCCCCGGCCGGGGGTGCCGACAGCTGCGCCCAGGCGGCGGCCACGGCTTCCGCGCTCCAGGCCTGGTCGGAGACCTTCAGCTCGTCGATTTTGAAGTCGAGCACACTCCCCTTGGACCACCAGCGCCCGCCCAGTTGCAACCGCCCCGGATCGCGTTCCGGTTCGCGCTCGAACCGCCGGTTCTCCGGGAAATTCAGCGTGGCCGCCGCCTGCCCGGCCGGCTTTCCGTCCACATACAGCGCCAGTTCCGAACCGGTGTAGGTCACCACCACCTGATGCCAGACCCCGACCCCGAAGGTCTTGAAGCCGAGATTCGACGACCCCTGCGGCGTCCCCCAGACCAGATTCAGCTGACCGATCCGGTTCCAGTGCGCCCGGGTGTACTCCAGCCGGAACCCCTCGCGATAGCCGGTCCCGTAGTTGAGCAGCGTCCCCGAAAGATCGGGCCCGCGGTCGTACAGCCACACCCGCAGCGCCAGCGTGAACGGCCGGTCGGCCGCCAGCTTGACGCCCAGCCGCCGCACCCCCTCCGGCTGATCCCCCAGCCGCAGCGCGTTCCAGCGCCCGTCACTGCCG
>CASFRF010000086.1 GCA_949297015.1 uncultured bacterium
GAGCGCCATGCCCGAGGTCAAAGCGTTGATGACGGCGGGCAAGCCGGTGCGCTTCTCCTTCCGGATCAACGACAACCGGGGGGCGGCTCTGGAGTTGGGGCAGGGCCGGGCCGCCACCCGTTACGGGCGGATGACCTTCCATCCCGACTGGAAGACCTGCTACACCAACGATCTGGAGTTCGCTTTCGAAAAATAAACGGTTGTCTTCCGCCGTCCCCGCCCGGTCCGGGGACGGCGGAAAACCAGAAAAGAGGTTTTTGTCTTATGAAAAGAAAGACCCGATTCTCCTCCGGCAATCTCAGTTGGCGACAAACCTTTACACTGATCGAGTTACTGGTGGTTATTGCCGTTATCGCCATTCTCGCTTCGATGCTGCTCCCGGCGCTGAACCACGCCCGAACTTCCGCCAAAAAGATCGGCTGTGTCAACAACCTCAAACAGATCGGACTGGGGATCGGTCTCTACTCCGCCAACGAAAAAGCCAACTACTTCCCTCCGCGCTGGGGACGCGGCGGTTATTCCGGCTACTCTTGGGATGTGGCGCTGCTGGTGGCCATGGGTAAAACGATCGATTTCCCCAACTGCACCGATTCCACACCGTACTGGACGCGCAACACCGGTCTGACTCCGAATATCACCGGCTTCAAGGATCCCAAAACCAAACTGTTCCGCTGTCCGCTGGATCAGGACGACCCGTACTGGTCGCGGCGCAGTTACAAATTCAATGTGGGCGCTTCGGAGTGGATTTCACGGTGGAACGGAACCAACAACCCCGGGACCTGGTACAGCACCAGTGACGGCTATCCGGACTGGTATGCGAAACAGGTGCCGATTCCGCTGGATCGACTGGTCTGGGGCCAATTGCATCCGAACTGGCAGATCTCTCCGAGCATGTCACCGGCTGAGCCGGTGATCGTAGCCGATTTCCATGACAGCACCAACAATCAACTCGGTGACAACCGGGTGGGAAGCCACGACGGCTGCCTGGAGCAGGGACGCAATTTCCTGCTGAACCCCTACGATCCGAAGTTGTCCCGGCTGGGACACATCGACGCCTCTAAAAACGGACTGACCGTCAGCGGAGCAGTAATCCGGTTCAAACCGCAGGAGCTGTTCCGCTCGGACACCTATGGTCAATTTACCCCGGCCCGGCGCAACTTCATCTGGTCGATGCGTTGAGCGTTCCAGGGAAAAGAAGGAGCGTAGCAACATGAAGCGAAGAGGAGGGGAAAGCCATGGGAACCGGTGGCAATGGGTGCTGGCTGCACTCTGTTGCAGTACCACGTTGTGGGCGGAAGTTTCGCTGCCGGCAATGTTCACCGATCACCTGGTATTGCAGCGCGATCGCAAGCTCAACATCTGGGGGCGGGCCGGGGAGGGGGAAACGGTTTCGGGGTCCGTGAACGGACAGCAGATCGCGACAACGGCCCGCAACGGGGTCTGGCAGGTGGAACTTGCGCCGATGCCGGCCGGCGGCCCCTATGAGTTGACCGTAACCGGAGAAAACACGATCAAGATCCAGGACGTCATGGTCGGCGAGGTCTGGCTTTGTTCCGGGCAGTCCAACATGGAGTGGCCGTTGGCCGCCGCCGAAAACGGCAGAGAGGAGGTTGCCCGGGCAAATTATCCCGGACTCCGATTGTTTCAGGGTAATACCGGCAGAACTTCCACCTCGCCGCAGGAGGATCTCCCGGGAATGCGTTGGGCGGTCTGCACCCCGCAGAGCGCGCGCAATTTTTCCGCCGTGGCCTATTTCTTCGGTCGGGAACTGTATCGTGAACTCAAAATTCCCATCGGGGTGATCTCCCTGACCGGCGGTGGATCCCGGCTGCTGCCCTGGGTCAGTTATTACGGCTTGACCACCGAGGCGGTCTGGGCCAACGAGGCGAAGCGCTGGGCCGGCTGGCAGCCCGATGAGCCCAGCTATCAGCAGGAGGTTTCCAAGGCACTGGCGGACTGGAAGACGTGGCTGGCGCAGGCGGAGCAGGAGGTGGCGGCAGGGCGGGCGCTGCCGGATCCTCCGCGGTTGCCCGGTCCGCTGCAGCCGGGCGCCGGCGGTGAAGCCGGCATCCTTTACAACAATCGGGTGGCGCCCTGGACCCGGTACGCCATTCGCGGGACGTTGTGGTACCAGGGATGCGCCGACGTGGGGGATGGCATGCGCTACCGGGATAAGATGCGGTCGCTGGCCGCCTCCTGGCGTCATGAGTTCAAACAACCGGAACTGCCGTTCTATTTTGTCCAGCTGGCGCCCTTCAATTACGGGCACCCGACCCGGCTTCCGGAGATGTGGGAGGCGCAGCAGGCCTTTGCCGACGAGGATCCTCATGCCGCCATGGTGGTAACCAACGACATCGGGGATTTCCGCAACATTCATCCGCCCCAAAAAGAGGAGGTGGGGCGGCGTCTGGCCGGACTGGCGCTGAAGCGGGAATACGGACGAAGCGAGCTGGTGGCCGATTCTCCGTTTTATCAGTCTCATAAGGTGGAGGGGGGGCGTATGATCGTCACCTTCCGGAACGCCCAGACGTTGACCACGCGTGACGGGCAGCCGGCCAGGTATTTCGAGCTGGCCGGAGCTGACGGGAAATTTTATCCGGCCCGGGCCGAACTGAGCGGAAATCAGGCGATTCTGACCTGTGATCAGGTCCCGGCTCCGGTACACGTCCGTTATGCCTGGCGTCCCGATGTGGTCACCAATCTGGTCAATGAAAATCAGCTGCCGGCCGGCGCCTTTCGCACCGATCGTCCGCAGCAGTAGCGAGGAGCGGAAATTCCGAGGGAGAGAGTAGGATGAAGGGGATGATCAAATTTTCGTGTGGGGTGGGGTGCACGTTGCTGGCCATCGGTGCGCTGGCTCGAGATTTCAAGGTCGCACCGGACCAGTTGGTCTTTACCTCCAGCCCCCCGGAAGCGACCGGAGCCGAGATACGCAAACAGGCCGACGGCGTGGAACTGGCCGACACCTCCTCCGGCAAAATCGGCAACGCCGGGAGCGAGTTCATTTATGCGTTTCCGGAGAACAGTCCGGCCATTCAGGCGATCAACGCGGTACTGGCCCGGCCGGAGGGTGAGCCGCCGGTGGATTTTGCGGTCAATTTCAAATTTCAGGAGCTTGAGCGCAGCTCCCGGCTGCTGGCGGCCCACTGTTACGGCCGGATGTTCGGACGCAACTTCCCGCAGCGGGAGCTGCTGACCGACCGGCTGGATCTCGCGGGGGTGAACGCCCGGACTCCCTTGCTGCTGACCGAGGAGAATTTTCCGCAACTGCGCTTTCAGATCCGGCCCTCCGGCGGCAAGTCGCAGTTGACCCAGTTGTCGTTGCGATTCGGTCTGCGGGTCGACGGCGATCGGACGCCGGAACGGATCAAGATCTCCGACGTGACGATCCGCGAACTCGGGCCGCAACCCGCGAGCGCGACGCAGGTGGCGGTTTTTGGTCACTCCGCACCCGCGCCCGCTCTGATCGAAGCGCTGAACGAGGCCGGGTATCGCTGGGAACAGGCGGATTCCACCAACACCGGTGCGGAATTGATCTTTTTCGGCGGCCGGCTGGATCAGGAAGCCGAAGCCCGGAAACTGGAACAGATGATCCGCTCCGGACGTACGGTGGTCGTGCTGTTGCAGCAGGGGCAGCAGATCCGGCCGGAGGTTGCGGCGCTGCTGCCGTTCAACCCCTGGAGCTGTGTGAACGATACGCTCCGGCGCGACGGGCTGTCGCTGGCCTTCACCCCGCCGGTAGCGCTGAACTACGCCTTCGATCTCCATTTGCCGGGTTCGCCGATCGAAAACAGTGAGTGGCGCTACCTCTTTGAGCAGTATGAAAAACCACTTTTCAACTCCAACTGGCGGATTCTGGTCACTGCACGGACCGGGATGCCGATACTGATCAGCGGCCGGACCGGAAATGCCCGGGTGCTGGTTTTCGGCGGCAGTCTGGGACAGCCGTTGCTGACCCGGTCGCCGGGTGGCGAAGTCTTCTTCCGGACGTTATTGACGGAACTCCGGAAGCCGCTGGAGCCGCAGTTGCCGGCGACGGAGCTGAGCGATCAGGTCGAGCTGAGCATCCAGGATTTTCAGCCGAATGGGCTGCAGGTGATTTTGAAAAACCCGGCGGCGACGCCGGTGAAGACCGTGCTGAGCTATCAAATCTCGAACTGGGAGCGGGAGGTGCTGAACGCCGAGACCCGGGTGGTAGAGCTCAAAGGGGGGGAAACCCGGCGGGTTGAGCTGGTCGAACGCGGCGTTTTTAAAGGCGCTCCGGAGCTCCGGGAGCAGGGCAGCTCAGTTCCCTATCGCCGGATTCGCGCCGGCATCCTGTCTCCGGACCGGTTGAAGGTGACCCGGGAACTGCGTCAGGACGTGCTGGTGGCGGCGCCGGTGACGATCGCCGTGAGCGAGAATGCCGGAAAGTGGCTCCAGGACGCTTACCGTGAAACCATCGAGGGCGGGGCGGACGGCGATCTGGCGCAGGCCTTTATCTGGCGGACCGGAACGGCTCCGGAAGTGACAATCCGAATCCGCAATCGTCTGACCAATCTTGCCCCGCTGGCCCGGGTCCGGGATGAGGTGTGGCCGGAAAATCCGACGACTCCGGGGCTGAACGATCTTTCGCTTTCCGGGGCCGGCGTCCGGCAGAAGGGGAAATGGCAGGGCGGTTGGAGCGGGAAACTGCAGCCGGAACAGCGTCTGACGTTCCAGTGGCCCCGACCGATGGTGCTGGCCGGGGTGGAGTTGACCGCCTATGGAGAATTCCGGCGCCAGCAGTTGACGCAGCCGGGGACGATGACCCTGCGGTCCGGAGGGAAGACGCTGATCCAAAATGAAAAGCTGCCGTTCACCGCCAACGGCAGCGACTACTACGCCCGGTTCACCGGCTGGTTCGCCCCGCAGAGCAGCCAGGCGCTTGAGGTCCAGTTCAAGCCGCGTCCGGATGCGCCTGATTACATCCGGATCAATCACGACGACCCGACCAATTGTTCACTGCGTGAGCTGGCGTTTTTCGGCTGGCCGGTCAGAGAGGATACCGCCGTCACCGGAACGCTGGAGGTGACCGCCTGCGATCTGATCACCGGCCGGATCACGCCGGTGCACCGCGAGACGGTGACGCTCGCCCCCTACACCAGCCGGGAGCTCCAACTGAAACTGCCCGGCCGCACCGAATTCGGACCGGTACGGTACGATCTGGTATTCAAGCAGGCTGACCGGGTGCTGGCGACAAACGAAGTCAAGGCCTTTTATCTGCCGCCGGGCCATCCGGAGATTCTCAATCGGCAGGTACTGTCCGAAGGTGGTTTCGGGTTGCTGTGCACCCCGGGCTGGGTAAATTACGACAGTTTCGGCCGGGGTATGGGGGACTGGACCCAGGGCTGGGGCGGGCCGCATGACAAGATCTGGGCCAACGCCCACGGTCTGATGGAGATGGGCAGTCGCAACCAGGACGATCCGGCCCGCATGCTGACCCGGGCCGCGGGCAACACCCACTACAGCAATCCCTGGCGTTATCTGCCGGACGGCTCCTATGGCTGGGATCTGGCGGTGGAGAAGCTGATCGAAACCTTCCGGACGGGACGGTTCCGGGGGCGCAAAACTGCCTGGGTCTCCGGCGAGGATCGCTGGAACGGCATTCCGATCGGCGCCTGCTTCGGCTGGGACACCTTTACCCGGTTTGACCGCTTCCTGAAAGCACAGGGCGGGACGGGCCTTACCGGACGGACCCGGACGGAAATCGCCCGGGAAATCACCACTCACTACGCCGACGCCTGGCAGAAGTGGCTGCTCGAAGAGTATGCCGATAAGGTGATTGCCGCCAAAAAGCGGTTTGCCGAGGCGGGCGTGGCCATGACCTTTTTCACCCACGGCAGCTTCCCGCTGGCCGGAGGCGAACTCGGCGACAAGATCGCCGAAACGCACGCCGGTGTCGGCACGGATCTCTTCTGGGAGCTGCGCAATCAGGATCTCTACTGGAGTCTGGGCACCCGGTTCTCGGTGGTGGCGGCGAATCCGAATCTGCGCAGCGGCATGTACAAGCAGTGGGGCTGGATCAACTCCGACTCCAACAAATTCTGGTTTGCCAACAACGGTCCGGTGGAACCGGCCCGACGGCAGTGGTACAGCACCTACTTTATGGGGCGGGTCGATTCCGAGGGGCGCTTCCAGCCCTACCACATGATGGGCTATGCCGCTCAGGGCGGGGTCTCCACCCGGTTTTACCCGCATGAAATCGCCGAGTCGCTCCGGGTGTTCAACCTGACACGTTTCCTGCGCCCGGAACAACCCGCCGGCTACGGTCTGGTGGTCTCCTGGGACAGTCATCTGCGGCGGATGAAACCGCAGGGCGAGATTATGGGGGTCGGGCTATTCGCCTCCGGAGGGCGGGAAAACCAGCTGGAACACCGGATGGGAAAACTCTATGAAGCGTTGATCAAGAACGGACTGCCGATCGGTTTTGTCAGCTCCAGCCACGCGCTCAAGAAATGGAACGGCCGCAATCCGCTGGTCCTGCTCGACGCCTCCGACTGGCAGGGCGAGGAGCTGGAGACCGTCTCCCGGTTGCTGAAGAACGGGACGCCGATTGTGGCCTTCGGCGGTGACGACCAGTCCGCAGCGGCGTTGAAGTTCTGGACCGAAGGCGCGGAGAAACGCCGGAGCGGACTGATCTCCTACTGGGTGCGGCGCAAAGCAGGAGAGGCGCCGTTGCTCTACTGTCCGCAGAACGCCGCGCAGCTTTCACCGCTCGGACTTCCCGAGCTGATGACCGAGATCATGAAGCTCTGCGGAGCCCGGGTCGCCACGACGCCGCAGCTGGCAACCAACGCCTTTGTCAGCCATGACGCGCTGTTTCTGACCTTCGGCAGTCTGGATGATCGGAGCGAAATGGCGACGTTGCGCCTGGATCCGGTCTCCTTCTATCCGGCGTTGCAGGGACGGAAGCTGCGGGTGATCGATCTCGATCGCCTGGTGGAACTCGAGCCGGAGCCGGACGGGACCTATCGGTTGCCGGTCGCAGCCAACAGTGGCAGAATGGTGATGATTACGGAGATGAAGTAAATGAAGAAACTCTGGTTGTTAATTCTGGTGCTGATCGGAACTCTGCCGTCGGCGGTATGTGCGGAACGCGGGGTCCTGATCTGTGTCTCCCGGGAGGCTGATCCCCGGATCAAGGCGGCGGCGAAAACCTTGAACGAGGCGGAACCGTACCGGGCGTTGACCGGCAGCGGCACCTTTCAGTCCGCGCCGGAGCTGATCGACAGCGAGTCGCTGCTGTTGCCGCCCAACGCTCGCGACGGTATGCACCTGCAGCTGCCTGAGTTCCGGAAGGCGGCGTTCAACAGTCTGATTCTGGTGGGCCTGCCCGAGCAGGATCCGCTGCTGAAGAAGTGCTGGGGACACCAGATCGGACTGCAGCCCGGGGCGCTGGACGTGCTCGGCTACGGGAGTTGGAAGGGGGATTTCGGAACCGTGGAGTGCGATTGGAATCCCTTTCTCTATTCGCGGGAGGTCAAGAACAACGCCTATACTACGGTACTGATCAAACTTTCGGGGACTTCGGTAGCGGGGGTGCTGGCCGCGGTCAAAGCCTTCCAGAGCGGTCTGCTCAACGGCATTGTCCCGGCGGGCAAAGGGGAACTTGCGGCCACCTCGATTCTGGATCTCAAGCCGGATCTGACGCCGCCTCCCGCGTTGCCGGAAAAGCTCGGCGCCTTTTTCCGGGCGGGCTGGACCCAGCCTTCGGCCATGGAATACCGGGCGTATCAGGAGCTGGCGGGCATGGCGCCGGAGCGGGTCTGGCGGGTGAAGTATCTCGCCCCCGGAGTCAACGACGACGTCTCGGCCAAAGCCTGGGTCAACGGTCTGCATCGGCTCGCCTACGGCAATGCCGTGACCATCGCCGAATTCCGCGACGAGGCCGGCCCCGTCGCGGCGTTGACGGAACTGGCCGCCCGCCGCGGAGCCCGGAAGGAGACGCTGGCCGGGAACTCCGGAATCGTCTTCGATCAGCCCCGGGACGAAGCCTTAAGCGAAAGTTACGGGCAGGTTCGCTATTTCGCCGCGGGCAGACGTCTGGTCGCCGTCTCGTTGCCGGCGGAGGAGTGCGCGACTGCTCTCGAAAGTCTCGGGCCGGGCAAAAACGGAGAAAAATAATTTTTTCGATCAGATTCCGTCTATCGGGATTGCTTTTTCAGTAAAAATTACCTATAATATAAGCAGGGAGGTAAGATGCATGAGACATTCTGACACCACAAAGGGGAAGTCGTTGCGATTTTGGAAATTCACCCTGATTGAACTCCTGGTGGTCATCGCGATCATCGCCATTCTCGCCTCGATGCTGCTGCCGGCGCTGAGCAAGGCGCGGGACCGGGCCAAGAAGGCGGGGTGCATCAGCAACCTCAAACAGATCGGCGTGGCGGCGGGGAGTTATTCCGCCGACTATCCGCAGAACGTCTTCCCGCCGCGGGTCGGACGGGCCCGGAACTACGGCTTTACCTGGGATCTCATGCTTCTCTCCTATATGGGACGCAGTGCCTCTCAGCTCTATCCGAACTGCGACTGGGATCTGCCCTACAATTCCGGGGTCAGCGGCAACCCCGGGATTCAGCCGGGGGATCCGCCGGATCCCAAGACCAAGGTGTTCAAGTGCCCGCTGGACATCGACCCCAACGTGAGCGGCCGTCCATCACGTCGAAGCTATGTCTTCAATTCCGGGAGAATCGACGATACGGAAAAAGTGCGCCAGCCGCTGGTGATCGACCGGATCAAGCCCTGGACGGCCAGCGCTTCCGAGTGGCGTCCGACCGCCACGATTTCCGAGGTGGTGCTGGTGGCCGACCGCTTTGACGCCACCGATCCGACGCGGCCGGAGTATATAGTCGGCTTTGTCGGCAACGCCTCCAGCCCCTGGTTCCACTTTTCCGGAGACATCAAAGACGGCCATTTGGACGGCAGTAAGAACTGTCTCTCCGCCAGCGGTTCGGTATTCACGCTGAATCTCATCCAGATGGATCACCGGGGGAACTCCAACGCCAATTTCATGGGACGTCGGAATTTCGACTACACGATGCTTTAACAACCACAAACCAGGGGAGGGGAAGCAGGTGCATGACGCTACCGGCGCTGCGCCATCGATCAGAAAGGATAAGGAAGAAGACAAATGCGGAAACGGAATTTTACGTTGATTGAACTCCTGGTGGTGATTGCGATCATCGCCATTCTCGCTTCGATGCTGCTGCCGGCGTTGAGCAAGGCGCGGGACCGGGCCAAGAAGGCGGGGTGCATCAGCAACCTCAAACAGATCGGCGTGGCGGCGGGGAGTTATTCCGCCGACTATCCGCAGAATCTCTTCCCGCCGCGGGTCGGCCGGGCCCGAAACTACGGCTTTACCTGGGATTTCATGCTTCTTACCTACATGGGACGCAGCGCCTCCCAGCTCTATCCGAACTGCAACTGGGATCTGCCCTACAATTCCGGGGCCGGCGGCAATCCCGGGATTCAGCCGGGGGATCCGCCGGATCCCAAGACCAAGGTGTTCAAGTGCCCGCTGGATATCGACACGACCATGGTCGGCCGTCCCTCCCGCCGGAGTTACGGCTTCAACTCCGGGCGGGTCGATGATGCGGAAAAAGTCCGGCAGCCGCTGGTGATCGACCGGATCAAGCCCTGGACCGCCGGCGCTTCCGAGTGGCGGCCGACCGCCACGATTTCCGAAGTGGCGCTGGTGGCCGACCGCTACGATGTGGGCAATCCCGGAGCTGCGGAATATGTGGTCGGCTTTACCGGAGCCTCTTCCGCCACCTGGTGGGGATTCAACGGCGAAAGCAAAAACGGCCATCAGGACGGCAGCAAGAACTGTCTTTCCCCCAGCGGTTCGGTGTTCACGCTGAATCTCATCCAGATGGATCACCGGGGGAACTCCAACGCCAATTTCATGGCCCGTCGGAATTTCGACTACGATATGCGATAAACGTCGCAGGGCCGGGAGCCGGTTATGCCCGCGACTTCCGGCCGTAATAGATTTCACTCAGCCGGAGCTCCGGCTCCGGCAGCGGTTCTTCGGCCAGAAAGTGCTCGATCAGCCCTGCGGCAGTCTCCGGATCCCCCCCCGGCAGCCAGTAGATGGTCTGCCCCTCGCGCTCCAGCTTGCGGAAGAAGATGTCCTGCCGTTTGGCGAACTGCCGGATCCGGTTCAACAGTGTGGTGCGCATCTCCTCCCGGGTGCAGCGCCCCTGCAGATAGGCGGCGACCTCGCGGTACTCCAGACCCAGAAACTCCAGCTTCTGAAAACTGACGCCGAACTGGTCGTGCAGGGCCCGCACCTCCTCCACCAGTCCGGCCTCCAGCCGGGCGTCCAGCCGCTCCTCGATCCGGCGGCGCACCGTTTCCCGCGGATAGTAAACTCCGAGCGTCAGAAAATCGACCGGGAACGGCGGCGTGAACGACGGCGCCTCCGATCCCTTCCGAATCCGGGGCAGGCCGCTTTCGCGGGTCGGGAAGGCGCCTCCGGGCAGGCGGTAATCCTCGAGCAACGCCGCCACATACAGCGCACTGCCGCCGCAGATCAGCGGCAGGCGGCCACGGGCGTAAATTTCGGCCAGCGCCCGGTAGGCGTCCGGCAGAAACGCCGCCAGGTGGTAGTTGCCGGTCGGTTCGACGATGTCGATCAAGTGGTGTGGAATCTCGCCGTATTCAGCCAGATCCTTGCCGGTCCCGAGATCCAGTTTGCGGTAGACCTGGCGGGAGTCGGCACTGATGATTTCGCCCCTGAAGCGCCGGGCCAGGTGCACCGCCAGCGCCGTTTTCCCGGTGGCGGTGGGGCCGGTCAGAACCACCGCTTTCCTCCGATTTTCCGAAGCCATTCAGATTTTCCCTTTGACAAAGTTACGGGGCGCCGCTATATTATGCCCGGAATTCGCTGAAAATCAAATCAAAACCGGATTTTTTCATGGAAAAACAACGAACACTGAAACAACCGGCCACGATTTCCGGCATTGCGCTGCATACCGGAGCCCGGGCCCGTTTGAAGATCCTGCCCGCGCCGGAAAATCATGGAATCGTCTTCCGTCGGGTCGATCTGCCGGACAGCTCGCCGATTCCGGCCCTGGCCGCCTGTGTGGTCGATGCCCGGCGCGGCACCACCATCGCCAACGCCAAAAAAGAGGTGGTCTACACCGTCGAGCACATCATGTCGGCGCTGCACGCCCAGCAGATCGACAATGCCGAAGTGGAGATGGACGGACTCGAGCCGCCGATTCTCGACGGCAGCTCTCTGCCTTATTTCCAGATGATCGCCGACGCCGGGATCGTCGAACAGGAGGCGGAGGCGAAGTACTTCACCACCGATGAGATTCTCTATGTGCAGGGCGGTCAGACCCAGCTGGTGCTGACGCCCGCGGAGGAGCTGCGGATCAGCTGTCTGGCCTCGTTCGCCGGGTGTCCGGTGGATCCGCAGTTCGAGTCCCTGACGGTCACGGCCGAGAGTTACGAGCGGGAGCTGGCCGGAGCCCGCACCTTTGTCCAGTACAGCGATCTGCAGCAGCTGCTGGCGGTGGGGCTGGTCAAGGGCGGGAGTCTGGACGCGGCGGCGATCATCCACAACGGCGCGATCATCTGCAAGGAGGGGTTGCGGTTCCCGGATGAGATCGTGCGGCACAAGATCCTCGACCTGGTGGGGGATCTCTATTTGTGCGGGCGCCGGGTTAAGGCCAATGTGATTGCGATCAAGCCGGGGCACGCCCGAAATGTCGAGTTGGCGGGCCTGATGCTCAAAAAGCTGATGATGTCACGATAAACAGCGAGAGAGGATTTTATGGGTAAATTGTTAACCGTAAAAGAGATCAAGCAGATTCTCCCCCAGCGTTATCCGATGTTGATGCTGGATCGGGCCGAGGTCGAGAGTCCCGACCGGGCGGTCGGAGTCAAGAATTTGACCATGAACGAACTGTTCTTTCAGGGCCACTTCCCGAACCACCCGATCATGCCCGGCGTGCTGCAGGTCGAGGCGATCAAACAGTTGGCCGAGCTCTTGGTGCGCAACGAGCTGGATCCGGCCGGACAGCTCGATGTTTATCTGCGGCTGGTGGAAAAGGTGAAGTTCCGCAAGCCCAACGAGCCCGGCGACCGGGCCCGGATCGAGGTCGAGGTACGCGAACGGCGCGATGGCGAGGCGGTCCTTGCCGGCAAGGTGTCCAATCAGCGCGGGGTCACCTGCGAAGCGGTAGTGACGCTGGCCGTGCGTCCGCGCACGATGCCGACGGCGATGCCGCAGCTGTACGGGGAGCACGACAAGGCGGAGGGGATTCCGCTGGACATCAGTGGTCTGATGAAGGTCATGCCGCACCGCTATCCCTTCTTGTTCATCGACTACCTCTCGGTGGTGGATGGCGACAAGGTGGTGGCGGTCAAGAATCTTTCGATCAACGAGGAGCTCTTCGCCGGTTGTCCCGACGACTACGCGGTGCTGCCCGAATCGATTCAGTGCGAGATCATCGCCCAGTCGGGCTGCGCCTGCGTCCTCTCCCGTCCGGAGAATCAGGGCAAGCTCGGGTTCTTCATGTCGATCGACCGGGCCGAGTCCTTTGCCCCGATCTACCCCGGGGATCAGCTGGTCTGCGAGATCGTGCTGCCTCCCGCCAAGTCCCGCTTCGGCAAAGGCACCGGGCGGATTCTGGTCGAAGGCCGGGTGGTGTTTGAGATCACGCTGATGTTTGCGATCGTCGACCCCTAGTCCGACGGCGGAAAAAGGCCCCGGAGCTCCGCAGTGGTGGAATTCCGGGGCTTTTTTGTGCGGGGAGGTGGGTTCAGTCCCGCTGCGGTTCCCGGGCCAGCGCCCGGTGGCCGATGTCGCGCCGGGCGAAACAGTCGGTGAAGTGGATGCAGTCCACCGCCCGGTAGGCGTTGGCGATCGCCTCGCGGATGTTGCGGCCGCGGGCGCTGACGCCCAGCACCCGGCCACCGGCGTTGACCACCACGCCGTTTTTACGCGCAGTCCCGGCGTGGAAGACCACCGCGCCGGTGGCCGCGGCCTCCGCCAGACCGGAGATCGGATAGTCCCGGCCGTAGCTGCCCGGATAGCCGCCGGAGGCGATCACCACGCTCACCGCCGGCTCCTCCGACCATGTGAGGTCCTCGGCCCGGAGCGCTCCGGTGGCGGTGCGGTACATCACTTCGCAGAGGTCGCCCTCGAACCGGCGCAGCACCGGCTGAATTTCCGGATCGCCGAAGCGGACGTTGAACTCCAGCACCCGGGGTCCGTCGGAGGTCACCATGATTCCGACGAAGATCACCCCCCGGAAGTTCAGCTTCTCCTCCTGAATGCCCCGCAGAAAGGGCTGCAGAATTTCGCGCTCGATCCGCGCCATGATCTCCGGGGTGACCACCGGCGCCGGGGAGTAGGCGCCCATGCCTCCCGTGTTGGGGCCGGCGTCGCCGTCCCAGGCCCGCTTGTGATCCTGCGAGGAGACCAGCGGGACAATGGTCCGGCCGTCGGTCAGGGCCAGCATCGAAGCCTCCTCGCCCTCCAGCCGCTCCTCCAGCAAGACCTTGATTCCGGCCTCGCCGAAGGCGCCGTCGAAACACTGCCGGAGAAAGGCTTCCGCCTCCGCCGCGGTCCCGGCGACCAGCACGCCTTTCCCCGCGGCCAAACCGTCGGCCTTGACCACCACCGGGCGACCGGCGGCGAATTCCGAACGAGCGTAGGCCAGGGCCGGTTCCAGCTCGGTAAAGGTGGCGGCGCGGGCGGTGGGAATTTGGTGCCGCAGCATGAACTGCTTGGCAAAATCCTTGCTGCCCTCCAGCTGCGCCGCCTGACGGTCCGGCCCGAAGACCAGCAGCCCGCGGGCGGCAAACACATCGGTCAATCCCGCGCAGAGCGGCGCTTCCGGCCCCGCCACGGTCAGATCGATCTTCTGCTCCGCCGCGAAATCGGCCAGCTTGTCCAGCTCGCCGACGCCGATCGGAACACACTCGGCCACCTCGGCGATTCCGGCGTTGCCGGGCGCGCAATAGAGCCGGTCCACCTGCGGACTCTGACTGAGTTTCCAACACAAAGCATGTTCCCGTCCGCCGGAACCGACCACCAAAACCTTCATTCTTGAAAAATCTCCTTGCATTTATCGGAATTGCGCGTTATTTATTATAATCGTTTTTTCGGCAATTAAAAGCAGGAACATGGAAAATCGCGACGAAATTCTCAGTTTGAGCGATGAGCAGCTTTCCGCCTGCTGCGACTTGGAGTTCTTCAAAGGCTCCGGCAACGGCGGCCAGAAGCGCAACAAGACCTCCAGCGCTGTCCGGGTCCGGCATCGCGCCAGCGGTTTTTGCGCGGTGGACTGCTCCGGCCGCAGCCAGCACGCCAACCGCCATGCGGCGCTGCGCAAGCTGCGGCTGGAGATCGCCCGGAACTGCCGGGTCTCTCCGGCCCGGCCGCCGGAGTCGATGGTCTGCGCCTTGTCGCACGAACATTATCCGCTGTTCTGTGCCCGGCTGCTCGATGTTCTGGCCGAACATGACTACCGTTGCCGTCCGGCCGCGGCGGCGCTGGGGGTGACGCCCTCGGCGCTGAACCGGCTGTTACGCCGGGATCCGGCGCTCTGGCAGCTGGTGGCCCCGTTTTACAATCAACCCCAATCAGGTGAGGAGCGTGAAGTATGAAATGGTCTGTCGGAAGCTGGATGTTGTTGGCAACCCTGATTTTCGCGGTCGGCTGTCACAGTCTGCCGGAGACGGAGATCCCGCCGGTCGGGTACGACCTGGCGCCGGTCTTCCGCCGGGCGGCGGCGGGACAGCCGATCACGGTGGCAGCGATCGGCGGCTCGATCACCCAGGCCGACCACGAGTGCTGGATCAATGATCTGCTGCGGAAACGCTATCCGCAGAGCACCATCACCACGGTCAACGCCGGCATGAGCGCCACCGGCAGCGAGCTCGGGGTTTTCCGGCTGCGCAAGGACGTGCTGGATCACCGGCCGGACCTGGTGCTGATCGAGTTCGCGGTCAACGACAACGGTCTGCCCGACGAGGCGGCGATCCGCTACGTCGAAAGTCTGGTGGTCCGGCTGAAATCGTTGCCGAAGCCTCCCGCCGTGGTGCTGGTCCGGGCCGCCTCCCGGACTCCGGCGCCCGACCGCTTGCAGCCGGTGGCCGAGCACTACCGGCTGCTCCATGTCGACATCCAGGCGCCGCTGGAAAAGCATCTGGCCGAGCAGAATCTCCAGTGGCTCGATTTGATGACCGACGACGTGCATCCCAATGAGACCGGTCACGCCTTCTACGGCCGGACCATCCTCGGCGCGCTGGAGCCGTTCATGGCCGCCGCCGAAGAGGAGGGACCGAGCTCCGGAACCGCGTATCTGCCCGCGCCATTGAGCGCCAGACCGTTGATTCTCGACGGCGATATGCAGCTGCTGTCGGAAACGCTGTACCAGGCCACGGGCTGGCGACCCGGTCCGGCGCCGCAGGATTGGTGGCGCTGCTTCTTCCCCGGCGCGGTCTGGGCCGACGGCCCGGATGCGGAGCTGATGGTGCCGGTCGCGGCCCGGATGGCGGGTGTGCTCTATTTGTTGAAGGCGGACGATCAGGGATCGTTCTATCTGACCCTCGATGAGGGGCTGCCCCAGTTGGTCAACTGCGCCTATCGCGGCGGCTACGAGTACCGTGTGTTCGGGCCCGATCTGGCCGAAAAGGAGCATCGAATCAGCGCTTTGACCCGCTTTGACTCGAAGCGCCCGGTCGGGATCGGCTGGCTGCTGACCGCCCAGCGGGAGGGCGATTTCTGGACTCCGGCGGAGCAGGGGGACTATCCGGCTGCCCGCCTGAAAAAGTGGCGCTTTGCCGCCATCCCCGCCGCGGAGTGGGAGTGGAGCGGTCCCTACGGCGGGGAGCGCCCGACCCTGGAGGATCAGTCGGATCTGGAAGTCGTGTTTCCGCCGGAACTGGAACAGGGCGAGTGGCGCAAAGTCGGCGGTTACGGCGAGGTGGTCGACTTCGCCGCGCTGACCGGACGCAACGACCGCGGGGTGGCGTACGCCCGGACCACGCTCCAGTCCCGGCGGGGCGGACCGCGGATGCTGGCGCTCAAACTGGACTACTTCGCCAAAGTCTGGCTCAACGGGAAGCTGATCCGCACCATCGCCGACGGACACGGCAACACGCAGGATCCAGTCTACCTCCCGGTGGTACTCCAGCCGGGGCCCAATGAGCTGCTGATCAAACTCCACTCCGGGAGCCGCGGCAATCAGTTCTCGCTGGCGGTGGAGGAGGAGGTGCCGTAGGTGTCGTTCCCCGCTTCGGGGGTGGCGGTCGGACGCCGCCCCCGGAGGAACAGCTCCTTCAGCCACCACCCGACGCTCCAGAGCAAAATCCCGGCGAACAGCGCGGCAAAGAGTGCGCCGTTGCCGAGCAGATAGAGAATCCCGATGGTCCCCAGCAGCGCCGCGTCGCGGCGCCCGCCGTGCCGGAACCAGACGAAGAGCGCCGCCGCCGGAATCAGCAAGGCGGGCGTTCCAAGCAGCGCCGTCGGCAACTCCCGCTGCCAGGAGGCGAGGGGCAACCCCCAGGCGTACACCGGTCCTCCGGCCAGCAGCCCGAGCGTCAGCAGCGCTCCGGTGAGAACCAGGTCGCGTCGGGAGAGGGTTTTGAACCCGGTTTGAACCGCTCCGGCGAAGGCCGCGAACAGCGGCAGGTAGCTCGAAAGGATGAAGCGCACCGGGTCGCAGAAGGTGTGGCTGTAGCCGTAAAAGAACCAGATCACCGGCAACGCCCACAAAGCCAGGGCGATCCGCAACCGGGCGTCGCGCAGAAACAGCAACCCGGCCGCGCCCAGCGTCCAGACCGCCAGATTGGAACCGGCCAGAAACTGGAGATTCTGACTGTGCCGGAAAGTCTGCCAGGTGAAGCCGTTCGCCGGACGGGGACCGGCCACATCCAGCGCGTGACGAACGTAAGGAAAGGTGAAGATCGAACCGAACTGATGCGCGTTGATCCATAGCTGCCAGCCGAACAGCGCCAGAAAACCGAGCGCGGTCAGCGCTCCGGCCCGGAGCAGGAAGCGCCAGCTGATTTCAGCAGGGGCAAAGCGGGTGCAGACGACGTACGCGATGGCCGGGGCGAACAGCAGGTTGTTGATCCGGCAGAGGCAGGCAAATCCGAAAATTCCCCCGAGCAGCGGGAAGAAATACCACTTCCGGGCGGGCAGAAAGAGCGCGGCGCTCAGCGTGGTCAGCACCAGCAGCGTGCTCGCCGTATCGCTGAGCGCGTTGAATCCGCAGCCGATCAGCGTGGTGTAGTGCCGGTAGTTGAATTGACAGCTCGTCCGGTCGAAACAGCTGTAGAAATTCAACTGATTCCAGTCCGGAACGTGATGCACGAAAAAGGGCCACAGCGCCCAGAGCAGCACCGCGCAAAAGGCCAATCCGATTGAGCCGGAGAGACGGCGCAGCACCAGAAAGCCCAGCGCCAGCGAGAGCGGCGCCAGCACCAGACCTGAAAAGTAGGAGAAGGGGACCAGAATTTCGCTGAACTCCCGGGCTCCGGTCAGCAGGATGAACGGCAGATACCAGAATCCGTGGCCGATGGTGAAGTTCCACGGCCCCGAAACATCCAGCTTCAAGAAGCCCTGCATCGTCTCGAAGTAGCCGGGATCATCCGAGGGGGAGGTGATCAGATTGTCGCCGCCGATCACCACCGCCAGCGTCAGCAGCTGCCGGATCAGCACCGGGGCCAGCAGCGCACCGTAGAAGAGCGCCCGTTCGCTCAGCTGTTCGGAACGGCGCAGCCGCCACAGATGGACGACCAGTGCCGCCAGAATCGCGCTCAATGTCAGAAACAGGCCGAACCGCCAGCGCGGCTGGTAGTCGAGCTGCTGCGGAATCAGCTGCCCCGCGGCATTCCGCGCCAGCGTGATCTGCGGCGAAACGTAGCCGACCACCGGCGGAGCTCCGGGGGCCGGGGCGGGCAGCTCAACCCGGTAGAAGTAGTAGTAGCGGGCCAGCGGATGTTGCCGGATCAGCAGCATTCCCGCGGGTTCCGCCGGCAGCTCGGTGGTTTCGGACAGCACCGCCAGGGGGGGCTGCTCCAGCCCGACGACCGGATAGACCGGCGTTCCCGGCGGCAGTTCCAGCGCCGCCGCCGGCCAGGCGAGCGTCAGGAGCGGCAGGAGTCGGAGCAATCCCCGGAGAGGGGATCGCCAAAAGCCCGCGAACATGCGGCCGGATCAGTTGAGATTGCCCGCCGAATCGAGCTCTTTGATGATCTCGTCGCCGGTTTTGATTTCGCCGGATTTATCCTGACCGCCGATGGCGTTGGAGGCGCCGGAGATCAGCTGCTGAATCCGTTCGCTGAACACCCCCAGCAGCACCAGTGCCGCCACCGCCACCACCACAATCAGAATCACATATTCGACGATGGCCTGGCCCTTCTGCCGTTTCCGTCTGATCCGCATCATTTTGCCCGCTCCTTGAGTTATTTAAGGGACCTCCCGTCAGGGACAGCCCAGACAAACCATATCCACCAGCCGGTTGCCGTAGCTGCTGAAATAGTACAGCAGCCCGGCCAACGAAATGGCGATGAAAATGCACAATACCAGCATAATCGCGTATTCAGTCAGGACCTGTCCCCGCTGCCGCCGGGCCGTCCGTCTGGTTCCATTTGGCGCCATGTTTTTATAATAGTACGGGATTGGTGAATTTTCAACCCGGATTCGGGTTTTT
>CASFRF010000087.1 GCA_949297015.1 uncultured bacterium
CTGTGCTGGCGGCGCTGCTTCGGTTGACCTTCGGGGAGCCGCCGCCGGACTCGGGGCGCGAGCCGGCTCCGGGGCCGCGGCGGGGCGGTCGCGGCGGCGGGCCGGTTCGGGGGCGGAGCCGGAAGCCGGGGGCAAAATCCAAAAAAACTCCGAACCAGGCTTGACATTCGGGAGCTTCCCGTTTATATTAGCCGAGAATCGTGTGTAAAGTCTAACCCCCAGGGGCGCGGAAAAAATGGCTGAAGTAATTCTGGACAAGGTTTGCAAAATCTATGACGGGAAGGTCATGGCGGTCAAGGATGTCTGTCTGGATATCCGGGATCGCGAATTCATGGTGCTGGTCGGACCCTCCGGCTGCGGCAAGTCGACCACGCTGCGGATGATCGCCGGACTCGAGGAGATCTCGCGGGGCAAGGTGACCATCGGTGACCGGGTGGTCAACGATGTGCCGCCGAAAGACCGCGACATCGCCATGGTGTTCCAGAACTACGCGCTCTATCCGCACATGACGGTCTACGACAACATGGCGTTCGGACTCAAGCTGCGCCATTTCAGCAAGAGCGACATTCACGCCCGGGTGCTGGAAGCGGCCCGGATCCTGGGGCTGGAGGAGTATCTCAAGCGCAAACCCAAGCAGCTCTCCGGCGGTCAGCGCCAGCGGGTGGCGGTGGGGCGTGCCATCGTGCGCAAGCCGAAGGCGTTTCTGTTCGACGAGCCGCTCTCCAATTTGGACGCCAAAATGCGCGTCCAGATGCGGACCGAGATCAGCAAGCTCCACCAGCAGTTGGAGAGCACCATGATCTATGTGACTCACGACCAGACCGAGGCCATGACCATGGGCGACCGGATCTGCGTGATGAAGGACGGCGTGGTGCAGCAGGTGGATGATCCGCTGAGCCTCTACGACCATCCGGTCAACAAGTTCGTCGGCGGTTTCATCGGAACCCCGCCGATGAACTTCTTTGAAGGAACTCTGGTCGGGCGCGACGGCAAGGTGTTCTTCAAGGAGAACACCTTCGAGATCGAGATCCCCGAGCAGTGGCGCGAAGCCTGCGCCAAGCATCTGGACCAGTCGGTCTCCTTCGGCATCCGGCCCGAGAACCTGGGCTCCGAACAGGCGGAGAACACGCCGGGCATGCCCAAGATCCGCGCCCGGATCGAAGTGGTCGAGCCGATGGGTTCGGAAACCTACGTCTACTTGAATACCGGAAGCAACAACTTCATCGCGCGGGTCGACGCCTACCGGCGGCTGCGGGTCGGTGAAGAGGTCGAACTGGCGGTCTTTTTGCCGAAGACCCACTGCTTCGACAACAAGACCGAACTGGCGATTTTCTGACGCTCAAACCCCGACCGGCGGTCCGGCTGGAGTTCCGGCCGCCGGAGTTGTGTGAAGCATCATGAAAGAACTGCTTCGTCTGGACTACCGGAATCAGCGGTCGTTCAAGACCTACTTGAGTTTTTATCATGACTACCACTGGCAGTTGCTGCTGGTGGTTTTCATGTATTTCGTCAAGGCCAGTCCGGTCTACGTCATTCCGATCATCACCGCCGACATCATCAACGTGGTGGGCCATCCGGAGGGGGCGAACGTCTACCGGCAGATTCTGATCTCGCTGAGCATCGGCTTCGTGGCGGTGATTCAGAACATCCCCTCGCACATCTACTATGTGACCTGTCTCAGCCGGGTCAGCCGCACGGTGGAGATGAATCTGCGGTCGGCGCTCTGCAACCGGTTGCAGCACCTGTCGATCCCGTACTACACCGGCAGCAAGATCGGCATCCTTCAAAACAAGGTGATGCGCGATGTGGAGAACATCGAGGGCCTGACCCGGATGCTGGTCGAAACACTGCCCGGCATTATCTTTTCCATCGGCACCGCGGTGGTGGTGACCGCGCTCCGCGCGCCGATGTTCATTCTGTTCTATCTGGGGGTGGTGCCGTTCGCGGTGCTGTTGTACCGGTTGATCCGGACCCGGATGATCCGCCGCAATCGGGAGTTCCGCGAGAGCATGGAGGCGATGTCCGGACGGGTCTCGGAGATGCTGCGGCTGATCCCGATCACCCGGGCGCACAACGTGGAGACCACCGAACTGGCGCGGGTCAATCTCTCGCTGCAGCGGATCAAGTCCAGCGGACTGCGCTTGGACTACCTCAACGGCGTGTTCGGCTCGGTCAACTGGGTGCTGTTCATGCTGTTCAATCTGCTGACCCTGGCCACGGTTTCGATCCTCTACTGGAAGGGGGTGCTGTCCATCGGCATCGGTGACATCGCGCTGCTGACCGGGTATTTCAACTCGATCTCCGGCTCGGTCATGGCGCTGCTGAATGCGATTCCGGCGATGACCAAGGGGCTGGAGTCGGTCAAGTCCATCGGCGAGGTGCTGGAGTGTCCGGACATCGAAAAGAACGCGGGCAAGCCGGTGATCGACGAGGTCCGCGGCGATTTCGTGTTTGAAGACGTCTCGTTCAGCTATCCCAACAGCACGGCGCACGCGCTGGATCACATCAATCTGCATGTGCCGGCGGGGGAGACCATTGCGCTGGTCGGTCCCTCGGGGGCGGGAAAGTCGACGCTGGCGCAGCTGGTGATCGGCTTCATCCGGGCCAGCGACGGCCGGGTGCTGCTGGACGGACACGATATGAACGATCTGGATCTGCGCTCCTACCGCCGGTTCATCTCGGTGGTCACGCAGGAGACCATTCTGTTTGACGGAACCATCCGCGACAACATCGCCTACGGCATCAGTCAGGCCACCGACGAGGAGATCAACGAGGTGGTCCGGAATGCGAACCTGGAGGATTTCATCCAGTCGCTGCCGGCGGGGCTGAATACCGAGGTCAAGGAGAACGGCGGGCGGCTCTCCGGCGGCCAGAAGCAGCGCATCGCCATCGCCCGGGCGCTGCTGCGCAACCCCCGGGTGCTGATTCTGGACGAGGCGACCAGCGCGCTGGACATCGACTCCGAGGAGCAGATCAAGGAGGCGTTGAACCGCCTGGTCAAGGGGCGGACCACCTTTATCGTGGCCCACCGGCTGTCCACCATCCGGCAGGCCGATCGGATCGCGGTGCTGGTCGGCGGGCGGATCGTCGAAATCGGCACGCACGAGGAGCTGCTGGCCCGCAACGGGGTATACGCCGAAATGGACCGCAAGTTCAGTCAGGCCCACTGACCGGGGGCGGGAAGAAGGAGAGAAGATGACGGGGCGGGAATTTCGTGAACTGGCGTCATCGCGGCTGTTGCTGCTGGACGGCGCCACCGGGACCGAGCTGGCCAAGCGGGGAATGCCGCCCGGAGTCAGTCCGGAACTCTGGGTGCTGGAGCATCCGGAGGCGCTGCTGGCGGTGCAGCAGGCCTATGCCGAAGCCGGAAGCGAGGTGCTCTACGCGCCGACCTTCGGCGCCAATCCGCTGAAACTGGCCGAATTCGGGGCGGCCGACCGGACCCGCCGGATCAATGCCGATCTGGTCCGGCTGTCGCGTCGGGCGGTGCCGGGCAAGCTCTGCTTCGGCGACCTGGCGCCGACCGGGCAACTGGTGGAACCGGGGGGACCGCTGCCGTTCGAGGAGGCGGTCCGGCTCCACCGGCGGCAGGTCGAAGGGCTGCTCGACGGCGGGGTGGACGGGTTTGCCATTGAGACGATGATGGATCTGCAGGAGGCGCGGGCCGCGCTGATCGCGGTGCGTGAACTTTCCGATTTGCCGGTGCTGGTGACCCTGACCTTCGAGCCCGGCGGCCGTTCGCTGACCGGGACGCAGCCGGTGGCGGCGCTGGCCGCGTTGCAGGCGCTGGGGGCCGACGCCTTCGGCTGCAACTGTTCGACCGGGCCGGAGGCGATGGCCGAAGTGATCGCCGAACTGAAGCCTTACGCCCGGATTCCGCTGGTGGCCAAGCCCAACGCCGGGATTCCGCGCCTGGTCGACGGCCGGACGGTGTTCGATCTGGGGCCGGAGGCCTTCGCCGCGGGCGGTCGCCAGCTGCTGGCGGCCGGAGCGAATCTGCTGGGCGGCTGCTGCGGCAGCACCCCGGATCACATCGCCGCGCTCCGGCGGACGCTGCGGGACCTGACGCCGGAAGCGCCGCGACCGGAGGCGCCGGCGGTGATCGGATCCGCGTCGCGGTTTCTCCGGCTGGGGCCGGAGGCTCCGTTCACGGTGATCGGCGAGCGGATCAACCCGACCGGCAAGAAAGCGCTGCAGGCGGAGCTGCGGGCCGGGAGTCTGGAGCTGGTCAAACAGCTGGCGCAGGAACAGACGGCGGCGGGGGCGGGATTGCTCGATGTCAATCTCGGGCTGGCCGGAATCGACGAGGCCGGTTTGATGCGCCGGGCGGTGGGGGAGTTGACGCAGGTGACCGACACGCCGCTGTGCATCGATTCGACCCGGCCGGAGGCGGTGGCGGCGGCGTTGCGACTCTATCCGGGGCGGGCGCTGCTCAATTCGATCTCGGCGGAGCCGGAACGGCTGAGCCGGGTGTTGCCGATCGTCGCCCGGTACGGGGCGTTGCCGATTTTGCTGCCGCTGTCGGAGGCGGGGGTGCCGGAGTCGCTGGCGGAGCGGATCGCCGTGCTGGAGAAAATCCTGGCGGAGACCGGAAAATACGGCTATGACCGGCGGGAACTGGTGGCCGATGCGTTGATCATGACCATTTCGGCGAATCCGGCGGCGGCGCGGATCTCGCTGGACTTCATCGAATATTGCGCCCGGCAGCTTGGGCTGTGTACGGTCTGCGGACTCTCCAACGTGAGCTTCGGACTGCCGCGCCGGGAGCTGGTCAATCAGACCTTTCTGGGGATGGCGCTGGGGCGGGGACTCAATCTGGCGATCGCCAATCCGGGGGCTCCGGGGATCATGGAGACGGTCGGCTCCGCCGACGCGCTCCGGGGCTGCGATCCGGGGCTGGAGCGCTATCTGGGGCGCTTTGCCGGAACGGTGGCCGCCGCTCCGACTCCGGCGGTGTCACCGGTGACTTCGGGCGGCGGGGCACCGGCGCCCGTGGCGCAGACTCCGGAAGCGGAGCTGACCGACGCCGTGCTGCGGGGCCGCCGGGGGCGGATCCCGGAGTTGCTGGAGACGCTGCTGGCGGCGGGGCGGCCGCCGGGAGAGCTGGTCAACGGAATCTTGATCCCGGCGCTGACCGAGGTGGGGGCCCGGTTTGAGCGGAAGGAGTACTATCTGCCGCAGCTGCTGCTGAGCGCGTCGGCGATGCAGCGGGCGATGGAGCTCTTGGAGCCGCGTCTGCTGGCGGCGGGCGAGGGGGGGGAACCGGGGCCGGTGTTTCTGCTGGCCACGGTCAAGGGGGATATTCACGACATCGGCAAGAACATTGTCGGTCTGCTGCTCCGGAATCATCACTTTCAGGTGATCGATCTGGGCAAGGACGTGCCGCCGGAGCGGATCATCGCCGCGATCCGGGAGCACGGGGCGAAGCTGGTGGGTTTGTCGGCGTTGATGACCACCACCATGCCGCAGATGGCCGCCACGGTGGAGCTGGCCCGCCGCAGCGGTCTGGCGGAGGTGAAGTTCATCGTCGGCGGCGCGGCGGTGGACCGGGTATTCGCCGAGAGCATCGGGGCGCACTACGCCGCCGACGCCATGGCGACGGTCCGGCTGGCCCAGCAGTTCAGCGGACGGAGCTGAGCGATCATGACGCTGTCGCCGCGGCCGGGTCGTCTGCCGGAAAGGCTGTCGCTCGCGTTTCCGCTCTGGGCGCTCCACGATACGCCGCCCGGCGGCGCCTATCACGATCCGGAGCGGCTGATGACCGAGCTCGAAGAACGCTCGTTCAACTGCATCCGGGTGGACGACGGGCGCGGCCTGAACCGTCTGGTCGACGGGCGGCTGGAGGGTCGTACGACGCTGGCGGAGCCGTTCCCGGGGCACAGCCGGACGCTGCGGCAGCTGTGGTGTACGGGCAACGGCGGCGGTTGCGACGTGGTGGAGCGGCTGCTGGCGCTGTTCGAGGCGGCCTCCCGGCACCGGGTGTGGGTGATTCTCTCCTCGTGGTACTATCTGCACACCTACTGGTATGGCGGCGATCGGGCGCGGGTGGAGGAGCTGTTCGCGCTGCCGGTGCACGAGCGGTTCGGATATTTTGCCGAACTGTTGAACGAACTGATCGCCCGGCTGCGGCGGGCGGGACTGGCCCGGTGGATCGCGTTTGCGGAGATTTTCAACGAAGCCGACGGGCTGCCGTTCATCAACGGTTATGGCGGAGTCAACGGACTGCCGCGGGAGGAGCTGGAGCGCTTTCGCGAGGAGCACACCCGGGCGCTGGCCTGTCTGCGCCGGGAGAATCCGGACGTCTGTTTCGCCTGCGACACCTACACGCCCGATACCGACGTCAGCCAGCTCCCCTCCGGGATGGAGGTCTGGAATTTCCACAGCTATTTTCTGTGGGATCTCTACGGACTGCTGGAGCGGCGGCTGCTGCAACCCGGGACCGACGTCAGCTCGCCCGCGGAGCTGGGGCCGACCGCGCAGTTTCTGCGTGAACGGCCGTATTCGCTGGAGGCGGTGCGCCGGAGCCGGTCGGGGCGGCCGGCGGCGGAGGACTGGAACCGCCGGGTCTGGCTCTATCGGAATCTGGATCCGGCGCAGCTGCCGCGGCTGGAGCGGCAGCTGACCGCGGAACTGGAGCGGAATTTTGAGCATTATCAGGCGAAAGTGCGCCAGGCGCTGGCCACGGTGACGCGGTTGCGCGCGGAACATTGTCCGGAGGTGGCTCTGGTGCTGGGCGAGGGGGTCTCCTACTGCGGCTCCACGCTGCTGCGCTGGGAGGAGCGCTCCGCGGCCTACTGGGAACTGCTGACGTTCGCGGTCCGGGAATACCGGAAGGCGGGACTGTGGGGGTGCATCCCGCGGACCTGCTGCGGCCCGGAGGATCCGTGCTGGTACGATTGTGCGGAACAGCTGAAACGACTCAATGAGCTGTTTCAGCAGGGGGAGCCCGCGCCGGGGCCGACGGCGGGTGCCGCGGCGGCGCGGGGTGTGAGAGACCGGAAATCATCAACTCAGGGAGACGGAACATGAGACATGGAAACTGGTTGGCGGCGCTGGTGCTGCTGGGGGCGTTGCAGGTGACGGCGGCGGAACCGCCGACGGCTCCGGCCGAGCGTCTGTGGGCGGGCGACGCGCCGGGGGCGAAGGGCGAAACGGAGAACGACATCCCGACGCTGGCCGCCTACTTCCCGGAAAAGGCCGACAAGCCGATGCCGGCGGTGGTGATCTGCCCGGGCGGCGGTTACGCCGGGCTGGCGGCTCAGCACGAGGGCAAGGATTACGCGCTGTTTCTGAATCAGCGCGGAATCGCCGGATTTGTGCTGCGCTACCGGCTGGGGAGCAAGGGGTATCGCCACCCGGTCATGCTGCAGGATGCGGCCCGGGCGCTGCGGACGGTGCGGGCCAATGCCGAAAAGTGGGGCATCGATCCGAACCGGATCGGCGTGATGGGCTCCTCGGCGGGCGGACATCTGGCGGCGACGCTGCTGACCAAGTTCGACGGCGGCGATCCGCAGGCGGCCGATCCGGTGGACCGGGTCAGCAGTCGGCCCGACTTCGGGATTCTCTGCTACCCGGTGATCACCATGGGCAAATACACCCACGGCGGCTCGCGGGACAATCTGCTGGGCAGGGACGCCTCGCCGGAGCAGCTGCGCGACCTCTCGGCCGAACTCAATGTGCGGCCGGATACACCGCCGTGCTTCCTGTTCCACACCTATGCGGACAACGGCGTTCCGGTGCAGAACAGCATCGATTTCGCGCGGGCGCTGGCGGAGCAGAAGGTGCCGGTGGATCTGCACGTCTACGAGAAGGGCGGGCACGGCATGGGGTTGCGGGCGAAATACCCCTACACCAACGCGCACCCCTGGACCCGTGATCTCGACTTCTGGCTCCGGGAGCGCGGGATCGTGAAGTAATTCCGGGGGCGGAAAAAGGTTGAAGGCGGCGGGGAAACGTTCGGTTTTCCCGCCGTTTTTTCATTTTCGCGGTTGCAAAACCCGGATGGGGGGGTATACTTAACAGAAACTCAGCCGAGAACCCAGGAAAACAGAGGAAGAAATGCGTTATTTGTTCGATCAAACCGAGCCGGTGGAGCTGGAATTCGATTCCGAGATCATCGCTCACCCGACGCTGGCCGACGGGCGGAAGGTCGCCGCGGGCCGGGCCGGAGAGAAACTCGGGCCGCTGGCGCCCGGACACTATCTGATTTACGAGAACACCGGGGATTACGAACCCCGGATCCGGTATCTCGGCGTAGTCGGGGACCACACCACGGTGATGCAGTTGACAGTGGGCGCGTTCACCGCCGACACCTTTGACCTGGTGGCGCACCGCTACCGGGTTCCGCTCAACTACTATCTCAATGTGAGTCAGTTCCGGGAGAGCACGTTCCGCGGCTACGAGCAGGACTACGGCGACGCGGTCTATCCGCATTTGATGCCGAATCAGCTGGACTTTCTCGATCCCGCGTTCCACCAGCTTTCGGCCAACTGGGATTCGCTGTCGACCGACGAGATCCTGATCCGGTTGCGCAAGCTCGACGAATACATGCAGAACTGCGGCTTCGCGCCGCTGCACGGAATCGCCACCTACACGCCCGGAAACGCGCTGATCGAGGCGCTCAAGCAGTTGAACTGGAAGGTGCTGCATTCGATCATTCCGGAGCAGAACTGGTCCGACGGACACTGGGCGATCAACCACTGGGGCATGCCCAATCAGCCGTTCTACGCGGCGGATGACGACTTCCGCAAGCCGACCTCACGCAGCGACCGGAACGTGTTGGAAATGTCGATGAACTCCTACCATCTGTACATGCCGCATGTGGTGCATTTCGGCGACAACGTGCTGTCGCCCTCGCACTTCCTGCGCTGGCACCGCACGGTCGAGTCGGGCGGGTACCCCGAGCGCTTCCGCAACTTCCTGATCGATTATCTGCGGGCGGCCGCGGGGATGCAGCAGCCCTTCTTCCTGATCGCGGGATTCGAGTTCGGCCGGACCTTCGGCGTGCGGTCGATGACCCGCCACAACCTCCGGGGCATGGAGTTGGTGGTCGAGCTGTCCAGAACGCAGCCGATCGTCTTCGCCACCGGGCGTGACGTGGCCGCGTACTACGAGAAGTTCTGCCCCGCGGCGCCGGAACTGGTCTTCACCCAGCGCGACTATCTGGCCGGGACCCGGATTATGGACAAGCCGATCAACTCCGGCCCCTCGCTGGGCATGGAGCTGACCGATTTCAAGGCGGTGTTCGCCCACCTGGAGTTGCTGCCCTACTATCACTACGACTATCTGGAGCGCTGGAGCTACGCCGCCGACGACATCGACGCGCCCGCGGACTACGCGGCCGCCGACCGCGAGGCGGTCCGGGTGGAGACGACGGACTCCGGACTGCGGCTGACCGTCGCCGCGCCGCTGGTGCGGGCGGTCCCGGTGGCGCTGTGGGACGCTCTGCCGGAGCGGGAGCTCCCCGGAATCCGGTACGATTATCCGCCGGTGCTGGACGATCGCCGGGTTCACGCCACGCTGACCCTCCCGGCCGGATTCGTCGGCACGCTGGAGCAGCCGCTGGTCCGGAAATCCGAGCCCGATCCGGCGGAGTTCGCGGGCTTGAAGCATCCGCTCTGGCGGGTGCAGACCATCGGCGAGGGGGCGCATCGCCAGTGCTATTTGTATCTGGATTTCCAGCTGCTGCAGCCGCTGCGGATCGAATGGACGGTGCCGCGCGCCTGCCGGATCGACGCGCTGGAGCGGCCGCTCGGGAGCTTCCGGGCGGGGGAGAAGGTGACGCTGGAGTTCGATTCGCGCAAGACCTGGTTCCGGTTCTACGGGCTGGAGGCGTCCGAGATCCAGCCGCAGCCGGAGAATCTGCCGGCGCTGGAGGAGGCCATGGCCGTCTCCCGGCGCTTTTTCGAGGATGGTCCGCGCAACTTGGCCGCGGTCCACGCCGATGACGACGCCTGGTTTGCCGCCCAGCTCCCGGATTCGGAACAGGTGCTGATCGAAATGGACTGCTTCGGCAACCACCTGTTCGGCGAGCGCAGCCGGGCGCTCAAATTCGACCGGCTGGTGCGCCGCCTCAACGAGCGGCTCGACGTGCGCGAATACTGCGACGGCGGCATCTCGCTGGGCAACGGCGTCTCCTTCTGGGTGCATCCGCGCGGGATGCACTGTCAGGTGACCGGGCTGGATTCGGTGGAGCCGCCGCGGGACGGGGTGTTTCATCTCTATTTGTTCACCCGCACTCCGGCGACGGAGCCGCGCTTGTACCGTTATCGGGTCTGGGCGTCGAGCGCCGATCGGCGGATCGAAACGCACACTCCGCCCTGGACCTGTCCGCGCGAACGGTCGCCGGAGGCGATTCTGAAGTTCGATATTCCGGCGGCGGAGGTGGTGAACGGGACGCTGGGGATCGGGCTCTCCGCCGATCAGCTCGGCGTGCTGGATGACTGGTTCCGGGACGGTGGGTTCATCGCCGCGCTGGAGCGGATCGCCGTGACGGTGAGTCGATGAGCGGCAACTGGCGGCGGTGGCTTCTCGCGCTGTCGGCGATCATGTCCGGGGCGGCGGCGGCGGAGCTCCCGAGTTACCCCATGGCCTGGGATCCGGAAGCGGCGCCCTGGGTGGAACTGGCGCCGGAGGATCCGGCGCGACCGCTGCCGCCGACCCGGTTCCGGGCCTTTGCCGACGAAGCGGGTTTTGAGTTCCAGATGGAGTTCGAGGAGCCGGAGCCGGTCAGCCCGGACGGCCCCAAAAATCAGCTGGAGATCTTCTTCCAGAACCTGCCGGGGCGGAAGATCTACTATCAGGCCTACGGCGAGCTGCCGGGCGCGGCGCCGTTCGCCGGGTTCTTCGGGGGGGAGCCGAACGGGCGCGACGCGACCCGGGCCGATCTGACCGGGGGCGAACTTCGGGCCAGCGGCGACGGGCACTACCGGCTGCGCTGCCGTTTCGGCTGGGAGGATTTCCTGTGGACGCTGCCGTTTGCCGAAGGGGAGGGCGTCCGGAAGTGGCCGCTCGCCGTCTGCCGGTTCCGGCGGTTTCCGGGGGAGAAGTATCCGGGAACCGCCGCCCACTGGGGCGGTCAGGCGCACCGGGTGGAGACGTTCGGAACGCTGAACTGGGCGGAGCCGAGCCGCGAGCAGCCGTTGGCGATCTACCGTCACTGTCGGAAGCGCTGTCTGGAGACCATGGCACCGTACGATCCGACGCTCTACACCCGCGAGTCCTACGAGGCGGAGCAGGCCCGGCGACGGGCGGCGGCCGCCGCCCC
>CASFRF010000088.1 GCA_949297015.1 uncultured bacterium
CGGCGTCCACGCCGAAGGCCGCGGCCAGCCGCGCCGCCTCGCCGGGGTGCGGCGTCATGATCACGCCCGGATTCGGGGTGTACAGTTCGGGGTGCCGGGCCAGCAGATTCAGGGCGTCGGCGTCGAGCACCAGCCGGGAACACCCGGCCAGCAGGCTTTGCAGCGTCGGGAGCCGATCCTCGGCGGTATCCCAGCCGCAGCCGGCGACCACCGCGTCGAAGGTCGGAGCCAGCGCCGCGGCCCGTTCCGCCGGAACCACGATCAAAGCCGCCGGAACCGTGCAGTGCCCGAGGTCCCCGGTGGCCAGCGTGACCAGTCCCGCGCCACTGCGCAGCGCGCCGCGGGCGGCCAGCACTCCGGCTCCGGGGTAGCGGGCCGAACCGGCGGCGATCAGCACCCGGCCGGTGGTGTTCTTGTGGGCGTCGGGCGACCGGGGGCGGAATTCGGCAGCGGCGTCGCGCCCCATGTAGACTTCGAGTTCGGAAGTCACGCCCCGGGTCTCAAGCCCGAGGTCGATGCAGCGGATCAGCCCGCACATCAGCGGCCCTTCACCGAGGAAGAGGCCGATTTTCGGCAGCCCGAAGGTGACCGTGAGGTCGGCCCGGACCGCCATTTCCGCTACTTCGCCGGTGTCGGCGTCGAGTCCGGTCGGCAGATCCAGCGCCGCCACCGGACACCCCGAGCGGTTGATCGCTTCCACCCACTCCCGGAACGGACTGCGCAGCGCCCCCCGGAAGCCGATTCCGAGCAGCGCATCCACGATCAGGTCGCCCGGCCGGAATTCATCGCCGACGGGCGGAGTCTTCCAGGCTTCGATCACCACCCCGGGGCGCTCCTTCCAGTACCGGGCCACCACCCGGCCGTCGCCGCCGTTGTTGCCTTTGCCGCAGACGATCACCAGCCGGCGGATCGGACGGTTGGCGGCGAAACGGGCGATGGCTTCGGCCGCGCCGCGTCCGGCCCGCTCCATCAGTTCGGATTCGCCGATTCCGGCGGCGATGGCCTGCTGCTCCAGGGCCCGGATGGTCGCGGTCTTGACTGCCTGCATCGGGGGACGCCTCCCGTCAGAGCACGCGCTCGATCTCGATCTCCGGATCGATCTCCTCGCGCAAAATGCGTTCGAGTCCGCTCTTGATGGTCATCGAAGCGTGCGGACAGCCGCCGCAGGCCCCGCGCAGTTTGAGCTGAACCACCTTGCCGTTAATGCCGACGATTTCCAAATCGCCGCCGTCGGCCTGCAAATGGACGCGCAGTTCGTTGAGCCGATCGGTGATTTTTTCCGTGAGATCCGCCATTTTTCCAAGTCTCCATTTGAATTTTATTCAGGTTCTTCCATATTATAAAAGGGATCTGTCTTTTTGCAAATCGAAAGCGGGGTTTTTATGGAAAAACTGGAGCTCGACGGTCTGACCTTCGAGGGGTGGCGGATTCCGCTGCCGAATTCCACGCTGGTGTTCATCCGCGGCCGGCGCGGCGTGCTCGGCTGCGGCTTTTTCAACGTCGAGACCGCCGACCGGATCGGCGAGGCGCTGGCGGTGGTTTCGGGCGTGAGCACGCCGTCGGAGATGCTCTCGGCCGAAGTCCGGCAGGTCAGCCGCGCCGCGGCGGAACTGGGCGTGCGCCCCGGCGACACCGGGCGTGAGGCGCTCCGGAAGCTGGGGTGATTCATGAAGCTGGTGGCCGATGACAAAATCCCCTTTCTGCGCGGCGTGTTTGAAGCGGTCGGCTGCGAGGTGGTCTACGCTCCCGGCGCCCGGATCACGCCCGAACTGGTGCGCGACGCCGACGGCCTGCTGACCCGGACCCGCACCCGCTGCGACGAAGCGCTGCTGGCCGGTTCCCGGGTCCGGTTTATCGCCAGCGCCACCATCGGATTCGACCATCTGGACACCGCCTATCTGGCGCGCGCCGGGATCCGCTGGACCAACGCTCCGGGCTGCAACGCCGGTTCGGTCCGGCAATATGTGGCCGGAGTGCTGGTCCGGCTGCCGTTGACTCTTCCCGGCCGAACGCTCGGGGTGATCGGCGTCGGCAACGTCGGCAAACGGGTGGCGGCCATGGCCTGCGCCCTGGGCATGAACGTGCTGCTCTGCGATCCCTTCCGCCGGGACGCGGAACCCGACTTCCCCCACTGCGAGCTCCCCGAGCTGCTGCGCGCCAGCGAGGTGGTGACGCTCCATACGCCGCTGACCCGCGACGGCCGTTACCCGACCTTCCAGCTGGCCGACGCCGCCTTTCTGGCGGCGCTGAAACCCGGCGCGTTCCTGATCAACACCGGTCGCGGCGAGGTCTGTTCCGGCTCCGCGCTGCTGGCCGAACTCCGGCGCGGCCGGATCGGCGGCGCGGTGCTCGACGTCTGGGAGCAAGAGCCGGAGATCAACCGTGAACTGCTGAAGCAAGTGCTCTTCGGCACCCCCCATATCGCCGGATATTCGGCCGACGGCAAGGCCGCCGGGACCCGGATGGCGGTGCGGGCGACGGCCCGCTTCTTCCAGTTGCCGGAGCTCTTCGACTTTGAACCCACGGGCGTTCCGGAGCCGGAAAATCCCGAACTTGGAGCGCTCTCGCCGGAGGAGGCGATCCAAGCCAGCTACGATCTCGAGGCCGACAGCAACCGGCTCAAGGCGGCGCCGGAGCGGTTCGAGGAGCTGCGCGGCAACTACCCCGTGCGCCGGGAGTTCGAGGCCTTCCGGGCGCCCCGCGCCACGGCGCTGGGGTTCCGGGGGTGACTCAGTTCTCCGGCGCGGTCGCCTGACCGCTCCGGATCCGCTGCTCCGGCACCCGGACCGTGATCTTGCTGTGCGGCGGCAGCGATTCGGTCAGCCAGACGTTGCCGCCGATCACCGAGTCGTGGCCGATGGTGATGTCGCCCAGAACGGTCGCCCCGGCGTAGATGGTCACGTTCTCCTCCACCGTGGGGTGACGTTTCCGGCCCTTGATCAACATGCCGCAGGCGTCCTTGGGGAAGGAGAGCGCGCCCAGCGTCACCCCCTGATAGATGCGGACCCGGTCGCCGATGGCGGCGGTCTCGCCGATCACCACGCCGGTGCCGTGGTCGATGAACACGCCCCTCCCCAGCTTGGCCCCCGGATGGATGTCGATCCCGGTCAGGCTGTGGGCGTGCTCGGTCATCAGCCGCGGAATCAGCGGCGTATGCTGGCAGTAGAGGACGTGGGCCAACCGCTGAATGGTGATGGTCTTGATGCAGGGGTAGGCCAGAATGATCTCCTCGTAAGAGCTGGCGGCGGGGTCGCCGCCGTAGGCCGCGGCGATGTCCAGCTTGACCGACTCGCGGATTTCCGGCAGCGCCCGCAGCAGCGCAGCGGCGGCGGCGGCGCTCTTGGCCTCGGCGTCGCAGTCGGCGGGCCGGACCTCGCCGTGGCAGCAGAAGAAGTGGTAGATCCGGCAGCTCAGGCGGCAGATCTGCAAATAGACCTGTTCCAGCAGCGGCTCCACCCCCGAAGCGACGTCCTCGCCGTGGCTCCGCGGCTTGCCGCCGAAGCCCGGCAGAATGATCTCCAGCAGATCGTCCACCAGCTCCAGCACCTCGTGACGGCGCGGAATCCCCCCGTGGTTGACGCCGATCTTGTCGGCGTAGGTGGCGCCGAGTTCGCGGCAGACCTCCTGCAGCAGCGGGAGCGGGGCGGTGGCGGGAAATTCGTTTTCGGACATTGTTTACTCCACATTCTGAACTTGTTCCCGAACCTTTTCCAGTTCGGTTTTGAACTCGACCACCAGCGGCGTGATCTCCGGCGCGCAGACCTTGTTGCCCAGCGTGGTGATCTCGCGGAACAGCTCCTGAATCAGAAAGTCGAGACTGCGCCCGACCGGACGCTGCTCCTCGACCAGAAAGCGGTCGAACTGAACGAAATGACTCTCCAGCCGGATCAGCTCCTCGGAGACGTCGGATTTGTCGAGGTAATAGACCAGTTCGCGCAGAAACCGTTCGTCGTCCGGCGCCACCGGCAGCTGCTCGGACCGCAGTTTGTCCAGCAGCCGCCGCTTCTGCTGCTCCGGCTGTTCCCGGGTCAGCGGTTCGATCCGCCGCAGCAGCCCGTACAGCGCGTCGCGCCGGGATTGGAGATCGCGCTTGAGCGCCTCGCCCTCACGGCGACGCATGAGTTCAAACGCCGCCAGCGCCTGTTCCAGCGCCCGGACGGCCCCGGCGCTGAAGGCGGAGTCGGGCTCGGGCGTCTCCGGCGCGCCGAGCACCCCCGGCAGCTGCAACAGCGCGGCGGCGTCGAGTTCCGGGGGCAGCCCCAGTTTCCGCCGCAGTTCCAGCACTTCGCGCCCCAGCGCCAGCAGCAGCGGCCGGTTCAGCACCGGCGCCGCCGCACTCCGCTCCCCGGGCCGGAAGCTGCAGCGCAAAGTCGCCGCTCCCCGGCTCAGGTGCGCCCCGACCCGCCGCCGGAACTCCGTTTCCAGCGCCGCGTACTCCGGCCCCATCAGACAGCGCAGGTCGAGCTGTTTGCGGTTGACGGAACTCAGTTCCGCCACGAACACCGTGCCGTCCCCGGCGGTGTACTCCCCTTTGCCGAACCCGGTCATGCTGCGCATGGTCAGTTCTCCTCCGGGTGATAGGGCGTGCCCTCGTAAAGCTGCTTCCCGCTCCGCGTCCGGACCTCGTCCGCGGAGCGCTTTTCGGCGGTGTTGAGCCGCCAGTCCGCAAACCGCTCGGGAGAGCACAGTCCGCTGAACACCCAGTATTCGCCCGGTGCGGAGGGCGACTGCCAGATCAGCGAACACTGGCGGCGGCTCCGCTGCAACGCTTCGATCGCCTGCGGCGTGAGTCGACCTTCGGGATTCAGCGCCAGTTCAAACGAACTTTCCACAATCCGGGGATTGCTGAACCGGATCCAGTTGTAGTCGGCCACCGGCAGCTGAAAGTAGAGGTTGTTCGCCGCGTAGGTCCGGGCCTGGCGCACCGCGTTCTCCCAGGCCTGATCGATCGGCAGAAAAACTTTGCGGATCAGCTGCAACGGCTCCCAATTGGTCATCTCCGGCGCGCTGACGCCGTACACCAGATAGGCCTCGGACCGCCCCGGAATCAGCCAGGTCACGCAGATCTGGCGCTGTGAACTGGTCACCCGGCCGCTGAAGGTGTAGGGAATATTCGAGCCGATGCCCTCGCCGGTCAGCAGCACCGGGCGGTTGTAACGGACGAAGGCAACCTGTTCCGGCGTCAGTTCCGGAGCATTTTCCAGCAGGAAGTCGCGGGCGTTCCGGACCGCCCGCTCCCGGTAAAAGGCGACGCTGTGACACCCGGCCAGAACGACGGCCAGCACCGCCGGCAACAGCCGGAAGAAGGATTTTCCGATCATCTTGATTCCTCTATCGTTGCAAATCGCGTGATTGTCGATACCGTTCCCGGATATTTTAGCACAAAAACCGCTGATTACAATTGCATTTCCCCAAAAAACGCGGTATATTGAAGCGGCCAACCGGAGTTGCACAATTGAATTTCAGAACCTTGACCGATCGTCTGACCCCCGGCGGCTTCGGACTCCTTGCCGCGCTGCTGCTGCTGGCGTGGAACGGTTGTGAACTGCTGAATCCCCCCTACTGGGACGACATTCTGGGGCTGCACAATCAGGCGCTGTTTCTGGCCCGGAATCACTTTGATCTGGCGGCGCTGTACCGCTCCGGCGACTTCTGGGAGGGCGGTTCGCTGGTCTACAAGGCGGCGCTGCTGCCGCTGCTCTACGGTCTCTGGTACTGGCTGTTCCCGCCCTGGCTGGTGCACCTGCTGGGCCATCTCCTGAATCTGGGTTCGCTGGCCGGTGCGGCGGCGCTGGGGTTCGCGGTGCTGCGTCGGCACGGCGTCCGCGGCGGAGCGGCCGCGCTGTGGCTGCTGGCGGCGCTGGCCGAG
>CASFRF010000089.1 GCA_949297015.1 uncultured bacterium
CAGCCGGTCAGCGGCGTCAGCGCCGTCACCAGAGCCGCGGCCTCCGGCCCCTCCGGCCACAGCGCCGGGCGCGGTTCCTGCGCGGTCAGCACCGGCAGCAGCGCGGTGATGAAGTAGTTGAAGGCCTGACGGCGGTCATAGCGCTCCGGAGCCGACTCCGGAGCGGTGATCGCACCGGGGGGCGGCGTGCCATCGGGCAAGCTCCAGCACCCGGTCAGCAGCGACGTCGCGATCAGCAGGATGCCGCAGCGGCGCTTCACAGCACCTCCCGAATCAGCTCGGCAAAGCGCTCGCCGCGCTCCTGATAGTTCTTGAACAGGTCCATGCTGGCGCAGGCCGGTGAGAGCAGTACCACCTCCCCCGGCTGGGCCGCCTCGGCGGCCGCCCGCACCGCGGCGGCGAAGTCCGTCCCGAAATCGGTCATCGGCACCAGCCCCGAGAGCGCGGCACCGATCCGCGACCGGGCCTGCCCATACAAATACAGATGTTTGAGATACGGCGCCCCCGGACGCAGTTCGGTAAAATCCATCGCCTTGTCCAGACCGCCCGCCAGCAGATGGATGTTGGCCCGGGGTTCCGGAGCGATCGCCTTCAAGGCGGCGATCACCGCCGCAGGGTTGGTGGCCTTGGAGTCGTCGATCGCCACAATGCAGTTGACCTGACAGACCGTCTCCAGCCGGTGACGTCCGGTGCTGAAGCGGCGCAGCGCCTCGAGGAACTCCGGCTCGAAGAACTTCGCCGCCGGCGCCACCCGGGCGGCCAGTTCGAGCGCCGCCAGCGTATTCTCCAGATTGTGCGCTCCCTTGAGCGCCATCGTGCCGTACTCGAGCAGCGGCAACCCGTCCAGAAAGATGGTGCCGCAGTTTTCGACCACCCGGGGCACGCCCTCCGGCGGCAGACTGCGGCCGAAGATCCGGTTGGCGGGAGCCACCCCGTGGAAAATCCGGCGTTTGACCGCCTCGTACTCGGCCATGCCGCCGGGATAACGATCCAGATGGTCCGACCCCAAGTTCAACAGCACCGCCGCTTCCGGGGAAAAGTCGCGCACCGCCTCCAGCTGAAAGGAACTCACTTCGATCACCGGCAAAGTTTCCGGAGGCCGTTTGTGCTCGCTGACCTCGGCGGCGATCTCACTCAACGGCAGCCCGATGTTGCCGGCTGCCACCGCGGGAAAGCCTAGATGCTGCAACAACCAGGTGGTCAACTCGGTGGTGGTGGTCTTGCCGTTGGTCCCGGTGATCGCCAGATAGCGCCCCGGGAAGTGGCGGGCGGCGAACTCCAGTTCGCTGATGATCTCACATCCGGCCGCCCGGGCCCGTCCCAGCAGCGGCGAATCGGGACGGATTCCCGGACTCAATACCACCAGCGAACCGGAGGGGATCTCCGGCGGCTCCAGATCGCCGTCAGAGGCCAGTACAAACTTCAACTTTGCCGCCACCGCCAGTTTCGCCGCGGCTCTTCCGCTTAAGCCGCGCCCCAGAATCACCACTTTATCCATCTTTCCCCGACCCTCTTCCTGCCGTCACGCCGACGCGTTTTAGAAGATACCTCCGATTTGCCGAAATTCAAGCCCGGAGCCGAATAAACGCCGCATTCCCGATGACCGCGACGGCTTGCAAATCCACGGCTTCAGCGATATATTGATCACTTTACAAATTCTCCATCTTCAGCCCGGAGTCTCAGCGTGCAAACCATGGATTTATCGCAACTCAGCTGCCGGAAGCTCTGGCAACTCACCTGGCCGGTGATGGTCAGTCTGCTGATCCAGCAGCTGATCGGCATGACCGACGCCGCCTTTCTGGGGCGGGTCGGCGAAATCGAGCTCGGAGCAGCCGCGCTGGGCAGCGTCTGTTACCTCGGACTCTACATCCTCGGCTTCGGCTTCAGTCTCGGCGCACAGATCATCATCGGCCGCCGCAACGGCGAAGGCAACTTTCAAGCGATCGGGCCGCTCTTCTTCTGCGGCCGCCGCTTCAGTCTGCTCCTGGCGGGACTCCTGGCCCTGGCCGGCTACGTCCTGCTTCCGGCAATTCTGCGTCCAACCATCCACTCTCCGGCAGTGCTGGAAGCGGTCATCACCTACTTGTTCTGGCGGCTGCCCGGACTTTTCATGACCTTTCCGGGCGTCATGTACCGGGCCTTCTTCGTCGGCGTGGCCGATACCAGAATTCTGACTTGGAGCGGAGTCGCCACGCTGCTGACCAACCTCGCTCTCAACGATCTCTTGATCTTCGGGAAATTCGGCTTCCCGGAGCTCGGAATCGCCGGCGCCGCGCTCGCCTCGGTCCTCGCCGAAGGGGCCGGTCTGTTCGCCTTGATTCTCTACACCCGGCTCCGGGTCGACCGTCAGCGCTACGCGCTCGATCGCCGCAACCGATTCCAGCGGCAGTGGCCGTTGCTGCGTGAAATTCTGAACACCTCGTTCTGGACCATGTTGCAGCTGTTTCTGGCGGTCGCGGTCTGGTTCTCGTTCTTTCTGGCGGTGGAACACCTCGGCGAACGGCAGCTGGCCGCGGTCAACATCCTGCGAAATCTGGCCAACTTCCCATTCATGATCTTCAGCGCCTTCGCCACCGTGGGCGGCTCGCTGGTCAGCAACCTGATCGGCGCCGGAAAGGGAGACCAGCTTTTCGCCCTGCTGCGTCGGCTGCTCAAACTGGCGCTCCCGGGAACCTCCTGCTTCCTGCTGCTGCTGGTCTGCTTTCCCGATCTGATCCTGCGAATCTTCACCGATCGCCCGGAGCTGATCGCAACCACCCGCGACGCCATGTACGCGCTGGTCATCAACGCCCTGATCCAGACCGTGGCCTATGTGCTGTTCAACGCCGTCTCTGGAACCGGCAACACCCGGGTGGCGCTGGGAATTGAACTGGCGGCTTCGGCGGCCTACAGCGTCGTGGTCTATTTCGTCGTCATCCGCGCCCGGGCCGAGGTCGGACTCTGCTGGCTCTGCGACGGCCTCTATGCCGTGGTGCTGGGAAGTCTTTCCTGGTGCTACCTGCGCAGCGGGCGCTGGCGCAACCGCCAAGTCTGAGACCGCACCCGGCGAACCCGACCGCGTCCAGCCGCAAACAACGAATCGGATCCCGGCCGCGCGCAGTGCCCCGGCTCCCCCGGCTCCCCACCCGCCGTTTCTACCGGTTTGCCGACCTCCCGCCTCCGGCATCACCTGCCGCTTGCCGGTACGCCCTGACGGCGGATCTGCTGAACCGCAGACAAAAAAGAACGGGCTCCGATTGCTCGGAGCCCGTAGCCTCAGAGGAGCTTAGCTCCTCTTCTCATCCTATCCGATTCGGATTAGGACTCGGGGTTCGGCGGCATGAAGCTGTACCCACGGTTCTCACCGGTGTACCAGTTGGCGCCGACGTAGCCGCTCACATGACCGTCGTGGAACAGGATGTTGCCGTAGTCGGAGTGGTTCGGCGCATTGCCGTTGCGGGTATCATCGGTGCTGCCCCAGATATCCGAAGCCACGCCCGAATCGGCCCGCCCGAACGCATTGCTGTCACCTTCCATCATCCCGCCGGCGAAGGCATAGTCCAAGTTGGCATCCACCGAGTTGGCGCTGACATAGTTCAGCGGCACGGTACCGGACCCACGGGTGGTGGTCGAGGACGGGCAGGTGTAGACCGCGTAGTCGGTCAGGTAGTTCTGCTTGCGCAGGATTTCCAGACCGTAGTCGCAGTTATCGATCTTGCCGTTCGGGAAGCGGTCGGCATAGTCGATCGTGTACTGCTTGATCGCCAGACCGATCTGCTTGAGGTTGCTGACGCAAGAAATCCGCCGCGCCTTTTCACGGGCGGAGTTCAGAGCCGGCAGCAACATCCCGGCGAGAATCGCGATGATGGCGATCACCACCAGGAGTTCGATAAGGGTGAACCCACGACTTTTCTTCATTTCACATCTCCTTTGATTTCGTTTTCCCGGACACCATAGCGGTTCATTTTCAGCCTCATGTCCTGAACACTTCGCATATTTTAGCAAACTTTTTTTGAAAAAGCAAGCACCCGGCCGACTTTTTTCGATTTTTTTTTGGATTTCCTCCGATGAACTGATTTTTTACTGCATTTAAACAAACAAAAATACAGCATAATAAAGTTTTTCTTCTGTCCGCAGTCCGGAAAAAGATCTACTGCGGACCCTGAAAAATGATAAAAGAGAGCAGAAAAAGGATAAAATCAGGCATGCAAACGGAGAAAAACCCGCTATTCTTAAGTATATTAGGAATGTAAGGAAGAGGAGCGTCGCGGTCCGGCGAGGAGTTTTCACCGTGGCCGCCGCCAAACCCAACGACAAGGACAACCGATCTATGAGCAACGCAAACCTCACCCCCATTCGCCCCCCCTGGCCCGGCACCATGACTGCCCGGGAGCGGTTTCTCCGGCAGCTGAACTTCCAGCCGGTCGACCGTTGTTACAACATGGAGTTCGGCTACTGGGACGAAAATTTCACCGAATGGAAGATGTTCCGCGAACACGGCATCACCAACAACGAGGAGGCCGACCGGTTTTTCAGCTTCGATCCGCTGCCGATCATCGGCGGCCCGACCTGGATGGAGCCGCCCTTCCCCAATGAGATCATCGAGCAGCGCGGTGAGTACAACATCATCCGCAACGCCGACGGACTTCTGGCGGAGGTGCCGCGCGACGGCCACGACACCATTCCCCACTACCTCAAGTCGAGCATCGTCACCCCCGACGACTGGAAACGCTGCCGGGAGGAGCGGTTCCGGACCGGGCGGAAAATCGATCTGGCGCCGCTGCTGGCGCAGCATCCGCGCGAACGCGACTATCCGCTGGGCATCTGGTGCGGCTCGATGATCGGGAAAATCCGCGACATGCTGACGTTCGAGGGACTCTGCTACGCCGTCTACGACTATCCGGAGATGGTCGAGGACATGGTCGAGCGCTGCTGCGTGCTGGTGGAGGAGGCGCTGGACCAGCTGCTGCCGCACTTCGATTTCGACTTCGCGGCGGGCTGGGAGGACATCTGTTTCAAAAACGGTCCGATCGTGCCGGTGGATTTCTTTGAACAGGTGGTGGCGCCCCGATATGCGCGGATCAACCGTAAACTCAAGCAGTACGGCGTCAAGATCTGGTACATGGACTGCGACGGCGACGTCCGGCCGCTGCTGCCGAGCTTTTTGAACAACGGCATCAACTGTCTGTTCCCCTTTGAAGTGATGGGCTGCGCCCATCCCGGGGAGCTGCTCGACCAGTATCCGGGGCAGCTGCGGATCATGGGCGGCGTGGACAAGATCCAGCTGGGCAGCGGCCGGCCGGCGATCCGGCGCTATCTGGAATCGCTGGTGCCCTATGTGGAGCGCGGCGGGTTCATCCCGTTCTGCGATCACCGCTGTCCGCCCAACGTGCCGGAGGAGGACTACCTCTACTATCTGGACCTCAAACGGGAGATGTTCGGACTCGGTTCCGCGCTCTATCCGGAAAAATAACCATACAGGAGGGGAAAGTTATGAAAAAATGGATGCTGTCGCTCATGGCCGCCGCACTGCTGCCCGCGCTCACGGGGGCTCCGCCGGAGTCAATTCCGCTGCCCGCCGCAGAGAAAACCGGCGGCATGCCGCTGCGGCAGGCGATCACCGCCCGGGCGAGCGCCCGCAATATGGGCGACCGGAAACTGCCGGACCAGGTGCTTTCCAACTTGCTCTACGCCGCCGCCGGGGTCACCCGCCCCGACGGCAGACGGAGCATTCCGACCGCCCGCAACCTTCAGGATCTGACCGTCTACGCCGTGCTGCCCGAAGGGGCCTACGAATATCTGCCGCGCGAGCACGCGCTGCGGCTCTGCGCCGCGGGCGATCTGCGGGGGGAGTGCGGACTCCAGCAGGCGATGCACGCCCGAGCGGCGGTGGTGCTGGTCTACGTCTCCGACCGGAGCAAGCTCGGCGACCTGCCGGAATCGGATCAGCTCTTCTACTCGGGCATTCACGCCGGCAGCGCCTTGCAGAACGTCTACTTGTCGGCGGCCGATCAGGGGCTGGCCACGGTGGTCTGCGGCTCGGTGAACCGCGAGGCGCTGGCCCGGGCGTTGAAGTTGCCGGAAACACGCCGGGTGCTGCTGACGCAGCCGCTCGGCTACGCCAGATAGAAACGCCCCGGCGCACCGCGCTCGACCAGCTCGGTGAGCGCCCAGACCAGCGCATCGAGCCGGTCGGGGCTGTCGGCGACGCCGGGTTGATAGTTGCAGAGCTGGTCCTCCAGCTCGGGAAAACGCCCGACATGGTGGACCAGTTGCCGCTCATAAAGCGCGGCCGCCGGTTCGGCCCGGGTGATCTTGCCGTGGGCGGCCCGGACCGCGCGATACGGCAGCTCGGGGGCGAGACCGCGCAGCACGCTTTCGATCAGTTCGCCGCCGTTGTTGCACTCGCCGACCACCCGGTCGGCCCGGAATTCGCGGGCGGCGGCGACCACGGCCGCGGCCCAAGCGGCGGGGGTGCCGTGGAGCGACCGGTCGCCGAGCACATAGAAGTGACCGTCGGGGGCGCGGGCGGCGGCGACGATTCCGGTCTCGTCGGCGCCGGGCGCGGAGCTGACCGCCGGATCGAGTCCGATCACCACCCGGCAGAGCGAGGCGGGGGCGGCGGCGACCCGGGTCCGGTCGAGCCAGGAGCGCTGCCAGAGCGCCCCTTCGCGATCGTCGAGGAAGCGGCCCTCGAGGAAGCGGCGGCGCTGCCGCTCGGGGAGCGTGGCCAGCGTCTCTTCGAGATAGCCGGGAGGGAGATTGACCCGGTTGCCGGCGGGATTCATCAGGAATCCGGCATAGTTATCGGGGTTGGGCAGCGGCTGTTCCGACTCGGGGTCGCGCTTGGCCACGAAGAGCTTGTAGCTCCAGTGGGAGGTTCCGGCGGGATTGCAGTCGAACCAGGCGCGGTTGACCAGTGCGGTGCGCTGAGCCAGCCGGGTCAGCGCGGTGGTGACCGCCGGATAGGAGATTTCGGAGCACTCGTTGAAGTAGAGCGTGGCGAACTCGCGACCGAGGATTTTGTCGACCCGCTCCGCGGTGTCGAGGCCGCCGAACCAGATCTCCGAGCGGTTGGGCAGAATCACCCGGCCGTCGCCGCGGTCGGCTTCGAGCCGGAGCCGCGGGAAGGCCAGCTGGACCACTTTGGGGAGGGTGTCCAGCCAGATCGACTGCCGGACCGCATTGAAGCGGAGCCGCAACACGGCGTGGCGGCTCCCGGGCTCGCGCAGCGCGCGGACCAGCAGCGCGTAGATCAGAATAAAGGTTTTCCCGGAGCGGGAGCCGCCGAACAGCAGCACGTTCCGGGCGGGACCGGCCAGCAGGGCCAGGGCACGCTGCTGGTCGGGCGTCTTTTTCAGGGGCATGAAAAGTCCTTGAACTTGGTTTTTTTTATGGTACTGTAACGTTTTGTCAACCAGGCAACCGGGGAGCAAACCGAAATCATGGCGGAATTGACGGTAATCATCGGCACGGAGCGCCGGAAACTCGAAGTGGATTCCAGCAAAAATCTGGCGGAAGTGCTGGGCAGAAATCAGCTGGAACTGGATACGCGCTGCGGCGGCAGAAATCTCTGCGGCCGCTGCCGGATCGAACTGCGTCAGGGGGAGTTTCTGGTGGCCGGGAAACGCTGCAATGCGACGGTCGCGGGACCCTGCCCGGTCAACAGCTGCGTCACCTTTCTGCTGTCGGCGAGTGGCGAGATCGAAATTCCCGCCGGCTCCCGCCATCGGGCCGACGGCAAGGTGGTGACCGATTTCACCTTTCCGCTGGAGCTGACTCCGGCTCCGGGTCTGCGGGCGGCCGTCGATCTGGGCACGACCACGGTGGCGGCACTGCTGCTGCGCGACGGCGCGATCGTCGGCGGCGCCGGAGCGCCGAATCGCCAGTTCCGGTTCGGGGACAACGTTGCCAGCCGGATCTCGGCGGCGGCCGCGCCGGAGGGACTCCGGGCGTTGCAGCAGGCGGCGGTGGCGACCATCGAGCAGCTGCTGCTGGAACTGGTGCCGATTCCGGAGCAGCTCGAATGGATCGCGGTAGCGGGCAACACCGTGATGACCCACTTGTTCTACGGCTACTCGCCGGAGAGCATCGGCGTTTCACCGTTCACCCCGGCTTGCTATGAATTTCCGGAGGTCCCGGCCGCGGAGCTCGGGTTCCACCATTTCCCGCGGGCCCGGGTGCAGGCGGCCCCGGCCATCTCCGGCTACGTCGGCGGAGATCTCACCGCCGGGCTCGCCGCCGCGGGCTTCTTCAAACGTGCCGAGGGCTGCGAACTCTTTGTGGATCTCGGCACCAACTGTGAAATGGTGCTCAAACAAAATGGAGTGTTTCACTGTACGGCGGCTGCGGCCGGACCCGCCTTTGAAGGGGCGAACCTGAGCTGCGGCGGGCGGGCCGCCCCCGGAGCGATCGATCATTTGCGTTTCGACCCGGCCGGACGCTTCCGTTTCTCGGTGCTCGGCGGCGGGAGCACTGCTCCCCACGCGCTCTGCGGCTCGGCGCTGGTCGATTTTCTGGCGACCGGGCGCGATGCGGGGTGGCTCAACGACTTCGGGCGACTGGAGACGGAGCAACTGGAACCGCTCGGTCTGTTGTGCCGACAGGGCCCGATTCTGGGCTGCCGGGTGACCGGGGAACTGAGCGTGCTGGAGACCGATCTGGAACAGCTGCTCAAGGCCAAGGCGGCGGTGGGGGCCGGAATCGCCACGCTGCTGGACCACTTCGGGAGCTCGCCGGAGCAGCTCGACGCGCTCTATCTGGCCGGAGGCTTCGCGCGGTATCTGGATCTGAACTCAGCCCGGCGCATCGGGTTGCTGCCGGAGCTGCCGCCGGAGCGCTTCCGGGTGCTCGGCAACACCTCGCTGGCGGGGGCGGCGCTGCTGGCGACCGATCCGGCGTTCGGAGCCGAACTCAACCGGCTCCGGAAACTGCCGCGGGATCTGGCTCTGAACGAACTGCCCGGCTTTGAAGATCACTACATCGACCAGCTGCTGTTACCTTAAAATCGGGAGGACCGTCCCCCATGATCGCCAAAACCTTCCTCGCCGTGCTGGCCGCCACGGGAGCCGTGTGGTGCGCCGCCGCGGCGGTGACCGCCGACCGGCTCCGTCAGCTCCCGCCGCACCCCCGGCTGTTCGACGGCGGGCGCGGCTTTGAACTGCTGCGCCGAAACGCCCGGCTGCCGCAGGGGCGGGAACTGGCGACGCGCATTCTGTACGACGCCGGGAAAATGTGCGACTATCCGCCGGAACAGCGGAAGCTGACCGGACGGCGACTGCTCGAAGTTTCGCGCAACGTGCTCTTTCGCGTCAACACCCTGACCACCGCCTGGGTGCTGACCGGCGACCGGAAGTTCGCCGACCGGGCCACGGCGGAGCTGCTGGCGGCGGCCGCCTTTTCCGACTGGAATCCGGCCCACTTTCTGGATGTCGCCGAAATGACGCTGGCGCTGGCGCTCGGTTACGACCGGCTCTACTCCGAGCTCACTCCGGAGCAGCGGACGGTCCTCGCCCGGGCGATCCGGGAAAAGGGCCTGAAACCCTCGCTGGGCAAGCACTGGTGGGTGGCCGGGAGCAACAACTGGACTCAGGTCTGCCATGCCGGTCTGACCGCCGGAGCGCTGGTCACCGCCGAAGACGACCCGGAGCTGGCCGCCGACATCATCAACCGGGCGCTGGTCAATCTGCCCCGGGTGATGAAGAAGTCCTACGCCCCCAACGGCGCCTATCCGGAGGGACCGATGTACTGGTCCTACGGCACGGAGTTCAACGTGCTGCTGCTGGCGCTGCTGGAGCGCACGCTGGGCAGCGACTTCGGACTCGCCGGGCAGCCGGGATTCGCCCGGACCGGCGCCTACCTGAGCGCCATGCACGGCAACACCGGGCAGCCCTTCTCCTATGCCGACGCCGGGTCGTCGCCGGTTTTCGGCTATGCCAACATCTTTCTCATCAAATATTTTCACCAGCCGGAACTGTTCAGTCGAACTCAGAGTGAGCAGTTTCTCCGCCGCAACGCCGCGCGGCCCGAATCGGTCCAATTTCACGGCGACCGGCTGCTGCCGCTGGCGCTCTACGAACTCGACGGACTGCCGGAACGCCCGTCAGACCGGAGTCCGGGCAGCTACTCCTCCGGCAAAGAGGCGGCGGTTCCCGTCACCGTCCACCGTAACCGGACCAGCTATGTCGGGATCAAAGGCGGGTCCCCGTCCGGTCCCCACGGCCACATGGACGGCGGCTCCTTCATCTTTGAAAGCGACGGGGTGCGCTGGTTCCACGACCTCGGTGCCGAGGACTACACCCGTCTGGAGCAACGCGGTCTGGACCTCTGGAACATGAGTCAGAACAGCGACCGCTGGACGGTCTTCCGGCTGGGCATTCAAAGCCACAATCTTCCGGTGATCGACCGGCAGCGCCAGCAGGTCAAGGGGAGCGCCCGGCTGCGTTCCTGCAACGACCAGGTCAGCGAATTCGATCTTTCCACCCTCTATCGGGGTCAGGCCGACACGGTGCGCAGGCGCTGGCAACTGGAGGACTCCGGACGGCTGCGGCTGCGGGAACAACTGACCGGGTTGAAGCCGGGCGTTCCGGTTGAGTTTCAGTTCCTGACCCGGGCCCGCCCCACCGTCAACGCCGACGGTTCCCTGAAACTGGAGGAGGCGGGACGGTCGCTGCGAATCGACGTCGCCGGCACCCTGCCCTACCGCTGGGACAGCGTCGAGACCCGGGAGCTCGAGCAGGAGTTCGACCGGCCCAATCCCGGCTTCCGGCTGCTCCGGCTGCAACTTTCCGCCCCCGCCGACGGCAAACTGGAGCTCACTCTTACCTTGACTCCGGGAACAGTGCGATCAACTCCCTGACCCGCTGCTCCACATCGGGAGCCTCGGTCACTTCGGTCACCATCGCGATGTGGCGCGCACCGGCCGCCAGCAGTTCGGGCAGGTGGCGGCGCTTGATTCCCCCCATCACGGTGAAGGGAATGGTCACCTGCGCGGCGATCCGCCGCAGCTCCGCCACCCCCAGCGCGCCGCAGGCGACCGACTTGGTTCCGGTCGGGTAGATTGGCCCGATGTTGAGATAGTCCGCCCCCCCCCGGCAGGCGGCGGCCGCCTCCTCCGGATTGTGAGTGGAGAGTCCCAGAATCAACTCCCCGGCCACCGGACGCGCCGCCCGCAGCGGCAGATCCTCCTGCCCCAGATGCACCCCGTCGGCCCCGGCGGCCAGCGCCACCTCCAGATGATCGTCGATGATCAGCAGCACGCCGTAGCGGTCGGCCACCGGGCGCGCCGCGCAGGCGAGCTCGTAGAGGGCCTTGAGCGAGGCGTTCTTCTCGCGCAGCTGGATGATCCGGGCGCCACCGCGCGCCGCGGCTTCAAAGACCGCCAGCGGATCCCGGCCCCGGGTGAACTCCGACGAGATCACCGGATAGAGCGTCACCTGCTCCAGCGCCGCCCGGCGGGCGGCGCGGGTCGTATACCCCGCCATGCGCTAGCCCTTTCTCGGCTCAAAATCGGGGCAATCCCCCATCGGATCCACATCGCGCCGATGCAGTTCGCAGAAGATCCGGAACGGATGCTCCAGACAGTGGACGCAGACCCGGCAAAAGCGGTCGGCACCCGCCACCGGACTCAGCGAAGTCTCCGGCAACGCCTCCCCCCCCAGCAGCTGCGACAACCGGTCGCGGCTCCGCCGCTCGCCGGCGGAGGCCGCCCCGGAGGGAGCCGCTTCCAGCTCCCCGCCGCAGAGCATGCAGACTCGGATCGGCACCACCCGCCAGCCCTCGGCCCGCGAAGCGGTCCGGGGCAGCGTCTCCTCGCCGCAGTGCGGACAGATCAATTTCCCATTTCCTGTTTTCATATCCATACTATAATCCGAGCCGGAGAAAAGTCAACAAAATGGTCGCGCGCGCGGTTGCATTTCGCCGGGGGCGGGATATGGTAACTTGTCATTGGGAATCGGAGAAGGACTTTTCAGGAATGGCGGACCTTTCAGAACCTCTTTATGCAGTGATCATGGCCGGCGGCCGCGGCGAGCGCTTCTGGCCGCTGGGACGCAAGTCGCGCCCCAAACAGCTGCTGTCGCTGACCGACGAGCGGACCATGATCGAAAATACTTTGAACCGGCTGACGCCGCTGCTGCCGCCGGAACGGATTCTGGTGCTGACCAACCGCGACTATGTCGAACCGATCCGCTCGCTGCTGCCGCTGCCGCCGGAGAACGTGGTCGGTGAACCGGTGGCCCGGGACACCGCTCCCTGCGCCGCGCTGGCCGCGGCCCTGATCCGGCGGCGCAATCCGGCGGCGGTGCCCACCATGCTGCTGCTGCCCAGCGTTCAGGAGCTCCGCGACGGGGCGGCGCTGCGCCGGGTCCTGCGCGCGGCGGCGGCGCGCGCCGCGCGGGGAGAACTCGTGACCATCGGCATCCGGCCCGACTCGCCCAACACCGGGTTCGGTTATCTGGAGCTGGGGGCGGAACTGACGGCGGAGCCGGTCCGCTTCTATCAGGTGAAGGCCTTCCGGGAGAAGCCGGATCCGGAGACGGCGAAACGCTTTCTGGAGGCCGGGAACTTCCGCTGGAACAGCGGCATTTTCGTCTGGCGGACCGGGGATCTGCTGCGGGCCTTCCGGCGCTTCGCCCCGGAACTGGCGACCATGACCGAACAGCTCTGCGCGGTCCCGGATTCGGAATTCAGCGCTACGCTGGAGCGGCTCTTCCCCGCGTGTCCCCGGATCTCCATCGACTACGCGGTGATGGAAAAAGCGGACCATATCGTAGCTGCGGAAGCGACCTTCGACTGGGACGACGTCGGCAGCTGGAACTCGGTGCGCCAGCGGCTGCAGCCCGACGACGCGGGCAACGCCGTGCGCGGCACGGCCGAACTGGTGGACTGCCGCAACTGCCTGGTGGTCGGTGACTCCGACCACCTGATCGGCGCCATCGGCGTGGAGGATCTGGTGATCGTCACCGCCGGGAACGCCACGCTGGTCTGCCCCCGGAACCGGGTGCAGGAGGTCAAAAAACTGGTGCAGGCGGTGGCAGAAGCCAAGCACGGCGACCGGTATCTCTGACCCCGGTCGCCGGACGGCGGTTTGCTCCCTACTTCTCCTCGGCGGATTCGGCGACCGCCTCCTCCGGAGCCGGGGCGCAGATCCGGCAGTGCCGGCAATCCAGCCCGGCCGGCGGCACATAGAGTTCGCCGCGCTTCACGGCGCGATGCCGGTTCCAAGCGTTCATCGCCGCCAGCAGACAGCCGACGATGATGAAGGCGCCCGGCGCCTGCGCCGGCAGCAGGAAATCGACCTTCCAGCAGGTCAGGACCTTGACCTCGAACAGCGAACCGCTGCTCAGAAACTCCCGCGCCATGCCGACCATGGTCAAAGTCAGGGTGAAGCCCAGCCCCATGCCGACGCCGTCGAGCATCGACCGCAGCGGGCCGTGCTTGGAGGCGAAGGCCTCGGCCCGCCCCAGCACAATGCAGTTGACCACGATCAGCGGGATGAAGATCCCGAGCGCCAGATAGAGCTCCTGCGGGGCGTAGGCCTGCATCAGCAGGTCCACCACCGTCACAAAGGTCGCGATCACCACAATGTAGACCGGAATCCGGATCTTGCCCGGAACCAGTTTGCGGATCAGCGAAATCACCAGGTTGCTGCCCAGCAGCACCAGCGTGGTCGCCAACCCCATGCTGATGCCGTTGCGCGCACTGGACGTCACCGCCAGCGTCGGGCAGGTGCCGAGCACCAGCACCAGCACCGGATTCTCCTTCCAGATGCCCTTGACGAAGTCCTGAAACAGCGTACTCATTTGCTCACCTCCTGCTGCCGGGTGCGGAACGCCTCGGCCAGTTCATACGCCAGCTGAGTCACCGCCCGGCTGGTCACGGTGGCGCCGGTGATGTACACGGCGTCGCCGCCGTCCTTGGTCACCCGCCACGGAGTTCCGTCGCTCCTGCGGCCGCTGAACTGATCGAGCACCGGATTGGGCGGCAACCCCTCCCGCTTCGGCGCGCCCGAGAACAGCGTAAAAATGGTCTTCTTCTCCTGCCGCGAGCAGACGTTCGCCCCCAGCCCCGGGGTCTCCTGCTGCTTGAGGATCAGCATGGTCCGCACCGTCCCGTCCGGGTCGAAGCCGACCAGTCCCCGGACCGGTCCGGCGTAGCCCGGGACCTCGCCTTCGGCCGCCACCCCGACCAGTTCACCGCCGCGGCGCGCCCGGTAGAAAATCACCTCGCGCCCATCCTCCAGCTTGACCGTCACCCGGTCCTCGCTCGGCTGGTTGTCGAAGGCGGGCAGCACCTGGCGCAGCGCCTCGTTGGCCTGACGCGCCGCCGCCTCCCGGATCGGGCCCGCGGTCAACTGCGAGATCAGCGCCAGCACCAGCGCCGCCAGAAAGCCGACGGCCGCCAGAAAGAGGCCCAGCGCCCAGACATTCTCGGTTTCCTGCCACTTCTTCATTTCGACTCCTCCCCGCCCCGGTACCGGACATAACCGAACGGCCGCCGCACACAAGCGCGGTCGATCAGCGGAACCAGCGCGTTCATGAACAAGATCGCAAAACTGACCCCTTCCGGATAGTTGCCCCAGATCCGGATCACACTGGTCACCAGTCCGCAGCCCGCACCGAAGATCAGCGCGCCGCGCCGGGTCATCGGCGAGGTCACCATGTCGGTGGCCATGAAGATCGCTCCGAGCATCACCCCGCCGGTCAGCAGATGGAACAGCGGCGAGGGCGTGAGCCCCGGCGCCCAGTGGTGCACGATCCCGGTGATGATGAACACCGTCCCCAGAAAGGCGACCGGAATCCGCCAGTTGATCAATCTCCAGATCACCAGCAGAATTCCGCCCAGCAACAGCGCCGCCGCCGAGCACTCGCCCAGACTTCCGCCCAGATTCCCCCAGAAGTAGTTCTTGAGCGCAGTCGGATTGTCCACCGCGGCAAAGGTCTGCTGCGCCTCCGGCGTGCGGCCCATCACCTTGGGCGTGGTGCCGACCACGCCCAGCGGCGTGGCGCAGGTGACGCCGTCATAAAACACGCGCGTGTACTCCGTCTCCGGCTGTGCCGCCATCTGCCGGGTCGGCACCCAGGTGGTCATCATCGCCGGCAGCGCGATCAGCAACCCCACCCGGGCCACCAGCGCCGGATTGAACGGATTGTGCCCCAGACCGCCGAACACCTGCTTGCCCAGCCAGATCGCCAGCAGCGCGCCGAGCAGACAGCCGTACCACGGGATCCCCGCCGACAGATTCAAGCCGAGCAGCAGCCCGGTCACCATGGCGCTGCCGTCGCGGATGGTGCCCCAGACCGGTTTCCGGGCCATTGCGCACCACAGCGCCTCGGCGCCCACGCAGAAGATCGTGGTGCACAGCAGCACCCGGAGCGCCGGCCAACCGAAGAACCAGATCGCCACCACCGCCGTCGGCGCCAGCGCGATCAACACCTTGAGCATCACCAGCGACACCCGATCCTCGGTCCGCAGATGGGGCGACGAACTCAAGACCAGCCGGTCGCCCTTCGGCATTACGATTTCCTGTTCCATCATGCCCCTTACTTCTTCTTCATCTTACGAATTTCCGCCTTGGCCCGCCGGATGTGCTGCACCAGCGGCCGGTGCGCCGGACAGGCATACGCGCAGGCGCCGCACTCCAGACAGTCGAGCACGTTGTTCTGCAACGCCAGATCCATCTTCCCCGACTCCGCCGCCGAAGCCAGCGAACAGGGCACCAGATTCATCGGGCAGACCTCCATGCAGCGCCCGCAGCGCAGACAGCCGGTCGATTCGTACTGCACACAGAGCCGCGGCGGCAGCAGCAGAATCCCCGAAGTGTTCTTCCAGACCATGCCGTCGAAATTCTTCTGGGCGAAACCCATCATCGGCCCGCCCAGCAGCAGTTTCCCGGGCTCCTCCCGGATGCCGCCGCAGAGCCGGACCGCCTCCAGCACCGGGGTCCCGATCCGCAGCAGCAGATTTTCGGGGTGCATCAGCGCCTCGCCGCTCACCGTCACGATCCGCTCGATCAGCGGCTTGCCCTCGCACACCGCGTCGGCGATGGCGGCGGCGGTGGCCACGTTCTGCACCACGCAGCCGGCGGCGGCGGGCAGCGCCCCCTCCGGCACCCGGCGCCCGGTCAAAGCGTAGATCAGCTGCTTTTCGGAGCCCTGCGGATAACGGGCTTCGAGCACCAGCACCTCCACGCCGTACTCCCCCGCGAACCGGTTCAGCCGGTCGATCGCATCGCGCTTGTTGTCCTCCACCCCGATCAGGGTCCGGGGGTTGCCCAGAATCTTCGAGGCGATCGCCGCGCCGGTCAGCACCCGTTCGGGCTGTTCGAGCATCAGCCGGTGATCGGCGGTCAGATACGGCTCGCACTCGGCGCCGTTGAGCACCAGAAAATCGATTTTGCAGTTCGGCGGCGGCGCCAGCTTGATCTGGGTCGGGAACGCCGCGCCGCCCATGCCGATCACGCCGCAGTCGGCGATCCGCTGCAGCAGCTCCTCGCGACTGGCGGTCTTCCAGTCCAGCGGCGGCGGCAGTTCGGTCCACTCGTCCTTGCCGTCGGCGGTCAGTTTGAGGGTCGAAACCATGGCCCCGGTGGGGCCCGGCGTCTCCAGAAATTCGGCGACCTTGCCGCTGGTCGGAGCGTGAATCGCCGAGGAGACCTTTCCCCCGGGCGTCGCCAGCAGCTGCCCCTTTTTCACCTCGTCGCCGACCTTGACCACCCAGCTCGGGGGCGCCCCGATGTTCTGGGGCAGCGCCACGAAGTAGTTCTCCAGCAGCGGCGCGCGGCGCACCGGCAGTTCGCGCGACAGGCTTTTGCCGTCATTGGCGGGGTGAATGCCGCGCCCGAAGGTGCGGACCGGACACTTGTAACTGTCACTCATGGGCTTCTTTGCGCTCCTGTTCCAGATGTCCGGAGACGCTGCGCAGACACTTGGTCGGGCAGCCGATCGCCTCGACCAGTTCCGGCGTCGGCAAGGTACCGGACGAATACTTGACCCGGGCCAGATTGTTGACCACTTCAAAGGAGTCGGGCGACTGCCGCTCACACTTGCGGCAGCCCAGACACGGCGAAGCGCAGTTCTTGCGCTTGACCGCCGCCCGGGCCGGCGAATTGCAGTAGACGTGAACCTGGGCCGAGGCCGGCACCAGCGTAATCAGGCCGCGCGGACAGACCGACACGCACTTGCCGCAGCCGACGCAGAGTTCCGGATGCACCACCGCCAGATTCTTGAGCATTTCGATGGCGCCGAAGGGACAGGCCCGGGCGCAGCTGGAGAGCCCCAGACAGCCGTAGTTGCAGCTCTTGGGCCCGCCGCCGACCAGCGCCGCCGAGGCGCAGTCGGAGACGCCGTTGTAGTTGACCGCCACCTTGGTGTGCAGCGCGTCGCCGTTGCAGCGGACCACCGCCACCTTCTTTTCCGCGACTCCGGGGTCGATCCCCAGCAGCGAGGACATCGACGCGATCGCCTCGCGCGACGAGACCGGGCAGTCGCTCGGTTTGGCCTCTCCGGCCACGATCGCCCGGGCCAGATCGGCGCAGCCGGCCTTGCCGCAGCCGCCGCAGTTGGCGTTGGGCAGCAGTTCGATCAGCAGTTCCACCCGCGGATCGTGCGCCACCCGGAAGAAGCGCGCCGCCAGCGCGATCACCACTCCGAGAATCCCCCCGGTCACGCCCATCAGCAGGACCGCAGCCTCCAATGTATTCATTCTCTATCTCCTCCTCAGCAGAGCCCGGAAAAACCGATGAAGACCATGGCCAGAATCCCGGCGGTGATCAGCGCGATCGCCGTCCCCTGGAACGGGCGCGGAATATCGGCCAGTTCCAGCCGTTCGCGCAGGCTCGAGAACAGCACCAGCGCCAGCGCAAACCCCACGCCCGAAAAGAACCCGAACAGGGTCGACTTGAAGACGCTGTACTGCATCTGGGCGCCCAGCGTGGCCGAGCCCAGCACCGCGCAGTTGGTGGTGATCAGCGGCAGATAGATGCCCAGTGCCCGGTAGAGCACCGGACTGATCTTCTGCAATACGATCTCAATGATCTGCACCAGCGCCGCAATCACCAGAATGAAGATCAGAATCTGGAGAAAGGTGAGGTCGAACCGCTTCTCCCCCCAGCGGAAATTCAGCAGATACTGATTGATCGCCGCGGTGATCGCGCAGGCGATGGTCATCACAAAGATCACCGCCCCCGACATCCCCAGCGCCGTCCCCAGCCGTTTGGAGACGCCCAGAAAGGGACAGATCCCCAGAAAGCGGGCCAGCACAAAGTTGTAGACCAGCACCGCGCCCAGAGCCAGTTTCACATACTCCAGATATTCCATAAGCCGCCGTATTCCTCCGTTGGTTGACCGACCGTGAAAGTTATTAATGTACTCCCGATTCCGGTTTTTGCAAGACCCGACGTTTACTTCTGCTTCCCGTCGCCGAGTTTCAGCGCCGCATAATCGGCCGCGATGCGCTCGGCCTCTTGCAGCACCGCATCGTGCCGCCACTTCTTCCGCCGGTCCGCCAGGGTTTCGGGCTCCTCGCCGCTCTCCTCCTCCACCGCGGCGGCGGCCTCCTTGTTCCGCAGGTACTCCGCGTAACGCTTCTGCTCGTTCAGAGAGATCTTCTTGCGGTCCTTGTTCTGCCGGAAGTAGTCGATGTTCTTCAACAGCTTTTGATATTCAGGATCGGCGGCGATCCGCTTTTCGGAGGCGCGTTTGAGCTCCGGCAGCAGCTCCGGCAGCTGCCGGTCGTACTTCTCGTAACGCAGCCCCGGCACCGAATCCCAGGGCAGATGGTAGTCGCTGAACAACTCCCCGATCTCCATCTCCTCGGTCAGCGACGGCAACTGAATGTCGGGAGTCACCCCCAGCTGCTGGACCGAACCGCCCGCGATCCGGTAGAACATCGCCGTCTCGTAGGTGGTCGAGCCGGCCGGAAACGGCGGATTGCCGGAGTAGCGGATCAGCCGTTCCAGCGGCATCACATCCAGCACCGTCCCCTTGCCGAAGGTCCGCGAATCCCCGACCACCAGCCCCCGCTGGTAGTCCTTGATCGCCCCCGCGAAGATCTCCGAGGCCGAGGCCGAAAGTTTATTGGTCAACACCACCAGCGGCCCGGAGTAACTGACCGAGGGATCCTCATCCTCCTGCACCTGGCACTCCCGGTCGCTGCTCTGCACCTGCACCACCGGTCCGGTCCCGATGAACAATCCCGTCAGACTGATCGCCTCCGGCAAACTCCCGCCGCCGTTGTTGCGCAGATCCAGCACCACCGCGTCGACGCCCTGCTTCCGGAAGTCCAGCAGCAGCTTTTTGACGTCCCGCGAGCAGCTCCGGAAATCCGGATCCCCCCGAAACGCCCCTTCAAAATCCATGTAGAAACTGGGCAGATCGATCACCCCGATCCGCCGCTTCACGCCCCGGGAATCGGTCACTTCGCGGATCTCCCCCTGCGCTGCGCTGTCTTTGAGCTCGATCTTCTCGCGCACCAGCGTGACCAGTTCCGGCGCGGCCTGCCGCCCCTTGGCGCCGGGCAGCACGGTCAGCGTCACTTTGCTTCCGGCCGGACCGCGGATCAGCTTGACCGCGTTCGACACGCTCATATCGATCACATCGACCGGCTTGCCGTGCTCCTGCGCCACGGCGATGATCCGGTCCTCCGCGTGCAGTTTTCCGGAGCGGTCGGCCGGACCGCCCGGCACGATTTCGACGATCTTGATGTAGCCGTCGTCGCTGGTCAGCGTCGCGCCGATCCCGGTCAGCGACAGACTCATGCTGATTTCAAAATCCTCATCCAGCTGGGGCGGGGCGTAGCGCGAATGCGGGCCGTAGACCTGGGCCAGCGCCGAAAGGTACAGCCCCAGAATATCCAGCTTGCCCTGCTGGTCGATTTGATTTTGCAGATCCCGCAGCCGTTTGAGAATCCGCTCCTCGGAGCTGCCGCTGTCCCACAACGCCCGCACCGCCTCCAGATCGGTCTCCGCGGCCGAATCTTTCTTCTCAGGCTTCTCCTTCTTCTCCTCGGAGGCCTCGGCCAGCGACCGCCGGAACAGCCGATCGGTCAGCACGTCGTTCTTGAGCTTGAGTTCCCAGAGCCGGTGCAGCTCCTGCTCATCGGCCGGACGCGGCGCCTCGCGCCGATCCACTTCCAACTCCTCGTCGAGCGTGAAATCGAACGGTTTCTTCAGCCGCTCCTCGGCGAAACGGTGATACTCGGTGAAGCGTTTCCGGTACCGGTCGTAGAGGGCAAAGGCGAATGCCGCGTCCCCCTGCAGCAGCCGGGCAGCCAGCGTCGCCCGGTAGGGTGCGAACTCCTGCTCATCCCCCTGCGTAAAGTAATATTTCCCGGGATCGAGCGTCTTGAAATATTCGTCGAAGATCTGCCCCGACATCGCCCCGTTCAGCGGCTGCTGCCGGTAGTGGTTGCGCGACAGAATCTCCGCGGTCAGTCGGGTGATCAACCGGATCCGCTCCTGCTCCGTGGGTTCCTCCGCTGCCGGAGCGGTCAGCAGCGTAATTCCGAAAATCAACGCCGCGATACCGAATCGCAGCCATTTGCGCATCTTCATAGCACCCCTCATCTCGTGGCTCTGGCATCATCGAACGCCGGGTTCTGCCCGGCCAATGCCTTTCGGAAATATAACCCGATAATCCCCTGATTGCAATACTTTTTTTTGAAAATGACCCGGAAAATGCTATATTACGATATGAGCTTTTTGGAAGGGAGCCCATCCGAATGAAACAACATGTGCAGCCCGACCGCCGGATTTTCTATGCCGGAGAGTGGATCACCATCCGGCTGGAGACCTCCGGACGCCCCGGACAGGCGCTGTTCCGCACCAACCTCGGCGGCGCCGCCCGGCGCCGCGCCGAACTGATCGCCGAGGTGGAGGAGCAGCGACCGCCCTCCGGGCGCGACTGGAGTGATTATCCGATGCCGGAGGTCGCTCCCGGCGTTTACGAGCTGGCGCTGCCGTTCACCGAAGTCGGCGTCTTCGCCGGAAAATGCTGTTTCCGCCCCGCCGCCGGAGGCCCCCTGGAATGGCCCGGGGGCGACAACTTCCAGTTCAAAGTCGAACCGGCCCGCAACGTGGCGGCAAATCTCCTGTACTGCGCCTTCGTCCGCCAATTCCGCCCCGAACCGGGACCGGAGGCGGCGCCGGAACAGCTCGAACAGCTGGACCGCGCCGGCTATACGGTCATCCCCCCCTCGGGCACCTTCCGGGAACTCGGCCGGAGACTCGACTTCATCTTCGACCGCCTCGGCTGCCGGATTCTGCAGCTGCTCCCCATCCACCCCACCCCCACCGTCTACGCCCGGATGGGGCGGTTCGGCAGCCCCTTTGCCGCGCTGGACTACTTTGCGGTCGATCCGGCCCTGGCCGAATTCGATCCCCGGGCCACCCCGCTGGAGCAGTTTCAGGAGCTGGTCTCGGGGGTTCACGCCCGGGGCGGAAGATTGTTTCTGGACATTCCGGTGAACCACACCGGCTGGGCTTCGAAGCTCCAGAACGATCACCCCGAATTCTTTGATCGGAAACCGGACGGCACCTTCGTCTCCCCCGGCGCCTGGGGCGTCACTTGGGAGGACCTGTGCCGACTCGACTATCATCGGCCCGGCGTGTTTGAACTGATGGCCCGGGTCTTTCTGCACTGGTGCCGCCACGGCGTCGACGGCTTCCGCTGTGACGCCGGGTACATGATTCCGGCCGCCGCCTGGCGCTATCTGGTGGCCCGGGTCCGGCGCGAATACCCCGACACCGTGTTTCTGCTCGAAGGACTCGGCGGCCTCAAATCCGTCCAGAACGAACTGCTCGGCAGCGAAGGGCTGGACTGGGCCTACTCCGAGCTCTTCCAGAACTACACCGGCGACCAGATCCGCGCCTATTTCCCGGAGACCGTCGAAACCTCCCGTCGTCACGGCCTGCTGATCCACTTCGCCGAAACCCACGACAATCTCCGGCTGGCCGCCACTTCGCCCGCCTACGCCCGGATGCGCTGCGCCCTGTGCGCTTTGCTCTCCGAAAACGGCGCGTTCGGCTTTGCCAACGGCGTCGAATTCTACGCCGACCGCCGGATCGATGTCCACGGCGCCCCGCCGCTGAACTGGAACGCCACCCCCAACCAGGTCCCGGAACTGCGGCAACTCAATCTGCTGCTGGCACACCACCCGGCGTTTCAGGCCGGAGCCGAGGTGCGGCTGCTCCGCGCCCGCACCACCAACCCGGTGACGGCGCTGCGGACCGCCCCCGGAACCGAACCGGTGCTGGTGCTGGTCAATCTCGATACCGACCGACCCGCCACCGCCGCCTGGGACGCCGCCGACTTCAACTTCAGCGCGCTCTTCGACCTCCTGACCGGCCGCCGGATTGACCTTGCCGGAGCGGACGGCGCCCCGCAGCTGACCCTGGCCCCGGGCGAGGCGCTGGCCCTCTCCCCCGGCCGCTTCGACCCCGAACTCCCCGGCGAACCGGAGCGGGTTCTGGCCCAGCGGGCCGCCGCCATGGCCGCCGAACTGTGGAGCAAATTCAACGCGCCCGGCCGCTGCACCGCCGCCGAGGCCGCCGCCTTCGGCCCCGAACTCCGGCGCGATCCCGAGGCGTTTCTGCGCCGGGCCACCGGGCGGGAGCTGCCCCCCGTGGTCCGCTTCCGGCTGCCGGTGGATGAGACGCGCGAACTGCCCGTTCCGCCGGGCAGCGTGCTGCTGCTGCGCGCCGCCGAACCCTTCCGGGCCGAACTCCGGTGCGGCGCGGAAACCCGCCGGGTGCTGCTTGGTTTGCCCGCCGCGACGGGCGGTTCCTTCTGTGCCGTGCCGCTGACCGGCGAACCTGCGGGCCGGCTTGAACTGCACTTTGAGCTCTACACCGCGGATGGGCTGCGCCGGGGAGTCGGCCACCTGCGGCTGCTCCCTCCCCCGCCCCGGCAGCTGCCCACGACCCTTCCCCGCAGCCGCATTTCCGAACACCATTTCGCCTTCGCCACCAATCAGCTCGGCGGCCTCACCCAGACCCGGGCCCGCTGGAGCGAACTCTACAGCAAGTACGACGCCTTGCTGGCGGCGAACGTCGAAACCGAGTTTCCCGCCGACCGCCGCGTGCTCTTCACCCGCTGCCGCTGCTGGCTGGTGGTCAACGACTATTCGTATGAACTCGACGCCCGGTATCTGGAGACCTTCACCGGATCGCCGGACAACCGGGCCTGCTGGCGTTTTCTGGTCCCGGCCGGGCGCGGACACCGGGTCCCGGTCGAAATCGAACTGGCCGGAGCCTTCGACCGCGACGCCGTTGCACTGATCTTCCGCCGTCCGCCGCCCCCCACGAAACTCACCGGCGCCCTCGATCCGGACGAAAAAATCCGGCTGATCCTGCGCCCCGACCTGGAGGATCGCCCCAACCACGAACTGACCAAAGCCTACACCGGGCCGGAAACCCGCTTCCCCGGCGCCGTCACCCCCCGCCCCGCGGGCTTCCGCTTCCAGCCCGGAACCACCCCGCTGGAACTCGAACTCCCCGGCGGCCGCTACGTCCCCCAGCCCGAGTGGCACTACCAGATCCAGCTGCCGCTGGAAAAACGCTACGGGCAGGACCACGCCACCGACCTGTTCAGCCCCGGCTACTTTGAGTTTGAACTGGCCGAAGGCGACTCCCGCACCCTCACCGCCATCGCCGGAACCGCCCCCGACACTCCGCGCTTCCCGGACTGCTCCCGGTCGCTCCCCGCAGTCTGCCCCGCGCTGGACGCCCTCAAGGCCGGACTCCGGCACTTCGTGGTCAAACGCGACCACTGGAAAACCGTCATCGCCGGCTACCCCTGGTTCCTGGACTGGGGTCGCGACACCTTTATCGCCCTGCGCGGCCTCCTCGCCGCCGGCTATCTCAACGAAACCGGCGAAGTCATCCGCCAGTTCGCCTCCTTCGAGGACCGCGGCACCATCCCCAACGTCATCCGCGGTCGCGATACCGGCAACCGCGACACCAGCGACGCCCCCCTCTGGCTGATCCGCATCGTCCGCGAATACGTGGAACAGACCGGCGAACGCAAAATCCTGCGCGCCAACTGCGGCGGCAGAACCCTCCTGACCGTCCTCAAATCCATCTGCAGCCACTATCGCAGCGGCACCCCGAACGGTATCCACATGGATCCCGAAACCGGCCTCATCTTCAGCCCTGCCCATTTCACCTGGATGGATACCAACTACCCCGCGGCCACCCCCCGCGAAGGCTACCCCATCGAAATCCAGGCCCTGTGGTTCTCCGCCCTCGAATTTCTGGGCGACCATCAACTGGCCGCCACCGTCCAGCACCAGATCCATGACCGCTTCTACCGACCGGAACTGGGCTTCCTCGCAGATTGCCTCCACGGCCCCGACCTCGTCCCCGACGACCACCTGCGCCCCAATCAGCTCTTCGCCCTCACCCTCGGCGCCGTCACCGACCCCGAAATCCGCCGCTCCGTCCTCGCCCAAACCTCGCTGCTGCTGATCCCCGGAGCCATCCGTACCCTCGATTCCCAACCCGTCCGCTACGAACTCCCCGTCTGGCGCGACGGCGTTTTGCTCAACAACCCGAAACAACCCTACCGCGGCCGCTACGAAGGCCCCGAGGATACCTCCCGCAAAGTCGCCTACCATAACGGTACCGCCTGGTGCTGGCCCTTCCCCTCCTACGTGGAAGCCTATCTGCAAACCGCCGGCGAAAAAGGCCGCGCCTGGGCCTGCTCCCTGCTCTGGTCCATCACCCGCTACCTCGAAGACGGCGCCTTCGCCGAACTCCCCGAAGTGGCCGACGGCGACTACCCCCACGCCCCCGGCGGCTGCGGAGCCCAGGCCTGGAGCCTCTCCGAATGCTACCGGTTACTTTCTTTTCACGAGAAAAGAAAGTAACCAAAGAAAAGCGAGCTCCTTGATGGGGGAGACAAAGAAAGTAACCAAGGGAAAGCGAGCTCCTTGATGGGGGAGACAAAGAAAGTAACCAAAGAAAAGCGAGCTCCTTGATGGGGGAGACAAAGAAAGTAACCGAAGAAATGCGAGCTCCTTGGGAAGAGGCAGGAGGCGGGAAAAGTAAGTAACCTAAAGAAAAGCGAGCTCCTTGGGAAGAGGCAGGAGGCGGGAAAAGAAAGTAACCGAAGAAACGCGGGTTCCTTGATGGGGGAAGACAAAGAAAGTAACCAAAGAAACGCGGGCTCCTTACCGGAACCCGCAACCGATAACCGGAAAATAGGGAGAACCTCCTGATGTATGGCTTTTATCGACTGGCGGCGGCAGTGCCGGTGCTGAAAGTGGCGGACGTCGAATTCAACGCCGGAGAAACCCTCAACCTCTATCGCCGGGCCGCGGCCGAAAACGCCGCCGCCGTGGTCTTCCCCGAACTCGGCCTCACCGGCTACACCTGCGGCGACCTCTTCTTTCAGCGGAAATTGCAGCAGAAAACCCTTGACGCAGCCCGGGAACTCGCCCGCAACAGCTCCGCCACGCTGCTGGTCTTCGGCTTGCCCCTGCTCCACCGCGACGCCCTCTACAACGTGGCGGCCGTCGCGCAAAACGGCAAACTCCTGGCGCTGGTCCCCAAAACCATCCTCCCGAACTACCGGGAGTTCTATGAAAAACGCCACTTCCGCAGCGGCCGGGAACTCGTCGGCGCCACCTTCCAGCTCGCCGACGAAACCATTCCCCTCGGCCCGGACCTGATCTTCGCCGCCAACCCCGACGCCGTCTTCGGCATCGAACTCTGCGAAGACCTGTGGGCGGCCCAGCCCCCCAGCACCGGGTTGGCCCTGGCCGGAGCCAAAGTCATTCTGAACCTCTCCGCGGGCACCGAACTCTCCGCCAAAGCCGCCTACCGCCGGGAACTGGTCCGCCAGCAGAGCGCCCGACTGCTCGCCGCCTACGCTCTGGCCGGAGCCGGAGTCCACGAATCCACCACCGACGCCGTCTTCGGCGGCCACGCCCTGATCGCCGACAACGGCCGTCTGGCCGTCGAAAACCGCCGCTTCGACCGCGCCTCCAGCCTCATCTACGCCGACGTCGACCTTCAGCGTCTGGGCGCGGCCCGGAATTCCGAAAGCTCCTTCCACGACTGCGCCGCCCCCGCCTGCCGCCGCCTCCAACTGGAGCCGGTTCCGGAATCGCCCGACCTCGCCCATGCCGGACTGGCGGCCCACCCCTTCGTCCCCCCGGAGTCCGAACGCGACGAACGCTGCGCCGAAATTTTCGACATCCAGTGCGCCGGACTCGCCAAACGGATCGAACACACCGGAGCCCGCAAACTGGTGCTGGGCATCTCCGGCGGCTTGGACTCGACCCTCGCGCTTCTGGTCTCCGCCCGCACCTGTGAACTGCTGGGCCTGCCCCCCGCCTCCGTCCTCGGCGTCCAGCTCCCCGGCTTCGGCACCACCCGGCGCACCCATCACAACGCCGAAACGCTGTGCCGCGAGCTCGGCGTCGAAACCCGCGTGATCGACATCGTCCCCGCCGCGCTCCGCCACTTTCAGGACCTCGGCCACGATCCCGCCGTGCAGGACACCACCTACGAAAACACCCAGGCCCGCGAACGCACCCAGCTGCTGATGGACCTGGCCAACCAGCTCGGCGGTCTGGTCGTGGGCACCGGCGACCTCTCCGAAATCGCCCTCGGCTGGAGCACCTACAACGGCGACCACATGTCGATGTACTCCGTAAACTGCTCCGTCCCCAAGACCCTGATCCGTTACCTGATCGCCTGGCAGGCCGCCAAATCCCCCGAACCCCTGCGCCGGGTGCTCGAAGACGTGATCGCCACCCCGGTCAGCCCCGAACTCCTCCCCCCCGCGCCCGACGGCGCCATCCGGCAGGAGACGGAGGAGCTGGTCGGTCCCTACGAACTGCACGACTTCTTTTTGTACCACTTCCTCAAGTACGGGGCGGAACCCGAAAAAATCGACTTCCTCGCGCAGACCGCCTTCGCCGACCGCTATCCGCCTCAGGAGATCACCCGCTGGCTGCGGGTCTTTCTGAAGCGCTTCTTCCGTCAGCAGTTCAAGCGGAACTGTTCTCCCGACGGGCCGAAGGTCGGCTCCATCGCCCTCTCTCCCCGCGGCGACTGGCGGATGCCCTCCGACGCGACGGACGGCGTGTTTCTCAACTGGTGAGCCGTCGCCGCTCCGGCGCGCTTGCATTTCCGGAGCGGCGGCGTTACCTTACGCCACCATGAGCAGACTCTTCACACTTCACTCCGAGTACGCCCCGGCCGGAGATCAGCCCGGAGCCATCGCCGGGCTGCTTGAAAATCTGCGCGCCGGGTGTCCGGCCCAGATCCTTCAGGGCGTCACCGGTTCGGGCAAGACCTTCACCCTGGCCAACGTCATCGCCGAGCTCGACCGCCCGGTGCTGGTGCTCTCGCACAACAAGACGCTGGCCGCCCAGCTCTACAGTGAGTTCAAGGGCTTCTTCCCGGAAAACGCCGTGGAGTACTTCATCAGCTACTACGACTACTATCTGCCGGAGTCCTACATTCCGCAGACCGACACCTACATCGCCAAGGACGCTTCGATCAACGAAAACATCGAAAAGCTCCGGCTCTCCACCACCGCCAGTCTGGTCGAACGCCGCGACGTGATCGTGGTGGCCAGCGTCTCGTGCATCTACGGCCTGGGCTCGCCCGACGACTACGCGGACATGTGCGTGACGCTCCGGCTCGGAGACACCATCGGCCGCGACGAAATGCTCCGCCGACTGGTCGACATCCAGTACGAGCGCAACGACACCGCCCCCGAAAAGGGACAGTTCCGGGTCCGCGGCGACTCGGTCGACATCTACGAACCGCAGCGCGACGACTTTATCCGGGTCGGCTTCTGGGGCGACGAAGTCGAAACGATCGAACGCCGCTCGGTGGTCAACGGCCAGGTGAAGACCCGGCCGCAGCAGGTCACCTTGTTCCCCTGCCGCCACTTTGTGCTGCCGCCGGAGCGCATCGAGCGCGCCGCCGCCGCCATCCGCACCGAGATGAAGGAGCGGGTCGCCTGGTTCGAGGAGAAGGGCCTGCTGGTGGAGGCCCAGCGGCTGTTCCAGCGCGTGACCTACGATCTGGAGATGATGCGCGAAATCGGCTACTGCAGCGGCATTGAGAACTACTCCGCGCACCTTTCCGGGCGGCTTCCCGGCAGTCGTCCCTACTGCCTGTTCGACTTTTTCCCGCCCGATTTCCTGACCATCATCGACGAATCGCACGTCACGCTGCCGCAGCTTTCGGCCATGTACAAGGCCGACCGCAACCGCAAGCAGGTGCTGATCGACCACGGCTTCCGGCTGCCCTCGGCGCTGGACAACCGCCCGCTGAAGTTCGAGGAGATCGAGCACCTCAAGGGCGACACCATCTACGTCTCGGCCACGCCGGGCGCGCTGGAGCTGGCGCGGGGCGTTCCGGTGGTCCGTCAGATCGTGCGCCCCACCGGCCTGCTCGACCCGCTGGTGGAGGTCCGGCCGCTGGAGGGCCAGATCGACGATGTGATGGCCGAGATCCGCGCCGCCGCCAAGGCCGGGGAGCGGGTGCTGGTCACCACCCTGACCAAGAAGAGTTCCGAGCGGCTGGCCGAATATCTCTCCGAACTCGGGCTGCGGGTCAGTTACCTGCACTCCGAGCTCGACGCGCTGGAACGGGTCCGGGTGCTCGGGAAGTTGCGCAACGGCGATTTCGACTGCCTGATCGGCATCAATCTGCTGCGCGAAGGCATCGATCTGCCCGAGGTCGCACTGGTGGCGATTCTGGATGCGGACAAGGAGGGATTTCTGCGTTCGGAGCGTTCGCTGGTGCAGGTCGCCGGGCGGGCGGCCCGCAACGCCCGGGGCCGGGTGATTCTGTACGGCGACCACGTCACGCCCAGCATGCAGGCGCTGATCGACGGCACCCGGGAGCGGCGGGAACGGCAGATCCGTTACAATGAGGAGCATCACCTCACGCCCCGCACCGTGGTCAAGCCCGCGCTGCCGTCGATCAACGAGGTGGTGGCGGCGGGCGCGCCACCGAAGAAGAAACCGAAGAGCGGCAAGTGGAGCCAGCTCGATCAGGCGGAGTTCGGCGAACTGGCCGAGGAGCTCGAGCGCGAAATGCTGGCGGCGGCCGAGGCGCTGGAATTCGAGCGCGCCGCGGTGCTCCGCGACCGGCTCCGGGAGCTCACGCGCAACCAGTCCGGGAGCGGCCAATGACCGCCGCTCCGGTCGGGGGCTCGCTCCGCGGCCGACTCCGGACGCTCGGTCGCCAACTGGCCGCCGGGCTGGAACTCTTTCCCTGTCCGCTCTGTGAACACGGCGACGGCGCCGGAGAGAACCGGCTCTGCCCCGACTGCCGGAAACGGCTCACGCTGCTGACCGGGCCGCGCTGCCCCGGCTGCGGCGGAGAGCTCGACGGGGTGCTCGGGGTCTGTTCCCGCTGTCTGCAGGCGCCGCCGACGCCGTGGCGGGCGGCGGTCTCGGCCTTCGCCTATCGCGGAGACGGGGCGGAGCTGATCCGCCGCTTCAAATACGGCGGGCGGCCGGAGCTGGCCCGGACTCTGGCGCAGTTGATGCTGGAAGTCTGGCGTGAACAGCAGCTGGAGGTCGACCTGATGGTCCCGGTGCCGCTGCACTGGACCCGGCGGCTCCGGCGCGGCTTCAACCAGTCGGAACTGCTGGCCCGGAGTCTGGCGCCCGAACTCGGCGTTCCGGTCCGGTCCGTCCTGCGCCGGACCCGGCGGGTACCGCATCAGGCCGGGTTGAACCGCGAGCGGCGGCTGAAGAATCTGCGCGGCGCCTTTCAGCTGCGGGATCCGGCGGCGATCGCCGGGAAGCGGGTGCTGCTGATCGACGACGTCATCACCACCGGCGCCACGCTGAATGCCGCCGCCGAGGCGCTGTGCCGGGGCGATCCCGCGGAGCTCTATGTGCTGACCGCCGCCAGAGCCTGATTCCCGCTCAATAGAAGGGGCAGTCGGAGCGCTTGTCGCTGTCGCACTGGCCGCGCCCGTTGTCCCACTGAATCGGCATGACCCAGTAGTAGGACTTCTCGGTCCAGCTGGCCCGCCCCAGCAGCACATAGTACTTGTTGGAGGGCGTCATCACCCCGTTGGGGTCGGGACCGTAATACTCCGACTGCAACCGGTAGACGGCGTAGGGTTCGGTCTGGACGCTGCCGTCGGCCCGCATCACGTTGCCCTGGGTCCCGCTGTGCGCCCTGAGAATCCGGGCCCGGGCGCTGTCCCGGTCGTAGAGCCGGTCGAAGACCAGCGCCTTGCTGGTGGCGCCGCGCTTGTGCCCCAGCGTGGAGAAGCGCAGAAAGCTCACTGGAAAATTCGGCGAATCCCAGTCCGGACCGCAGCCGGTGGCCACCACATAGCTCACCGCGCCCCGGGCGCTGTTGGCGTCGTACCCGGCCGCGGCGTTCTGCAGCATATCCGGGTCGTAGGGCAGACTCGGGCACCACAGGGCGTCCGCCCGCGGACGCACCCGCCGCCGGTCGCCCACCACCGGCCGATCCGGGTCGGTGGTCGCAATACCCATATATTTGTTTGCGTAGTAGACGTAGCTGAACGAGGTCGGAGTCGGAGTCTCCTCCTTGGTCCGGCTGACGCTGATCCGGGTGTTGCCCAGGACGTCGTCAGCCCGGCCCGGCAGATAATCGTCGAAGTCGGCGGCGTAGGTCGCGAACCCGGTGAACTGCTGTTTGAGATTGCTGATGCACCCGGCCAGCTTCGCCTTGTCCCGCGCCTTGTTCAGCGCCGGCAGCAGCATCGAAGCCAGAATCGCGATGATCGCGATCACCACCAAAAGTTCGATCAAGGTGAAACCCGACTTCCGGACCTGCTCCGGAACCGCCCCGGTAACGCTTCTTCCGATCTTCATGGTCGCCGTTGTCCCTTTCCCCAAGTGACTACTTCCACCGCCGGAACCAGAGGGTCGGAGGGTGCCGGTGAATCGGGCGCCCCCGTCTCCGCCTGCTCAAGTAAATTATAGCCGATTCCGCCGCGCTTGTCAAGGGAAGGGGAAATTTTTCCCGGGTCGCACCAACCCGGGCGGCGATCCGCAGATCAGTAGAAGGGGCAGTCGGAACGCTTGTCGCTGTCGCACTGGCCGCGGCCGTTGTCCCACTGGAACGGCATGATCCAGTAGTAGGATTTTTCCGTCCAGCCCGCGCGGCCCAGCAGCACATAGTACTTGTTGGCAGGGAGCATCAGGCCGTTGACCGCGCCGCCGTGGTTTTCCGAATAGAGCCGGTAGGCGGCGTAGGGTTCGGATTGAACGCTGCCGTCGCCGCGCATCACATTGCCCTGGGTCCCGCTGTGCGCATTGAGGATCCGGGAACGGGGGCTGTCGCGATCGTAGAGCCGGTCGAAGACCAGCGCCTTGGTGCTGGCGCCGCGCTTGTTCCCCAGCGTGGAAAAGCGCAGAAGACTCACCGGGAAATTCGGCGAATCCCAGTCCGGGCCGCAGCCGGTCGCCACCGCGTAGCTGATCGCCCCCCGGGCGCTGTTGCCGTCATACCCGGCCGCGGCGTTCTGCAGCATATCCGGGTCGTAGGGCAAACTCGGGCACCACAGGGCGTCCGCCCGCGGACGTACCCGCCGCCGGTCGCCGACCACCGGGGTATCCGGATCGTTGGTTTCGATCCCCAGATACTTGTTGGCGTAGTAGACGTAGCTGAACGAAGTCGGCGTCGGAGCCTCCGTGCTGGTTCTGCCGACGCAGAGTTTGGAGCTCCCGACAAAGTCGTCGGTCCGACCCGGCAGATAATCATCGAAGTCGGCGGCATAGGTCGCGAACCCGGTGAACTGCTGTTTGAGGTTGCTGATGCACCCGGCCAACTTCGCCTTGTCCCGCGCCTTGTTCAGCGCCGGCAGCAACATCGAAGCCAGAATCGCGATGATCGCGATCACCACCAAGAGTTCAATCAACGTGAAATCCCGCTTCCAGCCCCCCTCTGGAAATGTCGCCTTCCGGCCATGCCCGCAACTTCTCATTGCTCTCAATCCTTTCCTTGTGGCGCGTACCGCTGCACCGGGTTTCGGCGGGTCGGGAAGTCGGCGTGACTCCCCGACCTCCTCATTTATATCTTATTGATTATAGCAAAGAAAAACGCACATGTCAAGGGTCAACCGGGGCTTTTTCAACAGAAAAAAATCCCGGCCCGCCACCCTGCCACGGGCGGAGGTCCGGGCTCCAAAGCACAACGGATGAATTACTTTTGATTCTTCGCCTTGAACGCCTTGAGCAGCGCCGCCTCCGGTCGCTGCTTGTAGGCGGCATCCAGCGGATAGCAGCCGGAAACCAGCCCGTGACGCGGCGCGCTGGTGCAGTCGCCGAAGGTCCGGCAGATGCGGCGCCGGTCCAGCTCCTTCCCGGCCAGCGAATCGGCGCAGAGCTCGGGATAAGAGAGCACCATCCGCCCGATTCCGACAAAGTCGGTAAGATCATTCTCCAGCAGATATTCGCCGACATTCGGCAGGAACTCCTGCAGATAGGTCAGCCCGGAGCTGACGAACTTGATTCCGGGGCACGCTTTCTTGACCGCGGCCACCGCCTGCACCTGACGGGCCACCCCGATCAGCGGATCCTCCGGCGGCAGGTAACCGTCGGCCACCGGATAGGCGGCCGGACGCTGGGCGTGCGGCAGATAGTAGGGACTGGCAATGGTCGTACAGACCAGATCCACCCCGAACTCCTGCTGCGCCATTTTGATGAACGCCACCGGTTCGGTGAAGTCCGTCCCGAACCCGGTGCCGTCGCCCCCGAAGGCGTAGGGATAGGGTCCGGACCAGGCCATCGGCCGCCCCACCCCGTCCGGCCCCTTCTCGAAGGGGATCATATCGAACAAACTCAGCCGGAAGGAGATCTCGAATCCGGGCAGCCGCTCGCGAATGCCCGCGGCGATCTCCCGGAAAAACCGGGTCCGGTTCTCGAAGGAGCCGCCGAAGCGGCCGGGACGCTCCACCGCCGAGAGCTGTTCGTGCCCCAGATAGCCGTGCGCCTGCTTGAGGTCGACAAAGTCAAAGCCCGCCTGTTTCGCCAGTTCGGCGGCATGGATGAATTCGCGGATGATCTGCTCCAGCTCCTCATCGCTGACCACATTGGCCGGTCCGTTCCCGAATTTTTTGTCCAGCAGCGGGTGGCAGTAGGCGGTCCGGGACTCCAGCCGGTGATCGTCGTTGGGGTGCGCGAAACGTCCGGAGTGGGTCAGCTGCAACCCGATCCGCAGATCGTCGGCCGTGCCGAACCGCTCGGCGTGAGCCTGACGCATCTCGCGGACCAGCGCGCCGATCGCCGCCACCGTGTGATCGGCGATCCACAGCTGCCGGGTGTTGCTGCGTCCGGCGTGCGACACCGCCGCCGCCTCGGTGCCGTAGATCAACTTGGCGCCGCTGGTGGCGAACCTCAGCCAGCGCCGCCGGGTCAGTTCGCTCGGGGCGCCCTCGGGGGTGCAGTCCCACCCCTCCATCGGCAGGATCGCCCAGCGGTTGCCGAGGGTCTGGCCGCGATGTTCGATGGGCTGTCCCAGCCGGGCCGCGGCTCCCGCCGGAACCTCCGGCACCAGATCGAGATCGATTTTTTCGTTCAACAGATGCGCGGCGAAATCCGCCGGCGTCTTGAATTCGGTGATTTTGCGAAAATTCGGCATCTACCGGCTCCCTTTCGTTAATTTCGGAATCCCATGTAATATAGCGCAAAAATCGCGCTCTTGCAAGAACGGAGATCAGCTCCGAAGTGGAGGCAATCCCCGGGGAAAAAAATCCATCCCCTCACCCGCTCCCGGGTTGAAAAACCGGGGTTGAAATGCTAAATTCCTGTTTATGATGATCAAACGGCGGCCACTTGCTCTTCTGTCGGGCATCCTGAGCGCCGCGCTGCTGGGCGGCGCGACGGCGGGAACCGTCACCTACCGCCATTTCCGGACCGGGAAACCGGTCCCCTACGCCGGGGATTACGCGCCCGGTCAGACGGTTCAGATTCCGGCGGCGCTGACTCCGCGCCCGATGGAGCTCCGGGGGGTCTGGCTCTCCACCCAGAACAATCTGGATTTCCCGATGCACGGCAACGCCACAGAGTTCCGGCGCACCATCGCGCAGCGCTTCGGGGAACTGCGGCGTAACGGCTTCAACACCGTGTTCTTTCAGGTCCGCCCGGCGGCGGACGCCTTCTACGCCTCCGCGCTCAATCCCTACTCGCAATATCTGGCCGGAGCCTCGGGGGTGGGGATCGCCGGGATCGATCCCCTGGTCGAGCTGATCGCCGAAGCCCGCAAGCAGAAACTCAAGTTCCACGCCTGGTTCAACCCCTACCGGGTGGCCGGCTACACCCGGCTGCGCAAAGCGCCCTATCTGGCCCGGCTGGACGCCAAATCCTTCGCCCGGCAGCATCCGGAGCTGGTGCTGGAAATCCCCCGCCGGGCGGGCGGCTACACCCTGATTCTGAACCCGGGCGAACCGGCGGTGGTCCGCCACATCATCGCCAGCGTGGTGGAGGTGGCGAAAAAATATCCGGTCGACGGCATCGTCTTCGACGACTACTTCTACCCGTACGACCCGATCGGCAACGCCGATCTGGCGACCTACCGCCGTTACAATCCGCAGCAACTTTCGCTGGCCGACTGGCGCCGGAACAATGTGGATCAGGTGATCGCCGGGGTCCGGCGCGAACTGGACCGGATCAACCGGACCAAACGGCCGCAGATCGAATTCGGCATCAGCCCGTTCGGAATCTGGGCCAACCGCAAAAGTCATCCGGCCGGGAGCCTCACCGGCGGCGGCGAAACCTACCTCCAGCACTACGCCGACGTCCGCAAATGGATCCGGCTGAACTGGATCGACTATGTGATTCCCCAGCTCTACTGGCCCTTCGGCCACCGCCGGGCCGCCTACGCCGGGCTGACCGACTGGTGGGCGGAACAGATCCGGGGGACCCGGGTCCGACTCTACACCGGGCACACCGTTCAGGAATTCGGAAAGTCGGGCTGGGAAAATCCGAACGAACTGCTCGACCAACTGCGTTACGACCGGAAACACCTCCGGATTCAGGGCTCGGCCTTCTTCTCCTACCGCGGGCTGTTCACCCCCTCGAACTGGACCATGAAGGAGGCCGCCCGGCGGCTGACCGAATACTTCCGGAGCCACCCGGCGGTGGCGCCGGAGCCGCTGCCGCCGCCTTTGCAATGAGCTTCCGGCATTGGAACGAGCAACCCCATTCACAACACTGAGGATTTTTCATGTATACGCTTTTGCTGGTGGTGATTTATCTGGCCTTCATCAGTCTCGGGCTGCCGGACTCGCTGCTGGGCGCGGCCTGGCCGGTGCTCTACCGGGAACTCGAAGTACCGATCGCCTACGCCGGAATTCTGACCTTCATCATCTCCTGCGGAACGGTCTGTTCGAGCCTGCTCTCCGACCGAGTGACCCGCCGCTTCGGAACCGGATTGACCACGGCGTTCAGCGTCTTTCTGACCATGGCCGCACTGTTCGGCTTTTCGTGTTCCGGCAGCTTCTGGCTGCTCTGCCTGTGGGCCGTCCCCTACGGGCTCGGCGCAGGCGCGGTGGATGCGGCGCTGAACAACTACGTCGCCTTGCACTATCCGCAGCGGCAGATGCACTGGCTGCACTGCTTCTGGGGCGTCGGCGTTTCGATCAGCCCCTACCTGATGAGCGCGGCGCTGACCGGCGGCGCGGGGTGGACGGGCGGCTACCGTTCCGTGGCCTGGCTGCAGGCGGGGCTGACCGCGATTCTATTCTTTTCGCTGCCGCTCTGGCGCCGTCCGCCGACGGCCCCGGCCGGAGCTGCGGCGGACGGCACACAGCCCACGGGATTGTGGGGAACCCTCAAACTGCCCGGCGTCAAGGAGGTGCTGGCGGGCTTTTTCGGCTACTGCGCGCTGGAAAGCTCCACCGGCTTGTGGGCCAGCAGCTATCTGGTGCTGCACCGGGGCGTGCCCGAGGTGGAGGCGGCCCGCTGGGCGTCGCTCTTCTTTCTGGGGATCACCGGGGGGCGGTTTTTCTCCGGGGTCATCGCCGGACTGCTCAGCGACCGCAATCTGGTCCGGATCGGACTGGGCGTGATCTTTCTGGGCATTCTGACCGTGTGGCTGCCGGCACCGTCGCCGGTGCCGCTCCTGGGGCTGGTGGTGATCGGGCTCGGCTGTGCGCCGGTCTATCCGGCGATCATTCACGAGACCCCGGCCAACTTCGGCGCCGAAAATTCGCAGCGGGTGATCGGGCTTCAGATGGCCGGGGCCTACGTCGGAACCACGGTGATGCCGCCGCTGTTCGGGGTGGTGGCGGAGTACGCGGGAATCGGCTGGTATCCGGTCTGGCAGCTGCTCATTCTGATTTTGATGACCCTTATGCTGGAACGAAAAAATCGCCGGGTCCGGACGGCCCGGACGGTAGAAACGCCGTCAACGCAAGGAGTACAATCATGAACACGTTTTCCTATCACCGGGAATTGCCGCAGCGGGATTTTGAAGTCGCGGTGCTGGGCGGCGGTCCAACCGGAGTCGCCGCGGCGGTCGCCGCCGCCCGCCACGGCCGGAAAACCGTGCTGATCGAAGCGACCGGAGCGCTGGGCGGCATGGCCTCCAGCGGGCTGGTGCCCTCATTTGCTCCGTTCAGCGACGGCCGGCGGCTGCTCTACGGCGGCATCGCGCTGGAAATTTTCGAGCAGCTCAAACGCGGCATGCGCCACGTCGCGCCCGGCGCCCAGCACTGGGTGCCGATCGATCCGGAGCTGCTGAAACGGCAGCTGGACGAACTGGTCACCGCCGCGGGCGTGGAGGTCTGCTTCAACACGCTGCTGGTCGACGCCGAGCGCGAGGGAAGCCGTCTGACCCGGGCCGTGGTCGCCGACAAATCCGGGCTCTGGGGCTGCCGGGCAGCCGTCTACATCGACGCCACCGGAGACGCCGATCTGGCGGCCCGCGCCGGAGTTCCGTTCGCCTCCGGCGACGAGCACGGCGAGCTGATGCCCGCCAGTCACTGCTTCATTCTGGCCAACGTCGACGAGTATTCCATGGCTCACGACGACTACCCCTGGGGGCACGCCCGGCCGGGGAGCTGGCGCTACCGGATGCTCCACTCCGGGAAGTACGATCTGACCGACGGCCACACCTGCGTGGCGCACCTGGGCCCGGGAGTCTTCGGTTTCAACGCCGGACACCACTGGCAGGTCGATCCGGCGCGGCCGGAGACGGTGTCGCGCGCGCTGATGGCGGGGCGGCGGATCGCCGCCGAATTCCGCGCCGCGCTGGCGGAATTTCATCCGGCCTTCCGCAACGCCTTTCTGGTGGCGACCGCGCCGCTGATGGGGATCCGCGAATCCCGCCGGATTCAGGGCGACTATGTGCTGACGCTCGACGACTATCTGGCCCGTCGTGACTTCCCCGATTCGATCGCCCGCAACTGCTACCCGATCGATCTGCACGCCGCCGCCGCCGAAATCGAGGACGCCCGTTCCGGCCGGTTCGAAGCCATGAAACGCTTTGAGCCCTACCGGCCCGGCGAATCCCACGCCATTCCCTACCGCTCGCTGCTGCCCCGGACGCTGGACAATCTGCTGGTCGCCGGGCGTTCGCTCTCCTGCGAGCGGCTGGTCCAGGCGGCGATCCGGGTGATTCCCAACTGTCTGGCCACCGGCGAGGCGGCGGGGACGGCGGCGGCGCTGGCCGGAGCTTCCGGCAACTGCCGGGCCGTCGCGATCCCGGAGCTGCAAGCCGAGCTGCGCCGGACCGGGGGGGTGCTGTAATGGCGCTGGAAGAGACCTCCTATCCCCCGGTCGGCCGGGTGCTGCTGGAAATCGCCTACGACGGCACCGCCTACAGCGGCTGGCAGATTCAGCCGCACCGCCCGAGCGTGCAGGGCGTGCTGCAACGGGTGCTGACCAAACTCTACGACGGCCAGTCGATCCACCTGATCGGCAGCAGCCGGACCGATGCCGGAGTCCACGCGCTGGGCTTTGCCGCCTCGTTTCTGCTGCCGCCGCGGCCGGTGATTCCGCCGGCGTATCTGCGCCGGGCGCTGAACCGGCTGCTGCCGCCGGACATCCGGATTGCGGCCACGCGCGAGGTGCCGCTGGAGTTCCACACCCGGTACGACGCGCTGGGCAAAGCCTACGCCTATATTCTCAATCTGGGGGCGGAAAGTCCGTTCACGGGGCGCTACAGCTATCACCCCATCTACCGGATCGAGCCGGAGCGGCTGGCGGTGGCGGCGCAGCGTCTGGTGGGGACGCACGACTACTCGAGCTTTGTGGTCGAGCGCAGCAAGATCGACAACGCGGTGCGGACCATCTATTCGATCGAAGTGCGCAACTTCGGCTCCTACTGTGCGCTGGTCTACACCGGAAACGGCTTTTTGTACAAGATGATCCGCTGTCTCACCGGGACTCTGATCTTCGCCGGAGCCGGTCTGCTCAGCGCCGATCAGGTCGAAGCGATTCTCGCGGCGAAGGACCGGGCGCAGGCCAAGGATACCGCGCCGGCGCACGGGCTCTATCTGTGCAAAGTGTTTTTCGATCAGGCGGAACTCGAGCGCGGCTATCATCTGGAGGCGCTGCCGTTTTCGCAGTGACCGGATTTTTCGAGGAGGGGGGTTGCTTTTTCCGCAATGGCGGTATATATTCGTCGTATCGGCGAATTTTGAATTTTGAAAGCGAAAGATGAAGACGACAAAACACGGGTTGCTGCTGTTGCTGCTGATCGGGTGCTTTCTGCTACCCGCCCCCCGGGCGCAGGCGTTTCTGGACCCGGTCACCATCGCCATTCTGGCCCCGATCGCGCTCAAAGTGGCGGATACCGCCAAGCCTTACGTGATCCGGGGCCTGACCACCGCCGGGAAACAGCTCATTCAAATGGGGATCGACACCTTCGGTATCCTGCGGCTGCCGTGGGGACTGGTGCAGAGCACCATCGGGGCACCGCTCGGCGGCTTTCAGCCCGGGCTGGTCAACATCTTCAAGGGGTTGATCGCGCCGGTCAGGCTGGTCTGGGACACGCTGCTGCTGCCGCTGGCGCTGTTCGGTGTGCAGGTGAACTAGCGATGCCCCGGTGGTGGTCCCGCAAAGAGTGCCGCAAACTCGACACCCGCTACCGGCTGCTGCGCGACTGGTACGGCGGGGAGGCCGCCCGGGTGGAGATGGCGGCCCACTGCCCCAGCCCCCGTTCGGTGGCGGAGACGGTCCGGGAGTTGAGCGGGGATTTTGTCGATCCGGATGTGCAAATCCAGCTGCAGCTCGAACTGAACTGGCAGACCATCGCCGGAGCCGATGCCGGGCGGTGGCTCCAGATCTGCAGTTTTCGGAACGGCGTGTTGGAGCTCGAGGTCCGGCACGCCGCGTTGTTGCGTGAATTTGCCGGTTGCGCCGATCTCTGGCGCGACCGGGTCAACACGGTTCTGAACCGATCCGGAGTCTGTCGCGAAGTGCGCTTCGTTCCTGCCGGACGACGCAAATAAGCCCCGGCCCCCGGATTTTCTGGAGGTGTCTCTTTGGTGATCGATGTCATCTCCCGACTGCGTCGTCGTCTGTTCGTCCTGTTATGGTGCAGCTGGCTGAGTTCGATGCTCTGTCCGATCGGTTTCGGCGGAGGAGCGCTGCTGATTCCGGCCACCGGACTGGCCTGGCTGGATCGGAAGGCGGCGCTCACAACGGCGACCGGATTTCTGCTGCTGGCGCTGCTGGGGGCGGTCTGGGGCGCGCTGCGGACGCTGCCGGACCGGGCGGCGGCGGGACGGCTGCTGGCGGCGGTCAATCGCGCCGATGGCGGCGTACTGCTGGCGCAGCTGGAGGGCTTCCGGGGCGACTGGCCGGAACCGGAAACGCTCCGCCTGCCGCGGGTGAGCTGGCAACCGGGAGCCTCCTGGCTGCCGGCGCTGCTGGCCGTGGGATTTCTGTTCGGGAGCGCGCTGTTTCCGCCGCTGCCGCAGCGGCCGCCGGACCGGACCGGACTGGATTTGCGTTCCGAACTGCAGCCGCTGCAGCAGCAGTTGGAGGAACTGCAAATGGCGTCGTTGCTGCCGGAGTCTCGCGTGTTGGACCTGAAACGTGAGCTCGAAGCGCTCGCCGAACAGGCAAAGGGTGACGATCCGGCGAAAAGTTTTGAGGGATTGGAACACCTGAACTCCGTACTCCGGCAGGAACGGGAACAGGTGACGGCCCGGCTGACGCAGGCGCTCGGTGAGCAGGCGCAGCTGAGCGAGCTGCTGCGACGACTCAAAGAGCAGGGCCGGACGCCGACGCCGGAACTGAGCTCCGCTCTGGCCGAGCTGCTGGAGAAACTCGAAGCCGACCCGCAGCCGACCGGAACCCTGCCCCGACTCAATGCCGACGAACCGCTGACCGCGGAACAGCTCGAACGCATGCTGCAGGAGCTGCAACGGAACCGGGAACAACTGGAACAGGCGCTGGCGCGCTGCCGGGAGGAGGGGAATTCCGGAACTTCCACCGCGCGGCAGGAAGAGGAGCTGGTCGATTTCCTGAACCGGAACTTCGGCGACTCCATCCCGGAGGAGCTGCTTCAGGCCTGTGACAACCCGGACGGTTCCGGCGGGGACGGGGACGGAGGCGTCTCCCGGGGACGGGGCGACGCGCCCATCAGCTGGGTGGATCGCGACTTGCGGTTCTACGGGCAGCGCAGGCAGCTCGAAGCCGCAGCACCCCCCACGCGCCCCGGCGCCGGCGAGCTGCTGTTCGAGACTCGCAGCGCCCCGGAAACGGGGCCGGAGCTGCCGGTTGCCGCCGGTCCGGAATTGACCGCGCCCGACGGCGCCGGATTGCGCACCGCGCCCGGGCATCCCCGGCACCGCGGCGCCATCCGCCGCTATTTTTCCCCCACGCCGCAGGCCCCCTGAACCGGGGGGTGCGTTTTCCGCTCCGGGGAGTTGCCAAATCGCTCCGGCGGTGCTACAGTTAGGAAGAAAGAACGTTCTCAACATCCGAGGTCCTGAGATGAGCAGATTGCACAAATTCGCAGGCGGCCTGGCGGCGCTGACGCTGCTGGCCGGAGGCTGTATCGAAGCGGAACTGGCGCCGGAGGCGACGCGGAATCCGAAACCGACGCCTCCGCCGGAACTGCTTCCGGGCACGTTCGGCTGCCGGGTCTTCCGGGAGCTGGCGGAACAGGAGAAGGGGAATCTGCTGATCTCGCCGTTCAGTCTGGAGCGGGCGCTCTCGCTGCTCGAACCCGGGGCGCGGGGAGAGACCGCGGAGCTGCTGACGCGCGCCCTCGGTTCCGGCGCCGTCGGCCCCGTGGTCCGGCAGCGCCTGGAGTCGCTGCACCGGTCGGCGCCGGAGAACGGCGAAGTGCTGGCCGTGGCCGACGCGCTCTGGCCCGCCGGGGATCTGCCGCTGGATCCGGCCACGCTGGAGACGCTGCGCCGGGAGTTCGGCGCGACGGTTCAGCCGCTGGACTACCGGGATTCCGACGCGGCGGCGGCGGCGATCAACACCTGGGTCGATCGCGAAACCCGGGGACTGATTCCCACCCTGCTCCAACCCGGCCAGCTGTCGGCCGTCACGCGACTGGTGTTGACCGACGCGCTCTATTTCCGGGGCGAATGGGCGGAACCGTTTGCCGCGGACGAGACCCGGCCGGGGCGGTTCCGACTGCTCTCCGGCGAGACGGTGGAACTGCTGATGATGCGCCGCGAGGGGCAGATCCGCCACTTCCGGACCGCCGAGGCCGAAGGGGTTGAGCTGCCCTACCGGGGCGGCCGGAGCGCCCTGCTGCTGGTCCTGCCCAATCCGGGCTATGAGCTGGCGGATCTGGAGAAAAAACTCACGCCGGAACTGATCCGCGAATGGACCGCGCAGCTGCGCGAAATCGAGCTGCTGCTGCAACTCCCGAAGTGCTCGCTCGACTTCTCCTCGCCCCTGAGCCCCGTGCTGAAACAGCTGGGACTCGGCCCGCTGTTCAGCGCCGGGGCCGACTTCTCGGGTCTGAGTCCGGAACCGCTGGCGCTGAGCGAAGTGATCCACAAAACCCGGCTTCAGCTCGATGAGCAGGGGACGGAAGCGGCCGCCGCCACCGCCGTCATCATGCTACGCGGCATGCCGCAGGTCGTTCCGCGCTTCACCGTGGACCGCCCCTTCCTGCTGCTGCTGCGCAGCGGGGATGAGCTTTTGTTTGTGGGCCGGGTGGCCGATCCGCGCTAGGCACGGCGCCCGCGCCGCCTACCGGCGCCGGGAGCGGCGGAAACAGATGGTGTTGCAGCGCGGGCAGCGGCTCAGGTTGACCGGTTCCCGGGTCAGGAACGAATAGTGGCAGTTCGGACAGAAGAAGAGATTCCGGTTGCTGTTCTCCCACTCGTGCCGGGAGAGCCGCCGCAGCTCCCGGATCCAGAGCACGGCCAGAAAGGCCAGCCACAGCGCCACCAGCAGGAACAACCCGCCGCTCAAACTGACGGGGATCATGGCTTCCCTCCCCGCGGCCAGTGAATCCGCAGTTCGGTCCGCTGTCCGGGCCGGAGCAAGGACTCCAGCTCCGGCAGCAGCTTTCGGAACACCGCCTCTTGCAACGCCACGGAGCCCCCCGCGATCACCTCGATCCGGACAAACGGCTCCGTTCCGGCGGAGCGGCTGAGCATCAGTTGCAGATCGGGTTCATCGGGGGCGACCAGCGGCCGCCACTCCACTCCGGCCAGCGAAAATTCGCCCGCCACCGGCGACGACCACTCCAGCACCGGCGCCTTCGGCAGCTCCGGCACCGGCAGCGCCAGCTTCGGCAGGGCGCCGGGCCGGTAGCCGCTGAACGGCTCCCGGCGCCCGGCATCGACCGTCGGCAACGGCGAGAAGGCCGGGGGTGCGACGACGGCGGGGGCGAGTTCCGGAATCCGGGGGACGTCCAGTCCGGCGGGCAGCGCGCGTTCGCCCGGCGGCAGCGCGGCCAGATAGCCGTGCACCGCATCCGAACGCGAAAACAGCCCCGGATCATGACACTCCAGCCAGCGCTCCCAGCCCGCGCGGCCGGGCAGATTCAGATTCAGCAGCGTCACCCGGCTGCGGTTTTCGGGGACCGCGGGCGCGGTCTGCGGCCGGTAGCCGAGCAGCCAGAACAGCGCTCCGGTCACCGCGGCGGTGACCAGCACCGCCTGGCACCAGACCACCCGGTTGCCGTGTCGCCGCAATTGTTCCGCCCGATCCGGCATCGTCGTCAGGATCCGAAACTGGTTTCCGGCTTGCTCCGGGCCGGAGCCACCACCACAAAGACCGAAAGCCGCGCCTTTTCGGCCAGCGCCCAGACCCGGGTCGTCACCTCGTGCGGCGTATCGCGCGAGGCCCGCAGCACGATGGTCGCGGTCCGGGAGAACTGACTGACCTCGGCCAGCTTCTCCTTGAGCTCCTCCCAGTTGACCGGCTGATCGTTGAAGTACATCCGGCAGTTCTTCTGCGGATCGACGGTGATCGAAAGCACGAACTTTTCAATATCCGCCGAACTCGGATTCTCGACCTCCGGCAGCTCCACCCGGATCCCCGAAAGCTGCACGAACGAACTCGACAGCATGAAGAAAATCAGCGCCAGAAACAGCACGTCGATCAACGCCGTCAAATCGGGCAGCCCGCTGAACGTCCGCAACCGGCTGCGGTAACGCCGGAGTCCGAACTGCCGGGGATTATTCCGCGTCAGCATGATCCGACTCCGCCTCCTGCCGCTTGCGCCGCTCAAAGAACGAGAGCAGCTCCGACGCCGCCTTCTCCATGTCCAGCGTGATCGAATTGACCCGGTAGACCAGATAGTTGTACGCCGCGTAACAGGGAATCGCCACCACCAGCCCCGCCGCCGTGGTCAGCAGCGCCATGTTGACCGAACGCGACAGCTGCGGGGCCGACAGAAACACCGTCTGCGTGTCGTGCAGCGTCTGGAAGGTCTGCATCATGCCCAGCACCGTCCCCAGCAAGCCCAGCAGCGGCGCGATGTAGCCGATGGTCCCGAGCACCGTCAGCAACCGCTCCAGGCGCGGGATCTCCTCCAGACAGGCGTCATCGAGCGCCGATCGCACATCCTCGTCGCCCCGCTCGCAGGCCAGAATCCCGGCGGCCAGCATCCGCGCCGCCGGTCCCGGCGTGCTGTCGCACAGCGTCAGCGCCTCCACATAGCCGTTGCGCTTGAGCACATTGACCAATCCCTGCACCAGCTCGCGCACATTGATCTCCTCGCGATGAAACTGGAAGGTCTTCCCCAGAAAGATCAGCAACGCCACCACCGCCAGCGCCAGAATGGTCCACATCACCGGACCGCCGTCATTCAACATCCGCATCAACAGCATGTTCCCTCACCCTCACTTCCCGGCTCAATTGAGCCTGTATTTCTTCCGGATGGTCTCCAGCAACGCCGTCAGGTCCTCGCCGGTCTCCAGTTTCAACGACTCGAACACCCGCAGCACCCGCAGCGCCTCCCTTCCGCCCGCCGGCGTGCCGCGCCGCAGATAGAGCTGCGCGGCACTGTAGGCCGCCTTGCTCGGCCAGACCGGATCGATCCGGTCCCCCTGCCGCTTCAGCTCCAACGCCCGGTACAAAACCTCCTGATAGGCCGCCAGCGCCGCCGCATCCTGCTCGGCCAGCTCGCTGCACTTGCCGTACTTGTACAAACTCTGCAACCGCAGCCCCGACTCCGGCGCCGAGGCGGCGAGCTCCTGATACAACGTCTGAGCCCGCTTCAGCAACTCCGGCTCCAGCGTGGTCGCGTACAAACTGTACGCGCAATCGGCCATCCGGCCGCGCAGGACCGCGGCGGTGGTCCCGGTCGGACGCAACTTCAAAACCCGCTCGTACAGCGACAAGGCCCGCTGATAGTCCCCGGAATCGGCCGCCAGATTGGCCGCCAGCAGCGCCGCATCGGGATAGGCCGGAGTCGAGACGTAGCGCTCCAACACCTCCTTGAGCGCGGCCGTCGCGCCGGCCGCATCGTCCAGCTGCAACAACACGGTCGCCCGGTCGTAGGCGAGCTGAGCCGCCGTCTCCGGAGTCCGGGTCCCGGGCAGCGCCGCGATCCGTTCCAGCAGCGCCAGCGCCTCGGACCACTGCTCGCGCGCCCGCAGATAGTCGAACTGCAGGAACAGCGCCGCCGGCAGATATTCGGAATCGGGCCGCAACGCCTGAAGCCGATCCAGCGCGGTCGTCGCCGCCGCCGGATCCCGGGCCAGCAGCGCCGCCCGCTGCAGCTGATAGAGCTCCGCCGCCAACCGCGGATGTTCCGGGAACCGCTCCTGGAAGGTCTTCAGAAAACCGACCGCCGCCGGATAGTCCTTGAGCGCCAGCGCCAGCTCCGCCGCCGCCGCACAGGCCGTCGGCGCCAGCTTCGAATTCGGCTGTTCCCGGATGAAATTGGCGTACAACTCCAAAGCGCCGCTGCGGAAATCGGTTTTCTCCAGCGCCAGCGCCCGGTAATACCCGGCATCGGCGGAAAACTCCGGATCCTGCAACTCCTGCAACCGGGTGGCCGTGGCCAGCACCGCCTGATAGTCGGCCAATTTCAACTCTGACTGCAACTGCCAGTAGAGTCCGCGCCCGCGCCAGCCCGGCGCCGCCGCAGCAGCCGCAAACTCCGCCGCCGCTTCCTTGAATTTCCCCTGCCCGAACCAGAGTTCGCCCAGCCGGAAGTTCCCCTCCTTCTGCTGATCCGCCCCCTCCCCCAGCCGGGTCAACGCCCGGAAAAAGTGCTCCGCCGCTGCCGCCTCGCCGTGCTTCGCCGCCAGCAGACCGCCCTCCAGCGCCGCCCGGCACCGCTCCGGCGGATTCACGTTCGTCCCCTCGTCGAGCACCCGGCGGTAGGTGGCCAGCGCCCCGGCCCGGTCTCCAGCCGCCGTGCGCAACCGGGCCAGTTCCAGCAGCAGCGCGCCGCGGTCGGGCGTACGCGGGAAAAACTCCAGATACCGCTCCAGCGAGTTCGCCGCCGCCGCCGGATCCCCGGCCGCCGCCTGCGCATTGATCCGCTTCCGCAGATAATCCCGCTGCGCCGACTCCTCGTCAGCAAATTCAAAGGCGTCACCGAAATACGCCGCCGCCGCCGCCGGATCCTGTGCCGCCAGCGCCTGTTCCGCCGCCGCCTGCGCCAGCTCCGCCAGCTGCGCATCGGGCTCGCGGGGCAGCTCCGGCCGCAGGGCCGTCCAGCGCTTCCGGAACTCCGCGTACTCCTTCCGGGCCAACAGCAACTTCAGCTCCAGCACCCGGCGGCTGGCCTGCTCCTCCGGCGCGGTGAACCGCTCCCCGGTACCGTAGATCCGCGCCGCCTCCTCCAGCTCGCCGCCCAGCAGCAGCGCCCGCACCCGTTGACTCCAGGCCGGGAACGCCCACTCCGGCGCGCCGGACGAGGCGCCCTCCAGTTTCTCATAGGTCGCCGCCGCCGCCCGGTAATCCCCGGCCCGGAGCTCGGCCGCGCCGAGTCCGGCCAGAATCCGGCAGTAATCCGCGCCGGAGAGCTGCCTGGTCTGCAACAGTTCCGCAAACCGCGCCCGGGCTCCGGCGTAGTCGTGCCGGAGCAGCAGCAGATCGCCCTGCAACAAGCCGAACGCCGGATCCGCCGTCGCCGTTTCCGGCAGCTCCGCCAGCACCGCCGCCGCCTGATCCAGCTCGCCCGCCCGCAACAGCGCGGCGGTCAGCCGCCGGGCGGCGTCCAGCGACGCCACCGGATCATTGGCCGCCGCCGTCCGGTACTCGCGGAACAGCCGCACCGCCGAAACGTAATCTCCGGCCTGAAAGGCGTTTTCACCGAGCCGGGCGGCGGGATAATCCGAATCGGCCGCCGCCAGCGGGAGCGTCAGAACCCCCAGCCACAGCAAAATTCCCGGCCACTTGCGCATCGATTCGTTATTCCTGTTTGGAGTCGGATGCTTCCGCCGCCGCGGGGGCCGCGGGGGCGGTCTTCTCCCGAATCCGGGCCATAATCCGCTCCGCCAACGCCGGATCGCGCTCCAACAACGCCTTGGTCTGGTCGCGGCCCTGCCCGAGCTGTTCGCCCTCGAAACTGAACCAGGCGCCGCGCTTTTCCAGCAACCCCAGATCAGTCGCCACGTCGAGGATCGAACCGGCCTTGGAGATGCCTTCGGCATAATTGATGTCGAACTCCGCCACCCGGAACGGCGGCGCCATCTTGTTCTTGATCACCTTGACCCGGCAGCGGTTGCCGATGATGTTGCCCGCCGGATCCTTGATCACCGAGGTCTTGCGGATGTCCATGCGGATCGAGGCGTAGAACTTCAGCGCGTTGCCGCCGGGCGTGGTCTCCGGATTGCCGAACATCACGCCGATCTTCTCGCGGATCTGGTTGGTGAACATGATGCAGGTCCGGCTCCGGCTGGCCACTCCGGTCAGTTTCCGCAGCGCCTGCGACATCAACCGCGCCTGCAACCCCACATGGCTGTCGCCCATCTGCCCTTCGATCTCCGCCTTGGGCACCAGCGCCGCCACCGAGTCGATCACCAGCACGTCGATCGAATTGCTGCGCACCAGCGTATCGGCGATGTTCAGCGCATCCTCGCCGCAATCCGGCTGTGAAATCCACAGATCCTCGGTCCGCACCCCGATCTTCTGCGCGTAGACCGGATCGATCGCATGCTCGGCGTCGATGATCGCGCAGCGTCCGCCCCGGGCCTGCGCGTTGGCGATCACATGCAAACACAGCGTGGTCTTGCCCGAGGACTCCGGTCCGAAGATCTCCACGATCCGGCCCGCCGGCACGCCGCCGATCCCCAGCGCCAGATCCAGCGCCAGACTCCCGGTGCTGATCACCGGCACGTCGGCCACCGCCGCGGCGCTGTCGCCGAGCCGAATGATCGCGCCCTTGCCGAACTCCTTTTCGATCTGGCTGATCGCCAGACTCAGATTCTTATCCTTATCTCCGGTCACCGGAGCCGTCTTCTCGCTCGCCGCCATTTGCCGTTGTCCCCTTCTTTTAAATATCCAGATCCTTGACGTTCGCCGCGTGCTTCTCGATGTACTCCCGCCGCGGCTCCACCGCGTCGCCCATCAGCAGCGTGAACAGCCGCTCGGCCTCCACCGCGTCCTCCATGGTGACCTTGATCATCTTCCGGCTCGCCGGATCCATGGTCGTCTCCCAGAGCTGGGTCGGATTCATTTCACCCAACCCCTTGTAGCGGTTGATCAGCAGCCCCTGCTGCCCGTTCCGGCGGATGGCCGCGAACAGCTCCGCCAGATTGCGCGCCGTCTCCTCCTTCCCTTCGCCCACGGAGATCCGGAAGAGCTCCCCCTCGCCGGCAAAGATCTGATCCGCGCGCAAACCGAATCCGGTCAGATCGCGCACCAGCGCGTCGGCGTTCGCCGCCTCGAAAATGGTCACCACATCGATCGCCCGGTTGACGATTTCGAGTTTCGCCTCCTCCGTGGTGTCGGCGGAAAACTCCACGTCGGCCAGCACCCGCTCCGCCGCCGCCCGGCGCAAGGTCTGGAGCTCCTCCTCCGAATAGACGTAGGCCTGAGTCATGGAGCCGTCGGTTTCGCGCACGGTGACGTGACTTATCGGGCACTGTCCGCGCTCCGCCGCCGCCGCGAAATACTCCACCGGATCGATGCCGCAGCGCCGCAGCGCCGCCGCCGACTGGGCCGAGCGGGTGTAAAGTTCGATCAGCGCCTCCACCGAGGCCGGATCCAGCGTCCGGCCGTCGCGGCTCACAGTCAACCCGTCGCGCCCGAGCTCCACCAGATACTTGTCGAGCTGCTCCTCGGTGTCGATATAGCGCTCCGCCTTGCGGCGGCGCACCTTGAACAGCGGCGGCTTGGCGATGTAGACGTAGCCGGCCTCGATCAGCGGCTTCATCTGGCGGAAGAAGAAGGTCAGCAGCAGCGTCCGGATGTGCGAGCCGTCGACATCGGCATCGGTCATGATCACGATCCGGTGATATCGCGCCTTCTCGACGTTGAAGTCATCGTTGCCGATGCCGCAGCCGATGGCCGTGACCAGAGAGCGGATCTCGTTATTGGCCAGAACCTTGTCCAATCTTGACTTCTCCACATTGAGCAGCTTGCCGCGGATCGGCAGAATGGCCTGGAAGTGACTGTCGCGCCCCTGCTTGGCGGAGCCGCCGGCGGAGTCGCCCTCGACGATGTAGAGTTCGCTTTCGGCCGGATTCTTGCAGGAGCAGTCGGCCAGTTTGCCCGGCAGCGAAAAACCGTCGAGCGCACCCTTGCGCTGGACCAGCTCGCGCGCCTTGCGGGCCGCCTCGCGGGCCCGGCTGGCGGTCATCGCCTTCATCACCACCTCGCGGGCCACCGCCGGATTCTGCTCCAGATACGCGGAAAGCTCGTCATTGACCACCGATTCGACGATGCCCCGGACCTCGCTGTTGCCGAGCTTGGTCTTGGTCTGGCCCTCGAACTGCGGATCGGGCACCTTGACGCTGATCACCGCGGACAATCCCTCGCGGGTATCGTTCCCGGTCATCGCCTTGTCGTTCTTGAGTTCGGCGCGGGCGTAGGTGTTGATGGTCCGGGTCAGCGCGGTCTGGAACCCGGTCAGATGGGTGCCGCCCTCGACGGTGTTGATGTTGTTGGCGTAGCTGAAGATGTTCTCGGCGTACTCGTCGTTGTACTGCATGGCGATTTCGACGTCGATGCCGTCGCGCTCGCGGTGGAAGTAGATCACCTCCGGAGTCAGCAGCTGCTTGTTGGCGTTGATCCGGCTGACGAACTCGCGGATTCCGCCCTCGTAATGGAACACTTCGCTGCGGGGGGGCTGCCCGCCCTCGACCCGCTCGTCGGTCAGGGTGATGGTGACCCCGGTGTTGAGGAAGGCCAGTTCCCGGAGCCGGTTGGCCAGCGTGTTCCAGTTGTAGACCGTCTCCGGAAAGATCTCCGGATCGGGGGAGAAGGTCACCCGGGTGCCGCGCCGGTCGGTGGCGCCGAGCAGCCGCAGCGGTTCGACCGTCACCCCGCGCGCGAAGCGGATCAAATGCGCCTTGCCGTCGCGCCAGACCTCGACTTCAAGCCGGGTCGAGAGCGCGTTGACGCAGGAGACGCCGACGCCGTGCAGACCGCCGGAGACCTTGTAGGAGTTGTGATCGAATTTGCCGCCGGCGTGAAGCACGGTCAGCACCACTTCGACCGCCGGTTTGCCTTCCGTCGGATGCAGATCGACCGGAATGCCGCGCCCGTTGTCGACCACGGAAATGGAGTTGTCACCGTGGATGGTCACTTCGATCCGGCTGGCAAAGCCGGCCAGCGCCTCGTCGATGCCGTTGTCCACCACCTCGTAGACCAGGTGGTGCAAACCGCGGACTCCGGTATCTCCGATGTACATCGAAGGCCGTTTGCGCACGGCCTCCAACCCCTCAAGCACAGTGATTTTACTGGCGCTGTAATCGCCGGCGGCGTTCGGATTGACGGTAGCTTCGGACATCTTGATCCCTTCTTCAGAAAATGGTCGTCATTTCATGCTGGTAAGATACATCCGAAACACCCTTTTTACAACCGTCCGGACCGCTTTTTTTGCGGATTTCACCGCTCCCGGAAAGACCGGAAGAACGCTTGCGCGGCAACAGGTTGCCCCCCACTCAGCCGCGGAAGATGAAGAACACCGCCCCGAGCAGACAGAGCCCGGCGAACAGGTAGTTCCAGCTGAGCCCTTCGCGCAGGTAGAAAACCGAAAACGGCACGAACACCCCCAGCGAGATCACCTCCTGAATGATCTTGAGCTGCCCCACGCTCAGCATCTGATGCCCGATGCGGTTCGCCGGGACCTGCAGCAGATACTCGAACAGCGCCACGCCCCAGCTCAACAGCGCCGCCACATAGAACGGTTTTGCCGACAGATGTTTCAAGTGTCCATACCAGGCGAAGGTCATGAACACGTTGGACAGTATCAGCAGGCCCACCGTCTGGGCCACAATCCAGTGATTCATAGCGTCCAGAAACTGAAGTACAAATAAACCCCGAGAATAACCAGCAACACCAGCACGGTGTTGATCACATCCCAGCGCGAAATGCTCGCCCGCACCGCCGCCCGGTCGATGGTCGCGTAGGTCAGCCCCTCGATCCGCGCCCGCTCCGGCGGCGCGGTCAGCAGCGAAGCCACCACCACCACCACCACGCTCAACACGAACAGCACCCCGGTGGCGTACAACCAGTTGAAGTCTCCGATCGCCGCCAGCCACGCCGGATGCTCCCACTTCCCGGCTCCGAACAGCGCCTGCGCCGCCAGCTTGAACATCCCGGCGATGAACCCGAACGACAACCCCCAGACCGCCCCCGCGGCGTTGATCCGGGGCCAGAACAGCCCCAGCAAAAAGACCGCCGTGATCGCCGGCGCCAGATAGCCCTGAACGCTTTGCAGATACTGGTACAGCCCGCCCTGCGAAATCAGCGGCATGATCGGAATCCACAGAATCCCCAGCCCCACGATCACGCAGGTGGCGATCCGCCCGACCAGCACCAGTTCGCGCTGTCCGGCCCGCGGCTTGATCCGTTCGTAGACGTCCACCGTGAACAGCGAGGCGCTGGAGTTGAACAGACTCGACAGCGAACTCATCAACGCCGCCAGCAACCCGGCCACCACCAGCCCCCGCAACCCGCAGGGCAGCAGACTGGTGACCAGGCTCGGAAACACCTGATCGCCGTTGATGACGCCCGCCTTGAGCGGGATGGCGATCGCTCCCTGCTTATGCAGCGCGCCGCCGATCATGCCCGGAACCAGAAAGATCATCACCGGCCAGACCTTCAAAAAGGCGCCCCAGATGGTGCCGCGCCGGGCCACCTGCAGATTCTTCGCCGCCAGCGTCCGCTGCACGATGTACTGGTCGGTGCACCAGTACCAGATGCCGATGATCGGCGAGGCGACCAGCACCCCCAGCCAGGGGAAATCGGGATCCGACAGCGGCCGCCACAAAGCGTACTTGCCGACGTCGGTCATCACAAACTCCCGCAGCCCGGACCAGCCGCCCTCGAGCTCCCGCAGGCCGAACCAGGTGATGAAAACCGAACCGATCAGCAGAATCACCGCCTGACAGGCGTCGGTGTAGAGCACCGCCCGCAACCCGCCGAACACGGTATACACCCCGGTCAGCACCACCGTGGCCAGCGCCCCGATCCAGAAGGCGTTCTCCGGCGAGCCGAAGGTATCCGGCAGCAGCGTCTGAAAGACCAGCGCTCCGGCGTAGACCGTGACCGACACCTTGGTAAAGACGTAGGCGGCCAGCGAGACCAGCGACAGAATCCAGCGCGCGGTGCCATTGAACCGGCGCTCCAGAAACTCCGGCATGGTGAACACCCCCGACCGGTAGTAGAACGGCACGAACACCCAGCCGAGCATCAGCAGCACCCAGGCGTGCAGCTCCCAGTGGGCCATGGCCATGCCGGAGGTCGCCCCCTGTCCGGCCAGTCCCACGATGTGCTCGGAGCCGACGTTCGAGGCGAACAGACTCGCCCCGATGGCGAACCAGCCGATGTTGCGTCCGCCAAGGAAGTAATCCTCGGTCGTATCCTGCTTGCGCGACGCGAGATAGGCCACCACTCCGATGATGACGAAATAGAGCGCGACCACCAGCCAGTCCCAGACATTCAGCATGGTTTCCTCCTGAATTTCCTCCGGTTTCCCTATCTACCATACACCCGCGACGTCGACTTGTCCAGTCGTCAACGCCTTCAATCGGCCTTCAGCGCGCCGGACCGGACTCCGGCAGCAGCCCGGCCCGGACCTCGACCCCGACGCTCCCGGTGAAGAGCCGCGACAAAGTCGCGTTGACCCGCGTCAACGTCAACTCCCGGAACTCCCGGCCACCGGCCAGCACCGCCTCCGGATCCCGCCCGTAGTAGGACTCCAGTCCGGCGGTGGCCAGCAACCGCCCCGTCGCCTCCAACCGGCGCCGGGCGGAGACCATCGCCGCCTCGCGCGCCGCCGCAAACTCCTCCGACTCCAGCCCGCGCGCCCCCAGACGCTCCACTTCTGCGCGCAACAACGCCAGCACCTGTTCCCCCCGGTCGGGCGCGGTGACCCCGTAGAACAGCGCTGCCCCCCGCTGCAAGCCGCCGAAATCACGCAGCCCGGTGGTGTAGGCCAGCGCGTGATCCTCGCGGACCCGCTTGAACAGCTGCGACGCCAGCCCGTTTTCGGCCTGATTCAACACCTCCAGCACCGGCTCCTCCCGGTCCCGGAAACTGAGCGTGGGCACGGCGTAGATCACCGCCAGCTGCTCGCGGTCGAGCCGCCGGGCGCCACTCCGGGACGCCGCCGGGAACTCCGGCTCCGGCGGCAGCGCGCGCGCCGCCTCCTGCCAGGGGAGTTCCGCGACCAGTCCGGCCAGCGCCGCCTGATAAACCTCGGGGTCGCCGCTGCCGCCGATCAGCAGCTGCACGTTCGGCCGCCGCCAGAGATCGCGATAAAAGGCTGCGGCCCGGACGCCGTCGAGCGCCCTCAAACTCCGCTCCGTGCCCCCGAAACTCCGACCGTAGGGGTGTTGCCCGTACAACAGCTGCCGGGCCAGCAGCTCGGCCACGGCTCGCGGCTGCTGCTCGCGGCTGCGCAGTTCGGCCAGCAGATTGGCGCACTCCCGGGCGGCCACCGCCGGATCGAAGGCCGGTTCCAGCAGCATGGTCCGCAGCAGCTCGAAGGCCCGGGCGAAGCGCTCCGTCGGCACGTTGAGTTCGATCATCAGACTGTTGACCCCAGCGTTGACCGTGAGCTCCGCGCCGCAGCGGTCGAGCGCCGCGGCGAAGTCGCTTTCCGAATAACGCCCCGCCCCGGCGGTCAGCAGCGCGGCGGTCAGCCGGGCCAGCCCCTCCGCCCCCGCGGGCTCAAAGATCGAACCGCCGGGCAGCACGATCACCAGATCGGTCAGCGGTCGCCGCCGGTCGGAACACCAGTAAAACGGCGTGCCGCCGGGCAGCTCCACGCGGTGCAGCGTCTCCGGCACGCCCGGAGCGGACGACTTCCGGCTCACTTTCCGGAGCTCCGGCGTCTGGCGGACCCAGTTGAAGGAGTCCGGAGCCAGAATCCGGGCGGCGACGGCCCGCAGCTGATCGAGCGTCACCGCCGCCAGCTCCCGGCTGTAGGCGTCGGCCGCATGCGGCGTGCCGTAGGTCAGCACCGCGCCGGTCAAAGTGGAGGCCAGCACGCCGCTGTTCCGGCTGTCCCGCCACAACTCGGCCAGCTGCTGACGCTTTTCCCGCTCCAGTTCGTCACGGGTGAGCTCCCCGCCGCGCACCCGCTCCAGCTCCCGCCGCAACGCCGTCTCCAGCCGGGAGAACTTGCCCGGAGTGGTGCAGGCGGTGATTCCGAAGAGACCGCCGAAGCCCCGGGTATAACAGAAACTCCCCAAATTGACAGCCAGTTCGCGCTCCTGACGCAGCACCCGGACCAGCCGCGACCCGTCGCTCAGCGCCAGCACTCCGCAGAGCAGATCCAGCGCCGGAACCGGCAGCTCGGCGGCCCCGGGCAGCGGCACTCCCAGCGCCAGCCGGGCCAGCGGATCGGCAAACCGGCAATCCAGTTCCCGCGAATAGCGCTGCGGCGGCTCCGGCGGCAGCACCGGTTCCGCCAGGTCCCCGCGCGGCCAGTCCTCCAGCTTCTCCCGCACCAGCTCGAACAGCGCCTCCGGCTCCTGCGGCGCGACCAGCACCCAGAAGCAGCGTCCCGGCGTGTAGCGCCGACGATAGTAGCGGAACATCTGCTCGCGATCGACCGCGGCGATCTGCTCGCGGAAGCCGATGATCGGGAACCGCACCGGATGCTGCAGGAAGGCCAGTTGCCAGAGCCGTTCGTGCAGTCTCCGTTCGGGACTGTCCAGACCCAGCTCCCGCTCGCGCAGAATCACTTCGCGCTCGCGGGCGAAGCGGGCTTCGGGAAACTCCGGATAACGGACCATCGCCGCCAGCACCGCCACCGCCGTCGCCACCTGGGGCGCGGGCAGTTCGACGTAGTAGACCGTGTGGTCGAAACTGGTGTAGGCGTTGAACTCGCCGCCGAGCTGATTGATCCGGTCGGCGGCGGCGGTGCCGGGAAACCCCTGACAGCCCTGAAACAGCATGTGCTCCAGAAAGTGCGACAACCCGCACCCCGGCGCCTCCGTCTCATGAATGCTGCCGGTCGCCACACAGCAGTGGACCGCCGCCGCCGGCGAATCGGGCCGACGCAGCACATAGATCCGCAGCCCGTTCTCCAGGGTCAGACCGACCGTGTCGCCGTAGAGTTTCAACACCGGGCGCCACCCGCCAGTGCGCGGCGGCAGGCCGCCACCGTGTTGCGCATCAGCATGGCGATGGTCAGCGGCCCGACGCCGCCGGGCACCGGCGTGATCATGGAGGCGACCTCGCGGGCCGATTCAAACTCCACGTCGCCGACCAGCCGGGTGCCGGAGGGCCGGGAGGGGTCGGGGATCCGGTTGATCCCGACGTCGATCACCACCGCGCCCGGCTTGATCATCTCCCCCTTGATGAACTCGGGTTTTCCCAGCGCCGCGATCAGAATGTCGGCGTCGCGGGTGTAGCGCGCCGGATCGGGAGTCCCGGAGTGGACCACCGTGACCGTGGCGTTGGCGCCCCGGGCCTTCTGCATGAGCATCGCCGCCAGCGGCTTGCCCACGATGTTCGAACGGCCGATGATCACCGCGTGCCGCCCCGCCGGATCCACCCCCGAGCGGGCCAGAATCTCCAGCACGCCGGCCGGGGTACAGGGCCGGAAGCCGTCGGTCTTGCCGATCAGCAGCTTGCCCACGTTGAGCTCGTGAAAGCAGTCCACGTCCTTGGCCGGATCGATGGCGGCGATCACCCGCTCCTCGTCGATCTGAGGCGGCGGCGGCGACTGCACCAGAATTCCGTGCACCCGCGGATCGTGATTCAGTTCGTCGATCAGCGCCAGCACCCGTTCCATGGTGGCGTCGCGCGGCAGCACCCGCTTGTCGGAGTAGATCCCGAGTTCGCGGCACTTCTTGTCCTTCATATTGACGTAGACCTGAGAGGCCGGGTCCTCGCCTATAAGCACCACCGCCAAGCCGGGCTGCACGCCCTGCTTCATCAGTTCCGCCACTTCCAGCTGGGTGTCCATATTGACCGCCTGGCCGATCGCTTTGCCGTCGATAATGGTTGCGCTCATCACACTCTCCTTCGCAATTCCTGAATCGTAAAATCTGTTTTCCCGCGGAGCCGCCCGTTCAAAAGCCCGGCGGCGTCGGTTCCGTCGGCGCGGTGGCGACAAATCGCCGCAGCTCCGGCAGCGTCGGAGCCCCGCCGGTGCTGGTGGCGTGCCGCAGATTGAAGTGCGCGCACCCGCCGCCCAACAGCAGCGCCTCCGGCCAGTCCAGCCCTTCGTGCAGGGCGTAGAGCACGCCGGAGCAGAAGGCGTCACCGGCCCCCACGCTGCAGACGATCTCGCTGCGCCCGATCCGGAAGGAGGGGGCGAAGACCTGCGCCCCGCGGACATCGGCGACGAACGCGCCCTCCGGGAAATGGATGATCACCGCCTCGCGCACCCCCTGCTCCAGCAGCCGCCGGGCCGCCTCCCGGATCGCCGCGGCGTCGATCGTGCCGTCGCTCCGGCGCACCGGCAGTCCGGCGGCGTTTCCCGCCTCCAGCTCATTGATCACCAGATCGTCGATCCAGCGCAGCGCCGGAGGCACCACCCGACGGAATTTGGCGGGGGCCTCCGAGACGATGTCCACCACCGTGCGGCAGCCGCGCTGGCGCATCCGGGCCAGCGCCCGGGCGCCGGCGGTTCCGAACTCCGGATCGGGCTGATCGAGCCCGTCGAGCAGCAGCAGATAGGCCAGATAGAACAGCCGGGCCGGAGCCGTGACCTCCTCCAGTTGGGCGCAGCCGAACCGGGCGTTGGCGCCGCGATGGTGAAAGAAGGTCCGGCGTCCGTTGCAGCTCATCACATCGGTGAACGAGGTTGAAATTCCGGGGCAGACCTGCAGATAATCGTCATGGATTCCATGTTCGCGGACCGCCCGCAGCAGGGTTTTTCCGGCGTCATCGTCGCCGATCATCCCGGCGGCGTAGAGTTCCAGACCGCAGTCCAGCGCCGCCAGGTCGAACAGCGCGTTGCCCGCGCCGCCGACGTTCGCGGCGAGCTCGGTGATGTTGCACAGCTCCCCCTCCTCCGGCCAGCGGTCGATCAGTTTAATCCGGTCGAGAATCCAGTTCCCGGCCCCGATCACCCCGCGGCGGCTCATAAGCACTCTCCCCGCAGAAAGCCGGGGCGCACCCGGGCCGTCGCCCGGAGTCCCGCGCCGTCGATGAAGTCGATCCGGTCGGTCTGGAAGTCGGCGGCGAGGGCCCGCCCGAAGCCCGCGGGCAGCTCCGCCACGCCCTCGATCAGCCGGACTTCAACGCCGCCGTCCAGCTCGATCGCCGTGGGGAACCCGGCCCGGGAGATCAGATTCTCCTCCAGCGAGGCCTTGAGTCCGAAATCGAAGGCGCCGCAGATCTCCTCCACCCCGAAGCAGCGCACGTCGCCGTTCCAGGGCGGATGGTAGCGCCCGGAGTTGGAGGTCCAGATCGCGGTGGCGGGCAGCTGCTCCACGTTCTTGAGCGCGAACCAGAGGTAGCCGCGCTCCGGATAGACCGCCGCCATCCAGGCCGGACCGTCCTCGCGCCGCTTGAGCAGACAGAACAGATCGGCGAAGCCCCGGCGCGGCGGGAACACCGAATAGTCCGCCGTGGCCGGATACCGCGAGGCCAGCGGCAGCGCCGTCAGCTCGGTGAACAGTTCGCCCGCCGCCAGCTGCTGATACTCCCGCTGCGCCGGATCGCTGAACACCCCCGGCCGGGTCAGGCCCAGCCGGAATTTGCTGGAGCACAGATACATCGTCTCGCCCTCCTCCGGCATCTGCAGGATCGGGTGGCTGCCCAGAGGCATGGCGCCGTGAAATCCGGTGAGTTCGTGGCGCAGGTAGAGGGCCGTGTCCTCCCCGTGCAGGGCGATGGTCCGCCGGACCAGTCCGGGGCGAACCCGGGGCCGGATCTCCAAAGTCAGGGCCGCGTCGGTTTCCGCAGCCAGCGTCCAGTCGCTGCCGGCGGTTTCGCCGTGGCCGGGGTGACGCTCGCCGTCCACCTCCTCGGCGTTGCCGCCGAAGGGGAGGCAGAAGAAGTCGCCGCGCATCGATTTGAGCACCGGATCGGTGATCTCCGGCCGGGACTCAAACTGCCAGGGGCTCAGGTAATAGGGTTCGACCGTGCGGCCCGAAGGCAGCCGGAAGACCACGGGCGCCAGCTGCGCTCCGGTCCGGGTGACGAAAAACTCGACGTTGTTCCCCGCCAGGCGCCAGCCCGGCGCCGTACCTGTGTTCATCATCGGAGTCATCCTTCCGCTTAGCTTGTGAATTGCCGTTTTTCTCAATATAAAGCGGCAAGCGCTCCTTGTCAATCCGTCGGCGCTTCAGCCGACGAGCCGGAACAGACTGTTGCCGCACAAATAGAGCGCCGAAAGCACCACCAGCAGCTCCACCACCCGTTCAAACGCCTGTTGCGGCAGGCGCTTGACCAGCATCACCCCCAGCGCCGCGCCGATCAGGATGAACGGGATCATCGCGCTGTCCGCCCGCACCACCGCCCAGTCGATCCGCCCTTCGGAGATGAAGACCGGGAACTTGATCCAGTTGACCAGCATGAAAAACCAGGCGGCGACGCGCATGTATTCGAGTTTCGGCAGCTTCAGCGTCAACAGATAAGTGGCCATCACCGGCCCCGCCGCGTTGGCCACCTGGGTGGTGAAGCCGCCCAGCAGCGCAAAGGAGCGGCCGAACCAGCGGGTCCGGGCCAGACGTTCGACCAGTTCGGCGTAGCGCCGACGCCAGAGATTCAGCAGCGACATGCCCAGCACGATGACGCCGATCACCAGCCGCAGCACGTCGTCGTCGGTGATCAGAAAGCGCAGCGTCAAACTCCCCGCTCCGATTCCGACCACCGCCCAGGGCAGCAGCCGCCGCAGCAGCCGCCAGTTGACGTGGTCGCGATAGCAGTAGACCGCCACCAGATCGGTCAACGCCAACATCACCAGCTGCAACCCCTGCGAGAGCCGGGCCGGAAAGGCCAGCACCAGCAGAATCACCGGCACGGTCCCGAGTCCGGGCACACCGGTCTTGTTGATGCCGATCAGCACCGCGCTCACCGCCAGCACTGCCAGCTGCAGCCAGGTGAAGTCACCGAAGAAGAACGAGTACATGGGATGCCGGACCACCCCGCTCAGCGCAGCTTGACCCGGCAACCGCCGCCGGGAATGTCCTCCACCACATACCCGAGCGCCTTGAGCGCATCGCGGCAGCGGTCGGCCTCGGCGTAGTTCTTCGCGCGGCGCGCCGCCTGCCGGGCGGCGACCAGTTCGGTCACCTCCGGCGGCACCGGAGCTTCGGCGGCGGCGTCCATTTCAAGATAGCCCAGCACCCGGTCAAAGTCGCGGAACAGCACCAGCGCCGCCGCCGCACCGCCGCGCGTGAGTTCTCCGGACTCCATGTGTTTGTTGAGCATCCGCTGGGCCTCGTGAAATGCGGCCAGTGCGGCGGAAATGTTCAGATCATCGGCCAGTCCGTCGGCGAATTCGGCACGGAACTTGTCGAGCAAAGCTTGTTCTCCGGCGGTGGCGCTGCCCTCGGGGCCGAGCTCCTGGAGCCGACGCCGGAAATCGTCGAAACGGCGCAGCGTTTCGCGGGCCTGATCCAGCGCCTCGAAGGTGAAGTTGAGTTTCTTGCGATAGTGGGCGCTGAGCAGAACCAGCCGGATTTCGCGTCCGCGATACCCCTTTTCCAGCAAATCGCGCAACGTGAAGAAGTTGCCCAGCGACTTGGACATCTTCTCGCCGTTGACCATCAAATGATCGCAATGCAGCCAGTAGTTGACCCATTTTTTGCCGGTCACGCTCTCGGACTGGGCGATTTCGTCCTCGTGATGCGGAAACATGTTGTCGATACCGCCGGTGTGAAGGTCGAAGGCGTCGCCGAGATACTTCATGCTCATGGCGCTGCATTCGATATGCCACCCGGGGCGGCCCCGCCCCCAGGGACTGTCCCAGCCGACGGCGCCGTCGGCCTCGTCCCAGGCCTTCCACAGCGCGAAGTCGGCGACGGCGTCCTTGGCGTATTCGTCGTTGCGGATGCGCACGCCGGAGAGCTGATTCGAGCGGTCGATCCGGGCCAGCTTGCCGTAGTCGGGGAAACGGTCGATGGAAAAGTAGACCGAGCGGTCCTCGGCCTGATAGGCGATGCCGCGCTCCATCAGCTTCCGAATGAGTTCGATCATCTCGGGGATGTGCTCCGTGGCGGCGGGATAGTGCTCGGCCGGTTCGATGTTCAACGTCTTCAAGTCTTCAAAAAACGCCTTGATGTACTTGGCGGTGAACTCTTTGAGTGGAATCCCGGCCCGCTGGGAGTCGCGGATGGTCTTGTCGTCGACGTCGGTGAGGTTCATCACCTGAGTGACGCGGTACCCGAAGAATTCGAGCGTTCTCCGAAGCAGGTCCTCGAACATGTAGGCCCGGAAATTCCCGATATGAGCGTAGTTGTAAACGGTGGGGCCGCAGGTGTACATCCCCGCGCGCCCGGGGACCAGCGGCTGAAACTCCTCGCGCTTCCGATCCATGGTATTGAAAAAGGTCAAATTCATGATTGTGATCAAACTCCCGGATTTTTTCAAAATTCGCTATTAATGTAACCTGAAAGAGGGGTTTTTACAAAAAAATTCTGAAAAAAACACCATTTTTCGTTTTACCTTTCGGAAAATGGCGCTATATTACAGAACCAAGCGGAGAGATGGCTGAGTGGTCTAAGGCGCCGGCCTCGAAATTCGGTGTGGGGGTAACCCCACCGTGGGTTCAAATCCCACTCTCTCCGCCATTTACTTCTTTTCCCCGTGAAAAGAAGTAAAACAAGAAAAGCGAAGTAGCGCGGCAGGTTTCCCTGCCGCTTTTTTTGTCCGGAAATCACAGGATGGTGGAGGAGCCCCAAGAGAAAATGAGCTCGCGGAGCGATCGGAGCGAACTTTCAGCGGCTTTTTCTTCCGCCCCCCTGCCATCGCAATAGACAGCAAATCCGCAAGTCCTTTTCTCCCGTTTTTATCTCTTCCGGGCTCGAAATCTGTCCCCCCAAAAAGAACAAATGAGAGTAAATCATGTATGTCAAATTGTATGTCAAATTGTATGTCAAAAAACCAGCAACTTGAAACCCGGAAGTCAGAGTTTTATCTAATTCGAGTTGCTGAATTGCGTTTGTTTCATCAACCATGAGAAATTCCAAAACCGTCCCCCCACACACCGCAAAACCGAACGCCGAACGGATCTGGCTACACCCGTTCAAACAATCTCCACGGCAATATCCGCAGCAGCCATGCAATCCAACGCCACCGGAAGGTAACAAAGATATACCGTCTCTTCTTTTGTAGCCCGCGAACAATGCATTCCGCCGCATTTTCCACGGAACACATCCAGAAAAACTTGTCGCCTTTGGCCATCGCCGTATCAACAAATCCCGGCAATATCGTGGAAATGTTGATTCCCGAATGCTCTTTTCGGACTTTTCGAGCAAGCCCTTCCAGATATAAAATCTGATACCCTTTACTTGCGGAGTATCCGCTGTCGTTTTCAAAACCACGCAATCCGCTGATGGAGGCAATTGCCGCCAGTTGCCCCCTTTTCTGCCGGGCCAAAACAGCATAAGACAAATTCATGATTTCAGTAAATCCCATTACGTTCAACGCGAGCGTCTCTCTGCACAGGTCCCAGTCCAACGCCGAATTGATCTCTCCAAACCCGGCACAGAATAGAATGATATCCACAGATTCAAATCTCTCAAGAAAAGCCTGGAAAAGCATTCCACCTTCAGGGGCTGCCAGATCGATTGCAGCAAATTCACATGAGGCGGAAACCTTTTTCGATATTTCCGACAACAATTCAGCGCGACGCGCAATAAGTCCAAGTCGAACATGCCGGTTGCATCCATACCTTAAAGCCAGTTCACGCCCAATGCCGGAGGAGGCGCCAACAATGATAACACCGCTTACCTTGTCATCATATTGTTTCTTTTTCTTAGTCATTTTGGCTAAAATAGTTCATAAATATTTGATGATTGAAATAATAAATGGTTTCATACCCCGGACGTGCCCGATACCTGAACCAGCCTGGAAATTCCGAGGCTGCAGATCGATCAACGCAATACCAGCATTCAGCAGAGTGCCGATCAGCTCAAATCCTGCGCATTTTCAAGAATCCTCAAACGCCCCGGCGCCGGGCAACGCGACTCAACGGGAGCCGGACTCCTCCAGCCGCCGACAGCGGCGGAAGTGCTCCCGCACCAACTCCCGCTCCGGCCCGCCGCCGACCGTCCGGCACCAGCCGCGGAACTTCCCCAGCAGCTCGCGCCAGTACAACCCCGGATAGTCCCGGAAACGGATTCGCTTCAACTGATATTTGTGTCGCAGATTTTCCGGCGCCAGCGCCGCCAGCCGCGCCCGCAGCCAGTGCCCGGAGAGCCGGTCC
>CASFRF010000090.1 GCA_949297015.1 uncultured bacterium
CTTTGCCGCGGCGCTGCCGTGGTTCCCGGTGTACTACCGTTTCCGGCTGCCGGTGATGCCGCTGCTGGCGGCGCTGGGCGGCGGCGGCGCGCTGCTGCTGGCGCGGGATCTGGCGCGTCGGCGCTGGTCGCGGGCGCTGGGCCCGGCGCTGGCCGGGCTGCTGGTGCTGGTGATTTTCTGGAACGATCCGACGCCCTACCGGCCGGTGTCCGAACGGCGCGGGGTGGCGGTGATTCTGCTGTTGAGCAACCGGCTGGACGAGGCGGAGCGTTATATCGATACGCTGGAACAGGAGGGACTCCCGACCGCCGATCTGCGGCGTGAATTACGCCGCCGGGATCTGGCGCTCGGGTTGTCCGGAGCGGGCGCGACCGCGCCCTGAGTTCAGGGCCGGGTGTTCCACTCCCGGAGCTGCCAGGCGTCCCCGTCGTGAATCAGCAGCCCCATGGCGCCGGTGGCCAGTTTCAGACCGTCGGCGGGCGGCTCCGGCAGCAGCGCCCCGGCGAAGCGGGCGATGCCGTTGCTGGTCACGGCGACCACGGTCCGGCCCGGACACTTGCGCAGCAGCCGGTCGCCGAAGTCGCGCCAGGCGGCGCGCAAACCGGGAACTTCGGGCGCCAGTTGCGCCCAGCCGGCGGGGAGCACCGTCTCCCGGTCCCAGCGCTTCAGGGCCGCGCGTCCGGCCTGTCGCAGCTCCTCCAGCGAACTTTCGGGGCGGATGGCGGCGCGGGCTTCGACGATGCCGAGCCGCAGTTCGACTTCCTCCTCCGGCCGACCGTCGTCCTGACCGTAGTCGAGTTCGGTCAGAAAGGTCAGAGGCTCCGGCGTGAGCGGGAGCGCCAGCGCCGCCAGCAGCTGCCGGGCGGTCTCCCGGGTGCGGAGCAGGGGGGCGGTGAAGACACGATCGGGGGTCAAACCGCGGGTTTTGAGCAGTTCTCCGAGCCGGAAGCCCTGCTCGCGGCCCTGGTCGGTGAGCGGCAGATCGGTGCGGGCTCCGACCCGGCGGATGACGTCGCCGGGGTTGAAGGTGTTGCCGTGACGGACGACGATCAGGGTGGTTTCGCTCATTTCAACAACTCTCCCGCTTCCCGGATTCGCTGTTCGGCCCGGGCCAGATCCTCAGGCGTGTCGATACCGGAGGTCATTTGCTCGTAACCCGCCGGGTAGGCGACCTCCACCAGCCGCACGGCGATGCCGTTCTCCAGGAACCGGAGCTGTTCAAGCTGTTCGAGCTTTTCGTACTCCCCCTGCGGCGCGTTGGCGAAGTAGGCCAGCGCCGGGAACCGGTAGGCGTAGAGTCCGATGTGGCGGCAGACCGGACTGAGCGGCTGCTGCCGACGCAGGTCGGCTTCGCCCCGGATCGCCGGGAGCAGGTTCTTGGAGAACCAGACCGCGTTGCCGTCACGGCCGACGATCACGGTGGTGCCGCTGAACGGCGAGTCCTGTTTGGAGCGGCGCAGCTGGTCCAGCGCCGCCCAGGAGAGCCGGGTGAAGGGCGTGGCCACCTGCGTCTCCGGATGCTGCTCAAAGGCGTCGAGCAGGGCGTGGAGAAAGGCGGGCGGGCACAGCGGATTGTCGCCCTGAAGATTGAGCACCACCTCCGGCCGTTCGGATTCGGGCTGCCGTCCGGCGGCGATCCAGGCCCGGTCGGAACCGGAGCGGCAGCTCGCCGGGGTGGGCAGCACCGGGATGTCGTGTTCCTCGCAGAACCGGATGATCCGGGCGCTGCCGTTGTGGTCGGTGGGTTCCTCGGTGGCGACCACCGCGCGGCAGGAGGTCCGGCTGCGGCAGACGCTGTCGGCGATCTCCCAGACGCGTTGCAGGATCGGTTTTCCGGCCAGTTCGGCCAGCGGTTTGCCCGGGAAGCGTTTGGAGCCGTAGCGGGCGGGGATGACGATCAGAGTGTTCATAACAAGGATTCCCTGGTTGCCGCTCCGTCGAGTTCGATGAACTCATCGACCACCTCGCGATCGGAGCGATAGTAACGGTTGATCAAATCGGTCAGGACGGCGTGTCGCTGCCGGATCAGCTCCGGCGGTACGAACCGGGCCCGACCGGCGATTCGCCGCCGCGCCAGTTCCGGCGGACAGGCGAGGTAGAGCATCCGGATTCGGTAGGGCCGCTCCGGCAGCTGCCGCAGCGCCCGGAACAGCGCCACATGCTCCGGGCACGCCGAGCTGTGTTCAAACAGGAGGTTGAGCCGCCGGGCCACCGCCTGCTCCAGCAGGGCGTAGCCGAGTGCGCGGGCGGGGGCTTCGCCGCGGCGGAAGGCCCGTTCCGGATCGGATTCGGCCCGGTACTCGGGGAGCTGCTCCATCAGTTCGTCGAAGGCGAGGGGAAGAAATCCGGCGTATTCCGGACGGTTCCGCAGCTGCCGCAGCAGCGTCGATTTGCCCGCCCCCGGAATGCCGCAGAGGTTGATCAGCAGGGGCGCCGCCGCCGCCGGATGGGCGTTGAGCTCGCGAGTCAGCGCCGGGGGCAGCGCACCCGCCACCGGCAGCCCGGCGGCGCAAACCGGTCCGGAGGTGTGAAGCAGCACGGCGGCCATCCCGGTCAGAGCTCCGGGAACGGCAGCTCGGAGCGGCCGAAATCGGTTTCGCCGTCGGTCAGGCGGAAGGTGAGCTCCACCTCTCCGGTCAGCTCGTCATGGCGCAGCCAGGCGCGGTTGAGTTTCCGGCCGTTGAGTTCGATGCCGGCGATATGGCGAGAGCCGCGACTGCGGTCGACGGCAATCCGCAAAGTTCCGGTGCCGGTGCGGAGCCGCATCCGGTCGAACAGCGGCGGGGTCAGCAAATACAGATCGTGCCCGATCAACGGATAGAGTCCGACCGAGTTCCACAAATACCAGCTGCTGTGACAGCCGAAATCCTCGTCGTCGCGCAGGCCGTCGGGTTCCAGACGGTAGTTTTTCTCCAGCTCGGCGAGCACCCGTTCCGCGCTGAGTTCGGGGCGTCCGATCAGCGTGTAGAGGTGCGGAAGGTGCATCATCGTCTCCTTGAGGAACCAGACGCCGCTGTCGAACAGCCAGTCGAGCCGCTCGCGGAATCCCTCGGCTCCGCCCAGCCGGGCGATCAGGCCCGGGAAGTCGTGAAACACGTTCATGGTCCAGGCCACCGCCGGCGATTCGTAGCAGAGTTTGTCGTTGTAGCACTCCGGCGAGCTCCGCCAGGGGTCGAAGTCGCGGACGAACTCCCCCTCCGGAGTCCGGGCCAGGAAGACCCGGTCGCGCTCGTCCCACAGCGCCCAGACCCGCTGCGCTTTGCGGTCGTAGCAAGCGGCCGTCTCCGACTCCCCGAGCCATTCGGCGAGCCGGGCGATGCACCAGTCGTAAAAGGCGTACTCCAGATGCCGGGAGATACACCCTTTGGGGACGTTGGTCGAGAGATACCCGAGCTGCTCCCAGTCCTCCAGATAGCGCCCGACCACCAGCGGATCGGGCGACGGCACTTCGCTGTTCCGGCGCAGGAACTGCAGCGCCCGGTGATAGTCCACCCCCGTCAGGTGTTTGCGCGCCGCCTCGCTGAAGATGATGTCCGCGGCGCAGGCGCTCTGCATGTAGGCGTGATGCCCGGCAAGATAGGCGTCGGGGAGCCAGCCGCCGGTGTGCGCGGCGATGTCCAGCAGGTTGTTCAACAGATCACGCGCCAGCTCCGGATCGAACAGCGTGAAGTAGCTGTTGGCGTTGCGGACGCTGTCCCACAAACAGCAGTAGTCGTTGAAGGCCCGGCGTCCCGACTGCCAGAAGGGGTTCTCCTGATCCACGCCCAGATCGACGGGGTTGCAGTAGAGCCGGTAGAGCATGGTGTAGAAGATTCTACGCCGGGTTTCGGTGCCGCCTTCCAGTTCGCAGCGCGCGAAGATCCGGTTCCACTCTTCGACGCTCTCGGCGCGGATCCGGTCGAAGCTCCGGCCGTCGCTTTCGGTACGCAGATAGTGTTCGGCGTTGGCGATCGAGACCTGCGAGATCCCGACCCGGACGTTGAGTTCCGCCACCGCGCCGAAGTCGAGCACCGCCAGACAGCCCGGCCCGGCGACCAGCTTGAGCACCCCGCCCGGAACCACCCCGCCGCGGTTGGCGAAGCGGGTGTGCCGGATCGGCTGATCGAACTCCAGCTGAAAGTAGAGGCTGTAGGGCATCGAGTGGCCCCAGCCCCCGCGCAGGTCGCTGCGTCCGCGCAGAGTGTGGTCGTCGATCTGTTCGAGAAAGCCGCCGATCGACTCCGGCCCCTGTTCCCAGTTCTCAAACAGCGAAAGCTCGCCGGGGATCAGCGTGAGCTTCTGAACCGTGGCCCCGGCGTCGAAGTGAAGCTGCGCGTCGGCGTCGGCGGGGAAGCGGTAGCGGTGGACTCCGACGTGGGCGGTCGAGGTCAGTTCCAGATCCACGCCGAAGTGCGGCTGACGCGCGGCGTAGTAGCCGACCTCCGCGCGTTCACCGGTCAGGCGCGCTTCGCTGTGGCGATCGAACGGCACCTGAAAAAAGGGACACACGTCGTTGCAGCGCACCGGCCCGGTAAAGGGCATCAGCCGCAGATTGCCGTAGCGGCCGACGCCGCCGGTCCCGGCCATGCGGGTGTGGCTGAAACCGATCACCGGCGCCCCCGGGGTGTAGCCGGTGGTTGAGCGGTGCGGAAGTTCGCAGTCCGGCCCCAGCCGGACCATACCCAGCGGGCGGTAGGGGCCGATCAGGCAGTTACCGCGGCCCACGCCCATGGTTGGATCCACCAGTGCGGCGTAGTTCATCAGTCAAACCATTCGTCTTCGGGGTCAAAGGCCGGGATCGGCACATTGACGATTTTGAGTTTGCCCACCGCCCGATGGCGGCAGCCGGGGTGAATCAGCGCGGCGGAGAGCGGCCGGACCGGGATGCGCTCGCCGTCGAGTTCGAGAAAGCCTTCGCCTTCGAGCACCAGATAGAGTTCGGTGAGTTTCCGGTGATAGTGGCTCCGGGCGTCGTCGCGGATTTCGACGTAGTGCATCGAGGCGACTTGAGCGGGGTCGTCGACGAACGCCCTGCGGGTCTCCCCGCAGGGGCAGACGACCGCCTCCAGTTCGTCCAGCCGGACCGTGCGATAGCGCTTCATGGCTTGGGGTCTCCTGATCTGATTTCCGTTGCGGTAATCTACCATGGAAAAAGCCGGAATTCAAGTTGCAATACGGGTTCGGCGAGGTATATTATCCGATAACGTCATTCGGGTCATTGTACACTTACATAAGGATCGAGAATCATGCGCAGCGACATCATGAAACAGGGCCTTGAGCGCACGCCGCACCGCGGTTTGATGCGGGCCACCGGCCTGAGTTCGGCTGATTTCGGGAAACCGTTCATCGGCGTCTGCAACTCCTACACCAACATCGCGCCCGGACATTGCCATTTGAACCGGGTCGGCGAGATCGTCTGCGCGGCGATCCGCGAAGCCGGCGGCGTCCCCTACGAATTCAACACCATCGCGGTCTGCGACGGCATCGCCATGGGGCACGCCGGAATGAAGTTTTCGCTGCCCAGCCGCGAACTGATCGCCGACAGCGTCGAGACCATGGGCAGCGCCCACCCCTTCGACGCCATGATCTGCATCCCGAACTGCGACAAGGTCGTGCCCGGCATGCTGATGGGCGCGATGCGGCTGAACATCCCGACGATTTTCGCCTCCGGCGGCCCGATGCGTGCCGGCAAGACTCCGGGCCGGAAGCAGGATACCGATCTTAAGTCGATCTTCGAGGGCGTGGCCGCCAAAGTGGTCGGCCGGATCGACGAATCGGAGCTTGAGGAGCTGGAGTGCACCGCCTGTCCCGGCGCGGGGTCCTGCTCCGGGATGTTCACCGCCAACAGCATGAACTGCCTCTGCGAGGCGCTGGGCATCGCCTTGCCGGGGAACGGCACCATCGCGGCCGACGCGCCGGAGCGGGTCGAGCTGTGGCGGCGCGCGGCGTTCCGGGCGGTCGAACTGGCGCGGATGGAAAAGCCGCTGCGGGCCCGGGATCTGGTGACGGCGGCGTCGTTCCAGAACGCGCTGGTTCTGGACATGGCCATGGGCGGCAGCTCCAACACGGTGCTGCACACGCTGGCGGTGGCCTCCGAGGCCGGATTGAAGGTCGATCTGCGGCATCTGGACGAGATCTCCCGCAAGACTCCGAACATCTGCAAGCTCGCGCCGTCGCGGCCCGACGCCCATATCGTCGAGGACTGCAACCGGGTGGGGGGCATCATGGCGATTCTCCGGGAGATCGCCCGGACCGGACTGATCGACGGCAGCTGCCCGACCGTCTCCGGCCTGACGCTGGCCGAGCAGTACGCGGCGGCGCCCGCGCCCGACGGCGACATCATCCACACGCTGGAGAACGCCTACAGTCAGGCGGGCGGTCTGGCCATTCTGTTCGGCAATCTGGCCGAGCGCGGCGCGGTGGTCAAGGCGGCGGGGGTGGATCCCCGGATGCTGGTGCATCGCGGTCCGGCGGTGATCTTTGAGAGTCAGGAGGAGGCCTGCGAGGGAATTCTCGGCGGCAAGGTTCACGCCGGGGACGTGGTGGTGATCCGCTACGAGGGGCCGAAGGGCGGCCCCGGCATGCAGGAGATGCTCGCGCCGACCAGCTACATCATGGGGCAGGGGCTGGGCGACTCGGTGGCGTTGGTGACCGACGGGCGGTTCAGCGGCGCCACCCACGGTGCCTGCATCGGCCATGTGAGCCCGGAGGCGGCGGCGGGCGGAGTGATCGCGCTGGTCGAGCCCGGCGACATCATCGCCATCGACATTCCGGCGCGGAAGGTGACGCTGGAGGTGGCGCCGGAGGTGTTGGCGGAGCGCCGGAAGCGCTGGACTCCGCGTCCCGCCAAGGCCACCACCGGGTATCTGGCGCGCTACGCGGCGATGGCCACCAGCGCCGACACCGGCGGCGTGCTCCGGCAGCCGTAATTCCCCGCCTCGCCGGACCCGGTCCGGAGTGGCGGTCGCAGCGGAAGATTTCCGCACTGGTCCGCGGGCCCGGTAATCCCGGGCCCGCGGACGTTTATTCCCAGTCGAAATCGAGGGTCAGGCGGCGGCGGGGCCGCAGCCGGATCCGGGGAGCGCGGGCGTCCCTGCAGCTCAGTTTGAGCGTCCCCGGGGCGGACCCCAGTTCCCGGAGTCCGAGCTCCCAAGGGCGGAAGCGCCCGAAGAGATGCTCGCTCACGATCCGGCCGTTCCAGGCAGCCACGCCGTGGGTGCCGTCCAGCTCGACTTCCAGAATCAGATTGTCCAGTCCCCGGAGCAGAGCCTCCGGCTCGAGCTCCGCTTCCAGAATCAGCGCGTCGCCCTCCTGGCGGCGGCGGAAGTCGAGCACCGGTTCCGGCAGTTCGACGGTGCCGGTAAGCCGGAGCAGCCCGCGCTCGGCGTCGTAGTGCCAGTCGCAGTCGAAGCGCGGACGGCCGGGGCGCGGGGTGAGGATTTCCAGATAGTACTCCTGTTGATCGGCCACGGCCGTCAGCTGATGGTCGTCGGAGTCGAGCAGCTGCAAATTGCTGAAGGCCACGCGCGACCCGAACTCCCAGACCTCTCCGGCCAGTTCGCTGCTGACCAGCACATAGCGCAGCTTCCGGTTGATGGTGCCGACCTGGATCCGCGCCGAAGGCACGCCCAGCAGCGTGACCGAGCAGGGGGATTCCGGGATCACCAGCAGATCCGGCGAGCTCCCGAGCGCGCCGTCGCGGACCACGGTCCGCCACTCCACGGTCTCCTCGGTGGAGGCGTGCAGAATCACCTGCAGTTGATCGCCGAAGGGACGGCGGTCCAGCAGCGTGGCGGTGGCGTACTCCAGATAGCAGCCCGGTTCCAGCCGCACGAAAAAGGGGAGGATTTTGCAGCAATCCGGCGGCAGCTCCAGCTGGACCCGCTTGGGATACTCCTGAAAGACCTCCGACCCCAGCCGACTCTGGCCGGTGGTCACCCGGATATCGCGCAGCCAGCGGCGGGTCCGGTTGTGGACGTTGCGCAGAAAGAGGAAGTTGCTCTCGCTCAAATTCAATCCGGGCGTGACCCGGGCCAGCGACTCCACTTCGCGGATCTGCCGCAGATGGGTCGGCAGCTCCTGTTCCCGGCCGTAGCCCTCGAAGAGATCGCCCGGCGGCAGCCCGTCCTCCACCCCCGGGTGCGGCGTGCCGTAGCTGACGCAGCGGGCCCACTCCCGGCTGGGGCGCGCCTGGAGCAGTTCCCGCTCGAAGGCGCGGATGAACCAGCCGAAGCGCTTGATGGCCCGGTAGGAGTCGCGCAGCTGCCCCTCGCCGCCGATCGGCGCCTGATAGTTCATCGGCCCCCGGCCCAGCATCGACTCGTTGGTCTGATCGGCCAGCGTGCCGTCGAAGAGCACGAACATGCCGATGCCGTTGCAGCCCTCGGCGGCCTGCTGTTGCACCAGCGCCTCGCAGACCGCGGCGGGCAGCAGCGGCCCCTGATAGCCGTTGGTGTGGCGATAGGGGGGATAATCGAACATCCGCGCGAACATGCCGGTCCCGGTCTCGATGGAGAGCCGGGGCCGGGTGTGCCGGTCGTAGTTGGCGGTGGAGAAGGGCGGCAGCTCCCCGTCGGCGGCGAAGCAGCTGACCGGATAGCCTCCGGCGGTGTCGCAGTATTGCTCCATCTGCCGGGCTTCGGGCGGCAGCCGGTTGATGTCGATCACCGGCAGCCGGAGGCCGCCTTCGCGGACCAGATCGTAATAGAAGCGGACGTGGCGGGCGTTCTCCTCCGGCGTGGCGGAGCCGCGCGGAATGTCGTCGCCCTTGCAGCCGGCGGCGCCGAGTTCGTTCTCCAGCTGCATCAGGATCACCGCTCCGCCGCTGGTGTAGAGCCGGGGCCGGATGATCTCGATCATTTTCCGATAGTGGCGGGCAGCGTACTCCAGATATTCCGGATCGTTGGTCCGGACCCGGGAGCCGAGCCGGTCGATCAGCCACTGCGGCAACCCGCCGTTGCGGTATTCGCCGTGGACGAAGGGCCCGAGCCGCACCGCCGCGTAGAATCCCAGTTCGCGGACCAGATCGAGAAAGGCGCCGAGATCGCGATTCCCGGTGTAGTCGAAAACGCCGGGTTCCGGTTCGTGGATCAGCCAGGGGACGTAACAGGTCACCCAGTTCATGCCGGCGGCCTTCATGCGCAGCAGGCCGTCGCGCCAGTCCGAGCGCCGGGCCCGGGGGTAGGTGAAGTCGCCGCCGAAGAGAAATCGGGGGACTCCGTCGAGTTCCAGCCAGTAATCGGTTAAAGTCAGGGTGTGGGAATTCATGATGCGGATTGTTTCTCCAATGGAATTAAAATACTTCAAGCACCCGGACCGGGCCGAGTTCCTCCAGTTCAACTTGATCGTACCACAAGTTCCCGGCGGCGCGGCGCAGCTGGAAGTCGAACTCCACCGCCCGATCCTCCGGGCCGGTGGTGAACTCCTTCTCCGCCGCGCTCCAGTCGTAGCTCGGAACTCCGGGGCGGAAGACCACCGACCCCACCGGCCGGGCGCGCCCGGAACCGTCGAGCAGCGCCAGAAAAATCACCGCGCCGCCGCCTTCCGGATGGGGCTTGAGCCCCTCCGCCCGGAGCTGAAAACGCAGCCGGTAGCGGGTGTTGGGCCGGATCGCCAGCGGCGTCCGGCCGCCGGTGGTGAACCAGTTCGGGCGCAGTCGCACGCTGGTGATGTCGTTCACCGAACGGTTTTCGATCCGGAGCGAGGCGTTTCCGGCAGCTTTGATCTGCCGGTCGCAAAAGACGCCGCCGGTGCCCGGCGAGCCGTTGCGGTCGGGTTCGGCCAGCGTGAAGTAGAACAGCGGGATTTGCCGATCCTCCAGCCGCAGGGCCCGGAACCCCGGAATTTTGCGGGGGCTTACGGCCAGCACCTGTTCCGCCGGGGCCCACTCTTCAAAGCCGCCGTTGGGTACGGTCAGCTCCGCCGCACCGACCAGTGCGCCGCAGCAGGCACAAGACAACCATAAGAGATTTTTCATTTCACTTCCTCCAACGGCGCCGTTCCGATCCGCAGCGAGCGCAGCATAAAGTCCGTCGGCTGCCGGCGGGAATAGGGCCAGAGTTCAAAGGTGTTGCGCTCCCCGAAACGCAGGTGGGGCAGCAGCGAAAGTTGAATTTTCCCGGCCAGCGGCCAGCCGGAGTTGAAGCTGATCGCCCGGCCGTTCAGCAGCAACACTCCCCACGGGGTGGTGCCGTCCAGCTCCAGCAAGACGTTTTTGCCCCGCCAGTCGGCTGGAATTTCCAGCTCCCAGCGCAGGATCCGTCCCCGGTTTCCGGCCAGCGGCAGCCGGACCGCGGTTCCGGGTTGATCGAGCCCCGGCGCGAGCTCCACTTCCTCGATCTCCCGCACCGGCGCCAGCGATTCCAGCGGCGCGAGCCCGAACTGTCCGAGCCACCCGCCCCGGACCCGGGTCGCCCGGATCTTGACCAGGAGCTCATTGCGCCCCGGTTTCAGGAACGGCGTCACTTCGACGCGGTCGGCGTTGATCCACATGTGCGGCGCGTACCGGGCCGCCTCCCGGCCGTTGAGGTAGACCACCGCTTCGTCGCCGGAGAAGACCGCGAAGTCGGGTGCCGCAAACTGCAGATTGACCGCCCGGCCGGACCACTCCTCCGGCACGGTGAAGGTGGTCCGGTAGTAGCCGGTACCGCGGGCCGGATACCCCAGTTCCTCCCAGAAGCCCGGCGGGATCGGTTGCCAGGACCCGGTGGCGGGCGGGGTTTCGGAATCGGCTTCGGTCCATTGGAATTCGAGGTCGGAGAACACCAGATCGCGGGCCGGCGGGAGCTCCGGGAGCTCCTGCTCCGGATAATGCACGCCGGAGCGGTCGAAGAACTTCTGTTTGTAGGCCAGCATCAGTTCCAGCGCCCGGGCGGCGGTGTGCGACTGCAGCATCAGCACCTTGAGCTCCCCCGGCGCAAAATCGAGTTGCAGATGCCGCCCCCCGGCGTCCGCCGTCAGGGGGTGTTCGCCGCCGGTAAGCCACTCCCGCGCGGTTCCGGCTTCCCCCGGTCCCGGAACGGTCAGTTCCACGCCGGTCAGTGCCTGATTCGAGCGGTTCCAGAGCACCAGCCACTCCTGCAGACCGTTTTTGGTCCACTGCCGTTTGGCCCAGAGCCGACTTTCGGCGCATTCGATCTCCGGCTGGATTCCGGCGTAGGTCAGCAGCTCCCGGAGGAAGTCGTTTTGCAAACTGCCGTTGGTGGTGATTCCACTCCCGCCCCGGTCGCTGGCGCAGCGCCAGAAACTGGAACCGCAGGCCAGAATCCACCCTTTGCCCAGCTGCCGCAGCGCCAGCGCAATGGATCCGTCCTGCCATCGGGCCAGCACCGTCACCCGGCCCGGAAAATCGGGAATCGGCTCCAGCGCCCGGTTCGCGCCGGTGCCGAGGTTCTGGCGGATCCAGTTCAGCGAGAGCCCCCGGCCGGGAAAGGTGCCGCCGGCCAGCCGGGAGAAGACCGGCTGCTCCGTCTCCACCGTGACCAGTTGCTCCTCCGCGGAGTGACCGGCGCGGAAGCCGGTGAGTTCGGCGATCGGATCGGCGTCGGCCCGCAGCGGGGCGTGCCGCCCGGTCTCGCTCTGGGTGATGAAAATCCCCCCCGCTTCGACGTAACGCCGGAGCGCGGCGATCAGGTCCGGATCGTAGACCCGGTTGCCGCCGTCGATTACTACCGGATAGTCGGAGACAATGCCGTTTTTGAGTTCGGATTCGGTCAGATAGACGAAGCCGTAATGCAGATCCTGAAGCGAACCACGGCCGAGGTCGGAGGTGTTGGCGGTGTCGTCCTCCGGGAACAGCCAAGTCTCGGCGGCGGCGCGGAACAGCGCCAGTTTCGGCGGCTGCCACCAGGCCTTGCCGAAGAGCTCCAGCAACCGGCGGTTCCGGCTGAACCACTTGGTCTGTTGCTCGACCTGCGCATACAAGATGGCGTCGTAGATGAAGTTGTGAGAACTGTCGGCACTCAGCAGCGACCAGTGGAACTCCCGGCTCAGCCGGGCCGGGTCGTTGCACTGCCCGGCCTCCTCGTGGCTGGAGTGGATGCCCAGCGCGTAGCCGAGTCCCGGCCACCAGGGGCGGAAGCTCGATTCCGAGCCGGTCTGGTGAATCCCGGCAATGCCGACTTCGCGCTTCAGGCGCCCGAACTCCGCCGCGGTCTCATAGCCGCTGCCGCAGGTGTGAAGCACCGGATAATCGGGCGCAATCCGCGCCAGATCCGAAGCCATCAGCCCGTAGTTACGGGCGATCCGCTCCACCCCGAATTGCCGGGTGTCGCGGTAGTGGGCGTTGCGCTGTTCGCTGCCGTAGGGGTAGTGAACCGGCTTTTCCGCGCTCAGAAACACCGGGCCGTGGATCACCCCGCGGGGAACGCGCAGAATCAGCTCGTTGTCGCCGTGTTGCAGCAACGTTTTCACCGGCAGCGCAAAGGGGCCGCTGAATCTGCCCTCGGGCTCATGCTCCCCGAGCCACCGGCCGTTCAGCCAGACCCCGACGGAGCCGAGAAGCCGGGTGCCGACCACCAGATGGAGATCCCCGTCCTCCGGACGCGGCTCAAAGCGGAAGCGGCAGCGGAAGTAGACCTCGCGGGCCTGCGGATTGTGCTGTTCGTTCCAGAGCAGCTGCCGGACCGAGCCCGGCGCGTTGGGGGTCCACGAGTCGTCGAGCGCACCGGGGGCGGGCCGGTCCGCCACCCGGCTGAACCAGGGGCCGTCAAGTCGCTGCCGGGCGTGTTCCAGGTCGCCGTAATAGGCGAAGCGGGGCAGCGGGCGGACCTCCTCCCAGCTCTGGTAGTGCCCGGCGTCGCCGTAGTAGCGCTCGCCCAGCGCGGCGAGGGTGTAGCCCTGTTTCCGCAGAAAAGCGCGGAAGGCCTCCAGTTCGCGCGGCGACGCGGTCAACAGATCGGTGGAGAGCGAATGAAAGCCGTCCTCGTCCCCCGGTCGGCCGGAGGCGATCCGCAGCGAACTGAGGGTGTCCGGCGCGGTCTTCAGCAGCGCCTCCAGAATCGTGCGGTTGAAGCGCGCGGCATAGCTGCGCGTGACCGGCGAACTGTAGGCGGGGTAGGGCGAACCGGCCTCCTGCAGCTGCCCCCAGCCGGGGACCGAATCGGCTTCGTACTGATCGACCTCGTTGGGGAAGCGGTTGCGGAACCAGGGCGGGGCTCCGAACACGCCCAGCCAGAAGTTCAGCGAGCGGTCCGCGCCCGCGGCCTGCTGCAGCAGATAAGTCTGCCAGAAGGTTCCCGGTTCGGCGTCGAAGAGGTTGTCGGAGCGGAAATAGCTGCGGTCGTTGAAGCCGATCGGAAACTTCGCCCAGTTCCGCAGCCGCTGGTCCAGCGAGGATTTCTCCAGCTGCTGCGGAAACGGAATCGTGCCCAGCAGGTTGAAGCCGTGCAGCGAGAACCGCAGTCCCTCCAGATCGAAGAAGTCGAGCCGCCGGGGATGACGTTTTTCGGGCGTGGAGAGAGTGTGTTGCAGCTCGACTCCGGCGGTATCCAGCGCCCGGCGCAACCCTGCCTCGTCAGGCGCGGCCGCCGCGTAGACGGTGTCGCCGCGGCGCAGAATGGCCAGCAGTCCATGACGGGCGAAGTTCAACGCGGTGTGGTGTTCGTCGAGCCGGAGTTCGGTCGGGGCGTTCCAGCCGTCCCAGCTGTAATCGGCCAGCAGTTTGCTCTGCAGATCGGAGGCCCGCTGCGGAGTCTCGCAACGGAAGGTCAGCACCCGGGCGTCTCCCGGAAAACTCCGGTCCGAGAGCTCCATGTTGCCGTACCCGGTCCATTCGACCGGGGCGGCGGTGACCATGCTCAGGGCCGGCAGCCAGAAGAGCAGCGTCAGAAGAGATTTTCGGATCATGAGCGGCTCACCAGGTTCCGGGGTTCACTTCTTCCAGGAACGGCGTATACCACTGGGTCGGATAGCGCTGGGCGTTGTTGTTGAAGAATTTGCCGTTGGCCCAGACCGCCGGTTTGGGCTCCAGATGGCCGTCGGCGAAGAGCATGTTGGCGAAGTTGTTGTGCCGGAAGATCCGGGCGATCGGGAACCAGCCTGAAGAGTCCAGCGGATTGGTCATCCGATGCTCGAAAAAGGCCACCGCGTTGTCGTAGCTGTTGTAGTATCCTTCGCGGATTCCCGCCGAGAGCGGTCCGTCCATGAAGGCCAGCAGCTTGCTCGGCTGTCCGATCCGGCTGATCTTGCGGTTGCCGTAGCCCCAGTTGGTGCCGTAGCCGCCCTTGCCGTTGATGACGATGGACATGGCTAGATAGCCGTCCTTGGTCGGTTCGATGTTCTCCGGGCAGTTGAACACCGATTTGCCGCCGTCGACCTTGCGGTAGGCCCAGTCGGCCTCGGAGCGTGCGAGTACGTCCGGCAGATACTGTTTGGCCATCTGATACTGCCAGGAGTAGCCCGAGAATTTGCCGCCGTCGGCGGAGTTTCCGGGCAGCACCTGACTCTTGGGCGAAACCGTGTAGTCGAAGTTGTCGTTGGTGTACATGCCGGCGGCCAGGGCGATCTGCCGGTGCTGGCCGCTGCATTTGGCGCCGCGGGCCCGGGACCGGGCCTGATTCAGCGCCGGGAGCAGCATCGAAGCCAAAATGGCGATGATCGCAATCACCACCAGCAGTTCGATGAGCGTAAAAGCGGTGCGGGACGAATGGGGAGAAGTCATCTTGGTACCTCCGTTAATGTTGTGGTTCCGATATGCAGATGTTGCAATTGAAAAGTCGAAGGATCCTTCCGGAAGTAGGGCCAGAGTTCAATCCGGTTCTTCCGGCCGTATTGCAGATAGGGCAGCAGCGAACACTGAATGCGCCCCGCCTGCGGCCAGATGGTGTTCAAACTGATCGGTTGACCGTTGACCAGCACCAGCCCCCAGGCTACGCTCCGGTCCGCCCAGTCCAGGAGCACGTTGCGCCCCCGCCAGGAGTCGGGAACGTCGACCTCGAAGCGCAGACAGCGGCCGCGCCCGTCGGAACCGGCCAGCGGCACCGAGCCGTCCGGAACCCCGTATTCGCGGACCAGCTGGACCGCGCCGAGCAGATCGCGCTGCTCCTCCAGCGGCTCCAGCGCGCTGAGTCCGAGCTGCCCGAGCCAGCCGCCCCGGACCCGGTCGGCCCGGACCTTGACCAGCAGCTCGTTGCGACCCGGTTTCAGCAACGACGTGACCTCGGCCCGGTCGGTGTTGGTCCACATGTGCGGCGCGTAGTGCGCCGCCTCGCGCCCGTTCAGGTAGACCGTGGTCTCCCCGGTGAAGACCGCGTGGTCGGCGCCGGAGAACTGGAGATTGACCGGCGCGCCGAGCCACGCCGACGGCAGCTCAAAACTTGTGCGGTAGAAGCCGGTTCCGCGCGCCGGAAAGCCCTGTTCCTCCCAGAAGCCGGGGCCGACCTTGCGCCAGGTTCCTGCCGGCGGGCGCGCCGCGTCCTCCGCCCCGGCGTGCAAAAACTCCAGCTCCTGAAACACCAGATCGCGCGCGGGAGGAAGTTCCGGCGGCGGCTCCGGGTAACGCACCTGCGAGCGATCGAAGAACTTGTCATGATAGGCCACCCATTCGCGCAGCGCCGCGGCCGCCGGGCGGGCGTTGACGGCCAGCAGCTTGAGTTCGCCGGGCTCGAAATCCAGCACCACTTTCCGGTTCCGCAGCGGATACTCCCGTCCGCTCCGGAGGTCCCGGAGCGGGCGATCGGTCCCGGCGCCGACCAGTTCGATTTCCAGCTTTTCAAGCGCGGCTCCGGACCGGTTCCAGAGCGCCAGATACTCCTCCAGACCGTTCTTGCCCCGCTGCCGCCGCGCCCAGAGCCGGGGATCGGCCAGGCGGATCTCCGGCTCGATCCCGAGCGGTTCGGCCAGACTCTGCAACACGATCTCCCGCAGCGACCAGGGCGTTGCTACGTTCGTTTCCTCAATTTTGCGGTCGCTCTGCCAGAAGGAGGAGCCCAGCGTGATGATCTGCCCCCGCCCCAGAGGGCGCCGCCCGATGGCGGCGCTGCCGTCGGACCAGCGGGCCAGAATCTGCGCCTCCGGCGCCAGCGCTTCCAGCGCCCGGCCGTCGGCGCCGAAGCGGCGTCCGGCCAGCCGCGGGAAGAGCGCGTTGTCTTCTTCAAACCGCAGCTCCTGCTGCTGCTTTTCGGCTCCGGCGCGGAAGCCGGAAAGTCGGCTCACCGGGTCGCTGTCGGCCCGCAGGGGATCGTGGCGTCCGCTGCCGGGCTGCAGCACCAGACAGCCGCCGTTGCGGACATAGCGCTCGAGCCCGGCGAGAAGGGATTCATCATAGACCGGATTTTCCAGATCGATCAGCAGGGGATAGTCGTCGGCGAGGTGGTTGTCCAGTTCGCTTTCCGTCAAATAGACGTAGCTGTAATGCGCGTCGAACAGCTGGGACATGCCCAGATCGGCCCGGTGCGGCCCGGGGTGATCCGGGAACAAATAGGAGGAGGCCGCGGTCTTCAGCAGTCCGATTCCGGGCTGCTGCCACCAGGCTTTGCCGAAGAGCTGCAAGGTCCGGGCATTGCGGCGGAACCAGCCGTGAACGCCCTCCGCGCGCTGATAATGAATCGCGTCGTAGACGAAGTTGTGTGCGCTGTCGGCGTTGAACAGAAACCAGTTGAACTCCAGCGTGAGCCGCTCCGGGTCGTCGCACTGCCCCGACTCCTCGTGACTGGAGTGGAGCCCCAGCGCATACCCCAGCGCCGGCCAGTGCGGCCGGAACGACGCTTCGGACCCGGTCTGATGCAACCCGGTGATTCCGGCCCGGCGGCGAAAGTCGGCAAAGTTCGCCGCCGTGTCGTAGCTGCTGCCGGGGGTGTGCAGCAGCGGATAGTCCGGAGCCAGCCGGGCGCAGTCCGCGGCCATTGCCGGATAGTTGCGGGCGATGCGGTCGATCCCGGCGCGCCGGGAGTCGACCCAGCGGGCGTTGAGCCGTTCCCCGCCGTAGGGGTAGTGCGCCGGTTGGACGGTGGTCAGGAAGACCGGTCCGTGCAGCAGACCGGGGGATGGGACCTCCAGCGCCAGCAGATTCCGTCCGGCCTTCAGAAACGGCGAGGCCCGGAAGCCGAAGGGGCCGCGCTCCAGCACCGGCGAGCGGAGTTTGCCCAGAAATTCGCCGTTGAGATGGACCGCCACCGGTTGCCGGGTGTAGTTGTTGATCACCAAATAGAGATCGGGATGTTCCCGGAGTTGCTCCGGCGTCAGTTCAAATTCGTACCGGAACTGGAGCGGCTGTTTCCGGGGGTTGAACAGCTCGCCCCAGAGCAGCTGACTGAGCTGCCCGGGGTGGTTGGGCTTCCACTCGGGGCCCGGTCGGTAATCGGGACGGCTCCAGTGCTCGTCGGCGACCGCCGGACGGCACGCCCAGTCGCCGTCAAACTTCAGAAAGGCCTGGTCGAGATCGCCGAAGTAGGCCATCCGGCGCAGCGGTTTGACTTCCTCCCAACTCCGGTAGTGGCCGGGATCGCCGAAGTAGCGCCGCCCCAGCGCCGCCAGATCGTACCCCTGATTTTTCAGGTATCGGCGGAAGGCGGCGAGTTCCGCTTCGGAGTTCCACATAAGATCGGTCGAGAGCGAGTGATAGCCGTCCTCGTCCCCCGGCCGCCCGGCGGCGACCCGGATGGCCCCGAGCGTCTCCGGCGCGGTATCCAGCAGCTTCTGCAGCAACGTGCGGTTGAAGCGCGCGGCATAGGCTCGCGCCGCCGGAGAGCTGTAGGAGGGGTAGGCGGCGCCTGCGGTGGCCAGATCACCCCAGCCGGGTACCGCATCGGCCTCGAAGCGGTCCACGTCCAGCGGGTAACGGTTGCGGAACCAGAGCGGCGCGCCGAAGATGCCGAACCAGTAGTTCATCGATTGTCCCCGGTCCTGCGCCAGCTGCAGGTGGTACTGCTGCCAGAAGGTGTCAGGTTCGGCGTCGAAGAAGTTGTCGTTGCGGAAGTAGGAGCGGTTGTTCATGCCGATGGCCGGGTCGAATTGCTTCCAGAAGTCAAAGCGCTTCAGCAGTTCCGCCCGCTCCAGACACTGCGGAAACGGCACCGAACCGAGCAAATTGAAGCCGTGCAGCGACATCCGGAGGGCTTGCAGATCGTAGAAATCCAGTCGGGCGGGATGACCGCCGGGTGCCTCGGAACTGCATTGCGCGGGGTCGATTCCGGCCTCTTTCAACGCCTGCCGCAGACGCTCCGGATCGGGGGCTCCGGCGACGTGGAGCGTGGAACCGGCGCGCAGCAGCGCGATCACGCCGTTCCGGGGAAAGCGCAGCGCGGAAACGCCGTCGGCCAGAGCGACGGCCGTCGGCCGGTTCTGCGGATCCCAGCCGAGATCTGCCCGGAGTTTGCTCTGCAGTTCGGCGGCGCGCTGTTCGTTTTCGCAGGAGAAGGTCAGCAGCAGGGCGTCGGCGCCGGACTGCCGTTCGGTCAGGGTCATGGCTCCGTACCCGGTCCAGTTCACCTCCCGGGCCGACAGCAGCAACGCGGCCCCGAACAGGAGCGAGCAGATAATTCTTTTCATCTTGTTCCCTTGCGTCCTCCGGACCCTCCCCGGGCCGAAATGTGCGGGCCGGGGCACGTGTCCGATTGTGGTTTTTAGCTGACCAGTCGAAGGTTCAGCTGTTTTTCAGAAGTAAAGTTTAGTCCGGAAAACGCGCGTTGTCAAGGGGGGTGGATGATCACGAAGTGCGATCATTTATCATTTGGAAGCATTCCGCCGGGAGACGGTCTTAAATGGAGGGCATGGTGCCGCGGCGCCGGAACTCCAGCGGAGCCATGCCCAGCGTCTGCCGGAAGGCGCGGCTGAAGTTGCCCGGCGTGGAAAAGCCGAGCCGATCGGCGATCTCCTTGCAGTTGAGATTGCTGTCCTTGAGCAGCGAACAGGCCGAAAGCAGCCGCTGATAGCGGATGAAGTCGTCCGGATAACGCCCGGTGTCCCGGTGAAAGACCCGGGAGAAATGGGCGCGGCTGAGCCGGAAGTGACGGGCCAGCGAGGCCACCGACAACGCGGGATCCTCCAGGTGATTGATGATGTACTCCTGCACTTCGGGAATCCGCGAGCGGTCGCGGACCAGCCGGTCGCTGATCTTGCCGTCGAGCAGACTGTGGAGCAGACTCAACACCAGTCGGCTGCCGGCGACCGCGTTGAGATAGACGATCCGCTTCCCGGCCGCGCCGTACTGGAGCAGTTCGGTGAAGGCGCCGGAATGGCGGTCGAAATTGTAGAGGTAGCCGAATTTTTCGATCATCTGGTCGACCATGGTCATGGCCATTCCACCCTGAAACGCGAACCAGATGAAGACCCAGGGATCGCGGCCGTCGGGCGGGTAATAGTAGCGGATGTCGTCGAAGCCGTTGCGGATGAAGGCGACGCCCGGCGTCAACTGCCGCCGTATTCCGCCGTATTCAAAGACCCCGCGCCCGCGCAGGGTGAATTTGATGATGCCGCACTTGCACTTGCCGTCGCAGTCGTAGCGCGAATTGACCTGCTGCTCCTGTTCCAGATGCAGCGGCCGGGGCAGATGTTCCAGCGGTTGAAGGACCTGAAAATCGGTTTGCCAGAATCTCATCGGCAACACCTCCGAAGTTCGACACCCGGACTCAAAAAAAACGACCGGCTGTTTCGCCGGTCGCCTGAATTGCGGAAAAATTGGTAGCGGGTCCAGGATTCGAACCAGGGACCTGCGGATTATGATTCCGACGCTCTAACCAACTGAGCTAACCCGCCACCGGTAGGACTTACAATACTCCGGTTCTCCGAAAATGCAAGCGGTTTTTCTCGAAAAAAACGGGATTTATTCGGCTTTTTCCACGATTTCCGGTTCCGGCGGCGGCGTCTGCAGGTGCTCGTGCAGCTCGGCAAAGCCGCCGTGCAGCCAGATGAACACGAGGAAGAACAGCAGCAGCTGCATCGCACCCCAGGCCAGATAGATCCCCAGAAAGGTCCCCGCCGCCCGCAGCACGCTCACGCCGAAGCGACTTCCCAGTCGGAACCGCCAGAGCGCCCAGACCGCCGCCAAGGTGAGCAGATCGACCAGCCCCAGCGCCAGCACTTCGCGCGAGACCAGAAACCGCATCAGCGAGCTGCCGGAGAGGTCGAACACCAAGTTGACCAGGCTGATCAACTCCATCAGCGGGTAGGCGGTGCAGAGCAGAAACCAGAGCGGGAAGCCGTGAATGGCGGGCTCCCCCAGCTGGTAGGGCCGGTGGTAACAGACCAGGCAGGAGACGGCGATCACCAGCGCCAGGAGCAGCGTGAACTGATCCCAGCGCCGGAATTCGACGCGCAGCTTGTTCTGCATTTTGCGCGAGAGTTCGGCCTTTTTCTTTTTCAACTTATCCGGTTTCATCACGCTCACCCTTTCCGGTTGGTCCGGTCGCCGGTGCCGACCCGGCGGACCAGAAGGTAGGTGGCGTACCCGATGATCACCATCGCCAGCACCAGCAGGCTGTAGGCGTGCGGCCACCACAGTTTTTCGGTCATCATGGAGAATTCGGACATGCCGCCCAGCCCGGTGATCACGTTCAACGGCATGAACACGATGTTGATGAAGGCCAGGTACTTCATGATGATCGCCAGATTGTTGCTGACCACCGAGACCCGGGCATCGGACATGCCGGTCAGAATGCCGGTGTAGATGTTGGCCAGATTGTCGCACTGCTTGTTTTCGACGGTGATGTCGTCGAGAAAGTCGATCTCCTCCTCGTTGAAACCGATTTTTCCGGCGTCGTTCTTGAGCTTCAGCAGCAGCAGCTGGTTGGCGCTGGTGGCGCTCTCGTAGTAGGTCAGGCTCTTCAGCAGCGAGAACATGTTGACCAGCGCCTTGTTGGTGACCGAGAACTCGATCTTGTGCTCGATTTCGTCGGAGATGTTGCGGATGACCCGCAGGTGCTCCAGAAAGTGATGGGTGGAGTGGTGCAGCAAGCGCAGCAGGACCCCCGGAATGGTCTGGCCGCGCAGCGGCGTGCGTCCGTGCTCGAAGAGCGGGTTGGGCTCCGACTGGACGATGATGATCCGGTCGTTGAACAAAAAGGCGCCGAGCGAGGAGACCTTGAATTCAAGACTCCTGCCCGCCTTGTAGTAGCGCGGACGCTTGAGAATCACCGCGACATGATTTGCCTCGTACTCCACGCGGGAGATCTCGTCGTCGTCCAGCGCCGAGTACAGCGTGTGTTCATCGATGCCGCAGTCTTCGACCAGGTAGCGTTTCTCCTCTTCGGTAGGCGCGCTGTAAACCTGAATCATACCCGGCTTGTCGTCGGTCCGGCAAACGATCTTGCCGTCCACGAGGTCGTGGTTTTTCAGCATGGTGGTCTCCTGTTGCTGAGCCAGGAATCGCGATCCGGCGCGATGCGGGAAAGGGCGGCGCCGGGTTCAGCGCCGGAACCCGGAAGTGCGGGCCCCGCCGTTCACCGGCCGCCCGAACCTGCGCAATCGAGGTCCGGGATCTTCGTCTTCCTGATGTTTTCGGGCTCGCTCTTCCATTGAATCAACCTTGAAGAATGTGGTGAAACCGGTCCCCGTCCGTCCGGGTCCGGCGACTGCTCCGTCGCCCGCACCCCGGGCGGCGATGTCATACTATACATGTGGTGTCGGATTTTGGCAAGCCGCCGCTGGAATTTTTTTCCCGCGGCGGCGGCCAGCGGCGCCGGATTTTTTTTCCCGAAAAAACCCGGATCGAGACTTGATAGTTGCGGGGATCGGAATTATATTACTTCTGAGATATTATCAAAAGTGTCGGGAGCCGGAAAGGGAAGTGGGTGCGCTTTTACCCGCTTTTTTTTATGTTTGAACCGGTCGGCCCCGGCCGCGGCGGACCGGCGCCGCAGGGATGTGAAGAGTGGGGTCAAGGCAGTAACGTCTGGAGCCGCGGTTCCGGAAAGGGGGTTGGCAATGAGCAATGAACTGTTGACGATTCTGGAGTATATCGAGCGGGAGCGGGGAATCAGCCGCGAACTTCTGATCCGGGCGCTGGAGTCGGCGATTCTGACCGCTTCGCGCAAGAGCATCCATCCGGCGAACGACCTTCAGGTCAAGATCGATCCGGCCACCGGTCAGATCCAGGCCTGGGCCCGGCTGGAGGTGGTCGAGAGCATGCCGAACTGCAATCAGCTGGTGCTGGCCCGGGCCCGCGAGAAATTTCCCGACGCCAAGGTCGGCGACGTGGTGGACTGGGAGGTGACCCCGAGCAACTTCGGCCGGATCGCCGCCCAGACCGCCAAGCAGGCGATCATGCAGCAGCTGCGCAAGGCGGAAAAAGAGACCGTTTCGGAGGAGTTCTCCGGCCAGATCGGTCAGATCATCAACGGCGTGGTGCGGCGGTTTGAAGGCGGGAACATCATCATCGACTTCCAGCGGGCGGAGGGGTTGCTCTCCAACCGTGAGAAGGTCCACGGCGAACAGTATATGGTCGGCGACCGGATCAACGCGTTGCTGCTGCGGGTCGACACCCAGAGCGCCGGACCGAGCCTGATCGTGTCGCGGACCCATCCGGACTTCATCATCCGGCTGTTCGAGCGCGAAGTGGCCGAAATTCACGACGGCGTGGTTTCGATCATGGGCATTGCCCGCGAGCCCGGGAAACGGACCAAGATCGCGGTCAAAAGCAACGATCCGCGGGTGGATCCGGTCGGTGCCTGCGTCGGCATGCGGGGGCTGCGGGTCCGCAACATCACCAACGAGCTGGGCAGCGAGCGGATCGACATCATCCCCTACGACGAGGATATCGTCCGCTACGCCATGAATTCGCTGCAGCCGGCCCGGGTGCAGTCGGTGGAGGTGCACGAGGACCGGCACGAGCTGGTGGTCCATGTGGCCGCCGACCAGTCCAAGATCGCCTTCGGCAAGAATGCGCAGAACGTCCGGCTCAGCTCCAAGCTGATCGGCTGGAACATCAATCTGCGCCAGGAGGGCGAGACGCCCCACGCCGAGACCATCGAGGAGAAGATCGTCAAGGCCGGGCGGGCGCTGGCCGGGGTGCTCGGAATCTCCGATGAAACCGGCATTCAGCTGGTCCGGCACGGGTATGTGACGCTCGACGGCGTCAAGGCGGCCGGTCGCGCCGCGCTGCTGGAGGTCGAAGGCATTGACCGCGATGAGATTAATCAGGCCTTCGACCGACTGGAGGAGTAATTTTCTAACGACAGATTATCGATACGCGCCGGGAGGCTTGCAGAATGAAAAAATTGAAAGTCAAGGATCTCGCGCGACAATACAGCGTTTCTCCCAAAGAGATTATGGAGGAGTTGGTCGCGCAGGGAATCAAAGTGGAAAACGACGTGATTCCGGCTGACATGGCCAGTCTGGTCGAATCGTACTTCAGCGACCTCTATCGCAAGAAGCGGTCCGAGAAAAAGGGCGGCGGAGCCCGGAGTTCCGCTCCCGCCGGGGGCAAGGTGACGTTGTCTTCCCCGGTGATCGTCAAAAATCTGGCCGAGGCGGTCGGGCGCAAGCCGAACGAGGTGATCAGCGACCTGATCAAGCTCGGCGAACTGGCCGGAATCAATCAGCCGATCAGCGAGGCGAACGCCCGCAAGCTCTGCCGCTCCTACGGGTTTGAGCTGGAACTGGGGAGCGCGCCGGCGGCGGAAGCGCCCGCGGAAGCGCCCGCCGAGCCGGAGGACGATCCGGCCGACTTGGTGCCGCGGCCGCCGGTGGTGACCTTTCTGGGGCACGTTGACCACGGCAAGACCTCGCTGCAGGATGCGATCCGCCACACTCAGGTGGCGAAGGGCGAGGCGGGGGCGATCACCCAGCACATCGGCGCCTCCACCGTGACCTACAACGGGCGGATGGTGACCTTTATCGACACCCCGGGGCACGAGGCCTTTACCAGCATGCGGGCCCGGGGCGCCAATGCGACCGACATCGCGGTGCTGGTGGTCTCGGCCGCCGAGGGCTTCAAGCCGCAGACCGTCGAAGCAATGAACCACGCGTTGGCGGCCAAGGTTCCGATTGTGGTGGCGATCAACAAGATCGACCTGCCGGAGGCGAATCCGGACCAGGTGCTGCTGCACATGCAGCAGCATCAGCTGTTCAGCGAGGACTGGGGCGGCACGGTGGGGACGGTCCGGGTCTCGGCCAAGACCGGCGCGGGGCTCAACGATCTGCTGGAGCGGATTCTGCTGGAGGCCGATATGCTCGAACTCAAGGCCAACCCCAAGCGCCGGGCCACGGGTACGGTGCTGGAGGCGCAGATGGAGCCGGGCCTGGGCGCGACGGCCAGCGTGCTGGTGCAGAACGGGACGCTGCGGCCCGGCGACGCCGCGGTCTGCGGCGACTGCTGGGGCAAGGTCCGGATGCTGATCTCGGATCGCGGCGCCCGGTTGAAGTCGGCGGGGCCGAGCGTGCCGGTCAAGGTGGTCGGACTTTCGGGGATTCCGGAGGCCGGCGACCGGCTGGAGGTCTATCCGAACGAGAAGGCGGCGCGGCTGGAGGCCGAGCGCCGGGTGGCGGAAAAGCGCAACGCGCAGTCCGCGGCGAGCGGCATCGTCACGGCCGAGGATCTGTTCAGCAAGCTGCAGTCGGGAAACCGCAACACCTTGAATCTGGTGATCAAGTCGGACGTCAAGGGGTCGGGCGAGGCGATTGTGCAGTCGCTGGCCAAACTGCCGTCGGAGAAGATCCGGGCCGAGGTGGTGTTGAACAGCGTCGGCGCGATCACCGAGAACGACGTGATGCTGGCGGCCGCTTCGCAGGCGATCGTGGTCGGCTTCCACGTCCGGGTCAATCCGGGGGTGAACGATCTGGCCAAGCGTGAAGGGGTCGAAATCCGGCTGTACAGCATCATCTACGAGCTGCTGGAGGACATCACCGACGCGCTGGCCGGCAAACTGGAGCCGGAAAAGCGCGAGAAGGAGCTGGGACGGGCCAAGATCCTGCAGATCTTCGAGCTGACCAAGGGACCGCGGGTCTGCGGTTGTCTGGTCGAGACCGGGGTGGTCCGGGTCGGCGCCAAGGCCCGGGTGTTCCGGCATAAGCAGTTGATCTACAACGGAGAGATCCAGAGTCTGCGTCGGTTCCAGGATGATGTCAAGGAGGTCAAGGCCGGGCTGGAGTGCGGCATCCGGCTGGACAACTTCGTCGACTTCGATCAGGGTGACGAGATCGAAGTCTATGAAATCGAGCTGAAAAAGGCCTCGCTGTAAGGCGGTCGGGAGGTCCGGAATGAAGGTGGATCGTCTGACCCGGGTGAATGAGTTGCTCAAGCGGGAGCTGGCCGGGTTGCTGGAGCGGGGGCTGGTGGTGTTTCCGCCGAAGTTGCTGGTCTCGGTGACCGCGGTGACGGCGAGCGTCGATCTGCGCCGGGCCCGGGTGCTGGTCAGCGTTTTCGGCGGGGGGCCCGCCGAGCAGCGCGAGGTGTTCAAGGCACTGGCCGGAGAGCGGGTCGAACTGCAACGTCGGATCGCCCGCACGCTGGGGTTCAAGCATACGCCGGTGCTGGAGTTCGAGCCGGATGACCGGATGGCCGCCGGCGACCGGGTACTGGAGTTGTTGAGAGAGGCGGAGTCGGCCGATGACGTCGAGTGATGATCAGGCGGTACTGGCGCGTTTGCAGTCGGTCCGGGCGCTGGTGGTGGCCACGCATGAGAAGCCCGACGGCGATGCCGTGGGCTCGGCCGCCGGCTTGGTCCGGATCTGCCGCTGCCGCGGCATCCGGGCCGAGCTCTGGCTGCCGGAGCCGGTTCCGCTGCGTTACCGCTCCTTTCTGGAGGCGGTGGCGCCGGTCCGCACCCTGAGTGCGTCGGCGCTGGCGGAGTTTGACGCGCTGGTGCTGCTGGATTGCGCACGGCCGGAGCGGGCGGCGCTGGGGCCGGAGTGGACTTTGGCGCAGCTGCCGCTGCCGGTGATCAACATCGACCACCATCTGGACAATTCGGTGTCGGCGGCGGTCAGCTGGGTGGCGGAGCGCGCGGCGACGGCGATGATGGTTTACGAGCTGGCGGCGACGGCCGGCTGGACTTTGACCCCGGAAGCGGCTACGCTGTTGTTGCTGGGGCTGGTGACCGATACCGGTTCCTTCCGGTTCTCCAACACCACGCCGGAGGCGTTCCGGGCGGCGGCGGCGCTGCTGGAGGCGGGAGCCGACCAGGAGCGCGTGGTCAACGCGGTCTACTTTTCCAAGCCCCGGAACCAGCAGGAGTTTGAAACGGAACTGTTGAGCCGCTGTCTGCGGCGCGGCGCGGGCGGGAGTTATCTGTACGCGGTGATGCCGGAGGAGCTGTTCGCCCGGCACCACTTCGACATGCGCGACGGCGAGGGCGTGATCGATCTCCTGCGGGAGGTGGAGGGCGTGGTGATCGCCGGGCTGTTTTACGCCCGCGGCGCGTGGACCAAGGTTTCGCTGCGCAGCAAGGATGCCCGGTTCCCGGTGGGGCCGCTGGTCCGGAAGTTCGGCGGCGGCGGGCATCCGATGGCGGCGGGGGTGACGCTGGAGCTGCCGCCGGAGGAGGCGGCCGCGGTGATCGGGGGCGAAGTGGAAAAATTACTGGGCGGCGTGTCCGGTGAAGAGGGGAAGCATGAGATATCGAGCCGATAAGCACCGGCTGCCGCCGTTTGAGTCGAACGGCGTGCTGCTGGTGGACAAGCCGCTGGAGTGGACCAGTTTTGACGTGGTGAATTTTGTCCGCTCCCGGTTCAATATTCCGAAGGTCGGGCATTGCGGCACGCTGGATCCGGCGGCGACCGGACTCCTGGTGCTGGTGCTCGGGAAGTTCACCCGGCTGAGTCAGAAGTTCAGCGGCGAGGACAAGGTCTACGAGGCCACGCTGCGGCTGGGGCTGGAGACTTCGACCCAGGATCTGGCCGGCGAGGTGGTCGCCGAATACGACTGGTCCGGGGTGACGCCGGAGCAGCTGCGCGACACGCTGGCCGGGTTCGTGGGGACGCAGCAGCAGCTGCCGCCGATGGTCTCCGCCGCCAAGATCGGAGGCAAAAAGCTGTATGAGCTGGCGCGCAAGGGGCTGGAGGTCGAGCGTGAGGAGAAGGAGATCACCATCTTTTCGCTGGACGTCACCCGGATGGCGTTGCCGGAGTGCGATTTTACGCTGCACTGCAGCAAAGGGACCTACGTCCGCACCCTGTGTTACGACGTCGGGCGCAAGCTGGGGGTCGGCGGCACGCTGGCGGCGTTGCGGCGGACGGTCAGCGGTCAGTTCCGGGTGGAGGACGCCTTGACCGTGGAGCAGTTGAAGACCATGGAGCAGGCGGAGCTGGAGGTCCATTTGCGGGAGTTCCTCTATTACAAACTGGCGAAGATGGCGGGGAGTTGAGTCGGCGATGGGGCAGGAGCTTGATCACTCAACCGTGCTGAACCGGCTGCTGGACACTCTGCCGCCGGAGTTTTCGCTGGCGCAGACCGAAGCGCTGCTGCCGGATTCGGCGCTGGCCGGGCGTCTGCAGCGCGAGCTGGATACCGACGGCCGCTTTTTCGACGACGGCAACGGCAACTATGTCGCGCGGGCGGCGTTTTTTCAGGGCGGGGAGTTTCTGCTGACCCCCGATGACTATGAGATCGATCAGGGGATTCTGATTCCGGGGCACCGGTTTTCGGCGTTTTTCCCGGAGTCCGTATTCCCGTCGGAGGTTACGCTGCTCGGGCCGGAGGGGGAGCCGTTTCCGGTCCGGGAGTTCCGGGCGCCGCTGCTCACCGTGTTCCCGTACTGCCTGCTGCTGGGGTCGGAGCAGATCTTCGATTATCTGGTGGCCGAACATGCCGACAACGCCCGGCTGCGGAATTCGGCCCGGGGACGGGAGGAGGTCGTGCTGCGGGTGTTCGATCTGAGCGCTTTCTATGAGCGGTTCCGGTTCAGTTCCGGGGATGCGCTGACGGCCGTGATCGTCGATTACGAACGGGGGGTGGCGCGCTGTGAATTCCGCTCGGGGGAACAGCGGCGCCAGCGGCAGCTGGAGGAGTACTGCTCCAGCTATGCCGATGCGCTGGAACGGGTGATCGACCGCTTCGACAACTATCTGGAGATTCCTGAACAGCTGGCCTGGGGCTTCTATGGCGGCGGGCGGCGGTTGCTGCAAAATCCGGGCGCCTCGCTCGACGAGTTCATCCGGCTGACCAGTCGGATCGAGATCGGGTTCGAGGGCGAGCACAGCACGCTGATCCGGCGCCGGGAGGAGCCGGAGGCGGAGGAGTTCGCGGCGGCGCCGGAGGGGGTCGGGATCTCCCGGGGGGAGACCGGCAGTCTGGCGGAGATTCTCAAGGAGCTCGGGGTGGTGCTGACCCCGACTGAGCTCGATGGTTTTATTCTGGACAGTCTGTATCGGCGTGAGGATGGATTCGAGGCGTTCTTCCGCCGCTGCTTCGGAGATGGTCCGCTGCCCTTCGTCGACGAGGCGCAGGAGGCGGTGTTTCTGAATTATCTGGAGGATCGCTACGAGTCGCTGGCTGCGGTCTACGACCGGGTGGCGGACGAGCCGGTGTCGGAGTTGCGCGGTTCGATTGTCGAACTGCTGGAGGAGAAGAACGCCTTTCTGCGTCAGGTGGCCGGGGAGCTGCCCCCGGAACCTTTGCGCCGACTGGCCTCGATCTCGCTGGGGCTCAACGAACTTCTGGATCGGATCAATCAGCCGGGGGGCGAATTCCCGGCGGCGGAACTGGAGGCTGCGGCCGAGCGGGTGGCCGAGGCCGCCGCCCGGCAGGAGGAGACGCTGGCGGCGCTGGAGCTCGAAGCCGATCGCGCGGACGCGGAGGCGGCCTTTCACAAATCAGAGGAATGAACAAGATGACCAAAAGAATTCTGGCCAGCGGCAACGAGGCAATCGCCCTTGCCGCCATCGATGCCGGCGTGCGGCTGGGAACCGGTTACCCCGGCACGCCCTCTTCGGAAATCCTGGAGGAGTTCGCGGCCCACGGCGGTGACGCCGAGTGGGCGCCGAACGAGAAAGTGGCGCTGGAAGTCGCCATCGGCGCGGCGTTCGCCAGAGCCCGGGCGCTGGTGACCATGAAACATGTGGGGTTGAACGTGGCGGCCGATCCGTTGTTCACCATCGCCTATGCCGGAACGCCGGGGGGGCTGGTGATCGTCTCGGCGGATGACCCCGGCATGGCGTCGAGCCAGAACGAGCAGGACAATCGCCGCTACGCGATCGCCGCCGGGGTGCCGATGCTGGAACCGGCCGATTCCCAGCAGGCGTACGATTTTACCCGCCGGGCCTTTGAGCTGGCGGAGCAGTTTCGGTGTCCGGTGCTGCTGCGGCTGACCACCCGGGTCTGTCACTCCAAATGCGCGCTGACCACGCGGCCGCCGGTGACGGCGCCGGCGATCCGTTACGAGCGCGACTGCAAGGCCAACGTGATGATTCCGGCCTATGCCCGGATCGCCCACCGCAAACTGCGGGCCCGGCTGCACGAGCTGCAGCAGCTCAATGAGCAGGGGGAGTTCATCCGGGAGCTGCCGGGAGATTCCGAGCTCGGGATCATCGCCAGCGGCATTTCGATTCAGCATGCGCACGACGCGGCGCCGCAGGCCTCGTTCTTGGAGCTGGGCATGACCTATCCCCTGCCGCTGGAGCGGATGCGCAAATTCGCCGCCGGGGTCAAGCGCTGCGTGGTGGTGGAGGAGGGCGACCCGGTGCTGCTGGAGGCGGCGCTGGCGGCGGGGATCCCGGTCACCGGCAAAGCTGAAATGTACCGCTTCGGCGAGCTCTCCGTGGGGCGGGTCCGGCGGCTTCTGGCCAACGAGACCACGCCGGAACCGGCGCCCCCCGCGGGCAAGCCGCCCCAGCTCTGTCTGGGGTGTCCCCATCGGAAATCCTACGAGGCGCTGCGCGAACTCGGCTGCATCGTCGCCGGCGACATCGGTTGTTATACGCTGGGCGTGCTGCCGCCGTTCGAGGCGGTGGACAGCTGTGTGTGCATGGGCGCTTCGATCACCACCGGTCTGGGCTTGCGGCGGGTGTTGCCGGAAGCCGAGGCGCGGCGGGTGGTCAGCGTGATCGGTGACAGCACCTTCTGGCACACCGGGATCAACGGCATTGTCGAGATGCTGTACAACCGGCCCGCCACCGGGCATCTGGTGGTGGTGCTGGACAACTCGATCACCGCCATGACCGGTATGCAGGAGAATCCCTCGACCGGGCGCGATCTCAAGCATCGTCCGGCCCCGGCGCTGTCGATCGAGGACACGGTCCGGGCGATGGGCGTCGATTGTGTGGAGGTGATCGACTCCACGCAGGAGTATGAGAAATTCGTCGAACTGATCCGGCGTCAGCTCGGGACCAATGAAACCACGGTGGTGATCGCCCGGCGGCCCTGCATTCTGGGCATGGCCAAACTCAAGGCGCGGGAAGGGAGCAAAGCATGAAGACCGTCAATATTACAGTGGCCGGACTCGGCGGGCAGGGGGTCCTGAAAGTGACCGACATCCTGGCCGAGGTGTTGTTCCGCGCCGGTTACGACGTCAAGAAGAGCGAAGTTCACGGCATGAGTCAGCGCGGCGGCTCGGTGTCGAGCGAAGTGCGGTTCGGAGAAAAGGTGTACAGCCCGATGGTGCCGGAGGGCGAGAGCGACTATCTGGTGGTGCTCGATCCGACCCAGGTCGAGGTCAACGCCGGCAAGCTGCGGGAGGGCGGGGTGCTGATCGCTCCGGCCGACGTGCCGCTGGATCGCCTGAGCAATCCCCGGACCGCCAATATGATGTTTCTGGGGGCGCTGAGCCGGTTGCTGCCGATCCCCGAGGAGGCGTTCCGGGAGGTGATTCACGAGCAGTTGCCGCCCCGGGTGCACGAAGTCAATGACGAGGCGTTCCGGCTCGGACGCGGTTGAGTTCAGACGGAGATCCGGAAATGAGCAGACTGGCCTATCAGTACGATTATCAGACGCCGGAGCGGAAACCGCGCCGGATCGGGCGGTTGGTCGCAATTTTTCTGGTGGTTTCCGCAGTCATCGGCGGTACGTTGTGGTGGATTTTCCGCCAGCGGCCGACCGACGAGGAGTCCGGAACGG
>CASFRF010000091.1 GCA_949297015.1 uncultured bacterium
GGAAGGCCAGGGCGAAGCCCGCCGCGAGTCCCGCCGCGAGCCGCCACAGACGCCGGGTGCGGACCGGCCCGGCCCCGGCGGCGGAGGCCCGGCCCCGGAACAGCGCCAGGCTCAGCGCGATGATTCCGAGCACTCCGGAGAGGGCGGCGAGCGCGGGAAACCGTTGCGGCAACGCGCGGCTCCGGGCGGAGAGCTCCACCGGCAGGAGGTCGGGGAAGGTCTCCACGGTCAGCGGCTGATCCGGCGTGAAGCGGAAATAACGGCGATACTGCCGGATTTGCTGCAGCTCCGGGGCGCCCGGCGCGTCGGGCCGGAGCTGGAGCCGGAAGTAGTTGTCGCAGAGCTGGAGCTCCAGCCGGTAGCGGGCGCCGGGCACGAGCGACGGAGTCGTCCCCCGCAGCGGCCGCCGGGGCTCGGGCAGGCGGAGGGTCAGGCGCGAATCGGGGCCGCTTTCGAGCAGCAGCACCGGGGCGCCGTCCGGCTGCGCCAGGCGCAGCAGCGGTCGTCTCGGCTGCACGGGGGCGTCGAAGGTGAGTTGCAAGGTCAGCTGTTCAAGTTGATTGAATACCGGATTCGGCTGAAACAGCGTCAGTGGCTCCGGTGCGGTCAGAAGCCGGGGCGGCAGGTCCGCGGTCCGGCGGGCGAAGAGCAGCGCCAGCGCAATCAAAAGCAGTGTGGCGCCGAGGATGATCCCCGGGCGGCGGCAGGGCTGAAGATGAACCATGATGGCGGATTTTTCCTGAGTTGTCCCGTAACGTCGATCAGCTTCCAGCGCAATATAATCCGCGGTCCGGGTTTGTCAATGGGCGGCGGCGGATTTCTTGGAAAAACCGCGGGTTCGGGACTTGAAAAAAGCGGATCTGCCGCTATAATTATTTCATAATGCATGTGTATCCGGTCATGTCATGCCGGGAAACCTTCTGGAGAGTTTGCAACCATGTCTTCCTATCAGGAATTGTCCACCCGCCTGGCCGCGGCCGGGCAGAGTCAGCTGCTTCGTTTCTGGTCACAACTGACCGCTGCTCAGCAGGAGCACCTGACCGCCCAGCTCGACGCCATCGATTTCGATGAAATGCAGCGGCTGATCGCCGACTATGTGCTGCAGAAACCCCGTACCGCCATCCCCGGCGATCTGGGCCCGGCGCCCTACTTCCCGCTGACTCCGCGCGACGCGGCGCAGGTGGAACTCTACGCCCGGGCCGAAGCCGAGGGCGAACGGTTGTTGCGGGCCGGCAAGGTCAGCTGTCTGACGGTGGCGGGCGGGCAGGGCACGCGGCTCGGCTTCGACGGTCCCAAGGGGACCTATCCGATCGCGCCGGTCTCCGGCAAGTCGCTGTTCCAGTACTTCGCCGAGTCGATCATCCGGGCGGGGGAGAAGTACGGCACGCGCTTCACCTGGTACATCATGACCAGTCTGCTGAACCGGGAGGCGACGGAGCGGTTCTTCGTGGAACACCATTACTTCGGGCTGGAGCCGGAGCAGGTGGTGTTCTTCACGCAGGGTACCATGCCGGCGATCGGATATGACGGGAAGCTGCTGCTGGCGGCCCCCGATTCGCTGTCGCTGTCGCCGGACGGGCACGGCGGAACCTTGCTGGCGCTGCGCAAATCCGGAGCGCTGGCGCGGATGGCCCGCGAAGGCGTGGAGATCCTCTCCTATTTCCAGGTGGACAATCCGCTGGTGCCGGTGGTCAATCCCCGGTTTATCGGACTGCACGCGCTGGAGCATTCGCAGATGAGCGCGATCATGCTGGACAAGACCGGACCCTTCGAGAAGCTGGGGAACTTCTGCCTCAGCGGCGGCCGGTTGCAGATCATCGAGTACAGCGATTTGCCGGCCGAACTGGCCGAGAGCCGCAATCCGGACGGTAGCTTGCGCTTCATCGCCGGAAGTCCGGCGATCCACCTGCTCAGCCGGAGCTTTGTGGAGTCGCTGACCGCCGGCGGCAGTCTGAAACTCCCCTGGCACCGGGCGGACAAGAAGGTCCCGTACCTGGACGAGGCCGGGAAGCTGGTGACGCCGGAGGCGCCGAACGCGGTCAAGCTGGAGTCGTTCATCTTCGACGCCCTGCCGCTGGCCGAGCGGACCATGGTCATGGAGGGCGAGCGGGAGAAGATGTTCGCGCCGACCAAGAACCCCACCGGCGTCGATTCGGTGGAGAGCTGCCGGGCGATGCTGCTGGCCCGCGACGCCGCCTGGCTGGAGGCGGCCGGCGTGAAAATTCCGCGCACGGCCGACGGCCGTCCGGCGGCGGAAATCGAGATCTCGCCGCGGCTGGCGATCGACGCGGCCGACGTGGCGGCGGCGGTGAAACGTCTTGGCGCGCCCGTGGTGCGGGCCGGAGAGCGGCTGGTGTTTCATGGCTGAGGTCAAGCCCGGCTTCACCCCGGCGGAGATCGCCGATCTGGCCGCGTACGAGCAGACGCGCGCCAGCGCCGGTTACCTCTGGAAGATCGCCTGCGTCACCTTGATTCTGACGCTGTTCGGTCTGACCATGCTGTATTCGACCTCGGCGTTTTCGATGATGAATCAGGGAATGACCTTCTTCCGCAACCAGCTGATCTGGATTGTGCTGGGCGGCGGGGCCGGAACGCTGGCCTTTCTCTTCGGCTACCGGCGGGTGATGTCGCTGTGGTGGCTGTGGCTGGGGCTGTGTGCGGTGCTGCTGGCGCTGGCGGTGCTCTGTTTTCCCCCGGTGAACGGGGCGCAGCGCTGGATCCGGATTCCATTGCCGGGGCTGACACTGAGTCTGCAGCCGTCGGAATTGACCAAGTTGGCGCTGGTGATCTTCGCCGCCCGGTATTGCACGGACAATTTCCGATACTTCAATCTGGTGCGGAGTCGCCGGGGAATCCTGCCGCTGGGCGGGGTCTGTCTGGTGCTGCTAGGGGGAATCCTGGCCGGGCGGGACTACGGGACCACGCTGCTGGCCGGCGCGATGGTGCTGGCGGTGCTGCTGGCGGCGGGGCTCTATCTGCGCTATTTGCTGGTGCCGGTGGTGCTGCTGGCGTTGCTGTTCATCCAGATTCTGCTGTTCGATCCGACCCGGGTGGACCGGATTTTCAAGTTTCTGCATCCGGAGGAGTTCGCCGCCCGCGAGGGTTATCAGCTGCTGAATTCGCTCTATGCGCTGGGTTCGGGCGGCTGGTTCGGGCAGGGCTTTATGGAGAGTCGGCTCAAGGCCAAATATCTGCCGGAGGCGCATACTGACTTCATTCTGGCGATCGTCGGCGAGGAGCTCGGGCTGGTGACCATGCTGCTGGTGATTCTGGGCTATGCGGTGTTCACCTGGCTGGGCGTCCGGATCAGTCTCAACAGCGGGCGGCAGGGGGCGCTGCTGGGGTTCGGTCTGACCATGGGCATTGCGCTGCAGGCGGCGATCAATCTGGCGGTGATCACCGGTTCGGCGCCGACCAAGGGGATGAACGCGCCGTTCATCAGTTACGGGGGCAGCAATCTGCTGATGTGTCTGATCTCGGTGGGGTTGCTGATGTCGATCGCGGCGGAGACGGCCTATCCGGATTATAACCAGTCGTTTCTGCGGTTGGTGGAGCGAATTCGCGCCCGCTTGCCCGGATTTCGCCGACGCTGAACAAAATGTCGATAAAAAATCGTGATCGCGGATTGTAAAATTCACGGCATGCGGTATATTCAGACAAAAAAGAGGAGTGCGGCACCCGCCGCCGGAGGATAAGGAAGGATTTTACCATTATGGCGGATAACCCGAAACTGACGGTTCTGTTTGAGAAATTGCGCGGCAAGACCTTCGAGCTCGACAAGGAGACGATGAGCTGCGGGCGCAAGGACGGCATGGACATCTGCATCAAGGACGGCAGTCTGAGTTCGCACCATTGTGATTTTATCCGCACGGCCGACGGGACGTACATTCTGCGCGACAACGACAGCACCAACGGGACGCGGGTCAACAACGTGGCGATCACCGAGCAGGAGCTGAAAAACTCCGACATCATTCAGCTGGGCGCGGTGGAGGTGCTCTACGACTGTCCGGCCCAGGCCGGGGAGAGCTCGGTCGGAACCCGGACTCACACCATCGAAATCGACGAGACCAAATCGAATCTGTCCACCGTGCGCGGGCTGGTCAACTTTTCGCCGTTCGCCGAAAAGCAGGGCCGCAAACAGGTGCGGACGCACCGGATCCTGGTCGTTTCGCTGGTGCTGCTGGGGCTGATCGTGATTGGCCTTGCGGTATTGGTGTTCAAGCTGTTGAAGGTTTTTTGAAGCGGTGGGATTCGCCGGAGCGCGCGGCGGCTGCCGCGGAGTGTCAATGGAGTCAGTAAGTTAGTTAGGTTTTATTATGGCGAATCAGGAAGTCACGCCGCCGAAAATGGGCCGGGCGGCACTGGTCTGGCTGTTGTTGTTTATTCTGATCGGAACGCTGTTTCTGTTCCGGGGCCCGGCCGGGAGCGAGACCGGGGAGCTCGACCAGTCGCAGTTTGAAGCGCTGCTGCGGGAAAAACGGGTGATTACCGCGGTGGTCTCCGGCGAGACCGACCGGATCATGTCGATCCACGGCAAGTACCGCGAACCCGGAAACGCGGAGGAGAAGAACTACCGGACCCGGGTGCTCTACTCCGATGAACTCAACAGCCTGCTGAAGTCGGCCTCGGTCACGGTGGAGTCCGGGCGCGACACCTGGTGGAGTCTTTTGATCTCGATTCTCCCGGTGCTGCTGATTCTGGGCGCGATCTACTTTTTCACCTCCCGGCAGATCAAGATGGCCGGGCGCGGCGCCATGGATTTCGGCAAGAGCCGGGCGCGGATGATTCCCCCGGACGAGCTCAAAGTCAAGTTCGACGACATCGCCGGAGCCGACGAGGCCAAGGAGGAGATCAGCGAGATCGTCGAGTACCTGAAGGATCCCTTGAAGTTCCAGCTGGTCGGCGGCCGCATCCCCAAGGGCTGTCTCCTGGTTGGCGACCCCGGCACCGGCAAGACGCTGATGGCCAAGGCGGTGGCCTGCGAGGCCGGGGTGCCGTTCTTTTCGATCAGCGGGTCGGATTTTGTGGAGATGTTTGTAGGCGTCGGCGCCAGCCGGGTGCGCGACATGTTCGAGCAGGCGCGCAAGAACACCCCCTGTCTGATTTTCATCGACGAGATCGACGCGGTGGGCCGTTCGCGCTTCTCCGGACTGGGCGGCGGCCACGACGAGCGGGAACAGACCCTGAACGCGATGCTGGTGGAAATGGACGGTCTGGAGAGCCGCAACGGCGTAATCGTGCTGGCGGCGACCAACCGGCCCGATGTGCTCGACCCGGCGTTGCTGCGTCCGGGGCGGTTTGACCGGCAGATCGTGATGGATCTGCCCGACATCACCGGGCGGCGGAAGATTCTGGACGTTCACGTGCAGAAAATCAAGGTCGCGCCGGACGTCGATCTGGATGTGGTGGCGCGGACCACGCCGGGATTCAGCGGGGCGGATCTGGCCAACCTCTGCAACGAGGCGGCGCTGCTGGCGGCGCGGCACGGGCAGGAGGCGGTGACCCAGTCGGATCTGGAGGAGGCGCGCGACAAGGTGTGTTACGGGCGCGAACGGCGCAGTCGCAAGATCACCGAGCGGGAGCGGCGGCTGACCGCGTTTCACGAGGCGGGGCACGCGCTGGTGGCGATTCATCTGGAGCACTGCACGCCGGTGCACAAGGTGACGATCATTCCCCGGGGGCGGGCGTATCTGGGGGCGACCTTCACCATGCCCAAGGAGGATGTCTACACCCGCAGCCGGCTGGAGCTGCTGGACGAGATGGCCATGTGCATGGGCGGCCGGGTGGCGGAGGAGCTGGTTCTGGGCGACATCACCACCGGTGCCTCCGGCGACATCCAGCAGGTGACGCACATCGCCCGGATGATGGTCTGCGTCTACGGCATGACCGAAAAGCTCGGAACGCTGAAGTATTCGGATTTCCGGCCCCAGCCTCATGTGCGGCTGGACGCGCCGCCGGAGGACGCGGTGAGCCCCGAGACCGCCCGGGAGATCGATCTGGAGACCCGGCGGCTGGTCGGCGAGGCGCTGGACCGGGCGCGGCGGTTGCTGACCACCTACCGGCACGAGCTGGACAAACTGGCGGCGGCGCTGCTGGAGAAGGAGACGCTCGATATTTCCGAAATCGAAACGCTGCTGGAGCTGAAAGTCGAGCGTGACAATGAACCCGGCGATACCGTCATCCGCCCTGCGACCTGACGGCGCGGGCGGGTGTCTGCTCGACTGTCATGTTCAGCCCGGGGCGTCCCGCACCGCGCTGGCCGGCGCTTACGGCGAGCGGTTGAAGATTGCGCTGCAGGCACCGCCGGTGGAGGGGCGGGCCAATCGGGAATTGTGCCGTTTTTTGAGTCGGCGGCTGGGAATCCCAGCGTCGAAGATTGAGATCATTCGCGGCCAGACCGGCCGGGATAAAACCATTCGCTGCCCCGGACTGACTCCGGAGGCGGCGGCGAACTTGTTGGAGCAGCAGTGAAAGGGATTATTTTTCTGGCGGACGGCATGGCGGATGAGCCGTTGTCGGAGCTGGGCGGGAAGACGCCGCTGGAAGCGGCGGCGACTCCGGCCATGGATGCGATTGCCCGGGCGGGGGTGAACGGGACGTTTCTGACCTTGCCGGAGGGGTTGCCGACCTCCTCGGACGTGGCGAATATGTCGGTTCTGGGGTTCGAGCCGGAGCGGAACTACCCCGGGCGGGGACCGATTGAGGCGGTCAGTCAGGGGCTGGTGCTGGGGCCGGAGGATGTGGCCTGGCGCTGCAATCTGGTGACGGTTTCGCCGGAAGGAGTGCTGACGGATTATTCGGCCGGTCACATCGACAATGCGGTTTCGGGGCAGTTGATCGCCGATCTGGAGCGGGAGTTCGGGTCGGAGAAGGTGAGTTTCCATCCCGGGGTCAGCTATCGGAACTTGCTGGTGCTGCACGGGCCGGAGTTTTCGAGTCACATCGATTACTACAAGCCTGACTCCTCGCAGGGGATTCCGGTTTCGGAACTGCCGCTGACGGTGCTGGACGATTCGGCCGAGGCGGCGTACACGGTGAAGTTTCTGAACGAGCTTTCGCGGAAGTGTTCGGCCTTTCTGGCGGCGCATCCGCTGAATCAGGGAAAAAGTTCTCCGGCCAACGCGATCTGGCCTTGGAGTCCGGGGCGGCGGCCGCGGTTGCCGCAGTTTACGGAAAAGTACGTCGGGCGGCGGGGGGCGATCATCAGCGCGGTCGACGTGATCAAGGGGATCGGCAAGTGTTCGGGTATGACGGTGATCGAGGTTCCCGGAGCCACCGGTTTTCTGGACACCAATTACGAGGGCAAGGTGGCGGCGGCACTGAAGGCGCTGGCGGATCACGATCTGGTGTATTTGCATGTGGAGGCGATCGACGAGTGCTCGCACATGGGGGATCTTCGGCTGAAGCTGCGGGCGATCGAGGAGTTCGATTCGCGGATTGTGGCGCCGGTGCGGGCGGCCCTGGCGGGGCAGCCGGTGAACTATCTGGTGTTGCCGGATCATCCGGTGCCGATTCAGCTGCGGAAGCATACGACAACGCCAGTGCCGGTGGCCTTCTGCGGTCCCGGCGTGGTGCCGGACTCGGTTTCAAGTTACAGCGAGCGGCTGGCGCCGACCGGGAGTCTCGGAGCTCACCGGGGGGATGAGCTGGTGCGGCTGGTGCTGGGGCTGGACTGAGGCACGGATATGGAGTTTTTAGGGGTCGGCATTCGGATTTTTTTCCTGCTGACCCCGTTTTTTGTGTTGTCGGTGTTCGTCACGTTGACCGGGGAGCTGACGGAGGAGAGTCGCCGGCGGATTGCGGTGCGTGCGGTGCTGGCGACGTTGATCATCAGCGGGGTGATCTACTTTTTCGGGGAGACGGTGTTCCGGTATCTGGGGATTACGCTGGATGCCTTCCGGATCGGGGCGGGGACGATTCTGCTGTTGACGGCGATCGAGCTGGTGCTGGGGACGGATCGCGGGGGCAGCAAGAAGGTGGATGAGAGCGAGGGGGATATTGCGGTGGTGCCGCTGGCGATTCCGTACACGATTGGTCCGGGGACGATTGGTGCGCTGCTGGTGATGGGGGCGGGGGCGGACTCGGCGCGTCAGAAGTTGCTGGAGTGTCTGGCGATAGCGCTGGCGGTGCTGGTATTTGGGGCGATGTTGTATTTTTCCTCGGGGGTGATGCGGGTTTTGAAGCGGCGGGGGCTGCAGATTCTGAGCAAACTGACGGGGTTGGTGTTGGCGTCGCTGTCGGCGCAGCTGATTTTCACGGGGATTCGCAATATTTTGTTTGAGGAGCAGTGATTTTTCTGAAAAAAAGCGAAAAAAGTTGGTTTTGAGCTTGCATTTTTCAGAAAAAGGTGTTTATTAAGGAATGTTGAGTTTGGTGGGATAGCTCAGTCGGTAGAGCAAAGGACTGAAAATCCTTGTGTCCCCGGTTCGATTCCGGGTCCCGCCACCACTTGGTTGTGGCGCCCGATTATTCGGGCGTTTTTTTAATTCTCCGTCTAGTGGCTTCGCCAAGTTCAAACAAAGACCTGAAATACCGGAGCCCCCTCCAAAATTCTCCGTTTGGCAATCTGCGGTGACATGGCGTTTACGCTCAAAATAGGCATGAATCTGCTTTCAAACGTGGGGGGAAATAAATCCTGACCATTTTGCTCAAATCAAAACAGCAAAAATTTCTGTGCTTCCGAAAAAACATTTAAGTACGTTTGTTTTGATTTACATAAAAATGGTACTATTTAGGTCTAAATCAAAACCAGCGACATATGAATCCTGTCAAATCCGGTTAAAATCGGTTAAATTCATTAAAACCATTTGACAAAGCGGCTGTATGGTATCATTTTACGAAAAGCAAGTTGTGAAAACCACCTTATTATAATTGGAAAAGGAAAAATGTCAGATACCCGTTGGTTATCAGTAGATGAAATCGCCGCTCATCTCGGCGTAGGCAAGGAAACCATCTATGCCTGGATAGAAAAGCGCGATCTTCCCGCCCATCGTGTCGGTCGCTTCTGGAAATTTCAAAAAGAAGATGTGGACAACTGGGTAAAATCCGGCAGAGCAGCCGATATAGCAAACAACTAAATTAAAAATTACAGAGTGGTGAGTATGAAAGATAGATTTTCCAAAAAGAAATTTTTAAGATTATTGAAAATTTTTGTTCAGTCCTTGAGTTCCTATGTTTCTACTTCAGATGGACGATG
>CASFRF010000092.1 GCA_949297015.1 uncultured bacterium
CGACATCGAGCAGTTCATTCTGGTGTCAACCGAGTGCGAAGGCTATCGTGAACCGGCCCGGCAACCTTCCGAGGCATTGAAACGGATTCAGTTGCCCGACGATTTCCTGGTGGATTTCGTCCGCGTTTATGATGAGGTTCCGGAATAATGATGGGGCACAAGCTTCGGACCTTGCCGGGGCTGGAACCGACAGGACAGGATTGTAATATTTCAAGGGTTACAACCCCAAGCCGCAACGAATGGGGGTAACGCGTTAATCGCTTTCCCAGTAAACAAGCCTGTACAACGTCCTTTCTTCTCGGTAGAAATGAGCGTCTGTGCAGGCGAAATTCTGGGTGTTGAGGACCGGAAAGGCTGCTGCTTTTCTGCTCCGGGCGGCGACTTATTCAGCTGACGCATGTTCCGGGATTTCACATCCGAGGCAACACCCGGAGTAGCTTTCCCCCCGAATCCGAAACCGGTAATGAAACTTTTTTCCCCGAACCGAGACGCTCATGATACCTCCTGCTTCGCTATGGTTTTCCATGGGTTGACCGGGAGGGGCGGTCGGGGCTACGTCTCACAAAATTTACACAAGCGCCGTCGCCGATTTTGCGGCGATCTTTGTAACCAGTTGGCTGTGAACTACTAAAAATGGGGTGGAAGATGGGATTCGAACCCACGACCTCCTGGGCCACAACCAGGCGCTCTAACCAGCTGAGCTACTACCACCATCAATCACGTGGAACAGCCCCTAATATACTCGCTGCCGGGCGAAAATCAAGTGCGGTTCCCGGTTTTTTGACGATATTTTCTGCGTTTCCCGAAAAATCTCCACCGCACCGCACTCAGCGCAACCCGCTCAGCACGCCGATCCAGAGCAGCAGCACCCCCAGCGACAGCAGCGCCGTGGGAATGCCGTAACGGGCGAACTCCCGGAAGCCGAGACGCAGCTTGAACTGCTCCGCGCACTCCGCCACAATCACATTGGCCAGACTGCCCATCAGCAGCAGATTTCCGGCAAAGGCGTTGGCCAGCGCCAGCGTATAACCGTTCAGCGGATCGGAGAGATCCACCACCTTCACCAGCAGCATCACCGCCGCCGAGTTGTTGATGCAGTTGCTCAAAATCCCGGTGACCACCGCCAGCTCCGGAGGATGGTTGAGATCCACCCCCCACCGCTCCAGTTCCGGCAGCAGCCGGTCGGCCAGCCCCGAGTTGCTGAACGCCCCCACCACCACAAACAACCCGATGAACAGCACCAGCAGCTGCCAGTTCACATCGTTCAGGACGTTGCGGCTCGGCAGCATCCGGCTGCACAGCAGCAGACCCGCCCCGGTCATCGCCACCAGATAGTGCGGCAGCGGCGTGACCACAAAGAGCACCACCAGAATCAGCAGCACCCCCAGCCCCTTGGTAGTGCGCCAACGGTTGAACGGCATTTCCGCCACGGCCGATCCGGGCAGTTCCAACGCCGGTTCGCGCAACCGAAAATCCTTGCGGCCCAGAATATAGACCACGCTGTAGGTTGTGCCCAGTCCCAGCAGCACCGGCGGCGCGGCGAAGCCCAGATACCGCCCGAAGGAGAGCCCCGCCAGCTGACCGACCAGCACGTTCTGGGCATTGCCGATGGTGGTCAGCGCGCAGCCGACGTTCGAGGCCAACGCCAGCGCGATCAGAAACGGCACAGGATTCAGCCGCTTCCGCAGCAACGGCGGAATGATCACCGGCGCCAGCGCCAACACCACCACGTCGTTGTTGAGAAAGGCGGAAAGCAATCCGCCCGCACCGATCAACACCCCGAGAAAACGCGCCGGATGGTCCAGCAGCGAGCCGGAGATCAACTCCGCCACCCGCCGGTAGAACCCCGCATAACGCAGCTGCGAGGCGATCACCATCAGTGCGAACAGCAGCAGAATCGACTCCATGTTCACCGCCGCCACCGCCTGCGGCAGCGTGATGCAGCCCAGCGCCAGCATGGCGATCCCCCCGAGCAGCGCGATGCCGCACCGGTCCAGTTTGAACCAGAACCAGTGTCCGAGCGCCAGTCCGGCGTAGGTAGCCAGAAAAATCACCAGCGTGGTGATCTCCCCCCAGTGTTCTCCGAGCTGAACGAGTCCGGCCATGATTTCTCCCCTTTCCCCGATGGGCGTGGCAGCCGGCCGGGCGGCGTATCGGGGCGCTTCAGAGTGCCCCGGGTTTGGTGCAGCAGCACCAGAGAAACCGTTCGCCGCCGATCTCCCGCACCGCCAATTCAATATCGACAAAGCCGAGTTCGCATAACCGGCGACACAGCCGGTCCGGCCGGGTGTGCGCGTAGTAGAGCGTCTCGCCCATGAACGATTCTCCGCGCTCCACCTCCTCCGGCTCGTCCTCGCACCCGAGCCCGTAGGTGAAGAGCAGCCCGCCGCCCGGCTTCAGGGCCCGGAACACCTTCCCCAGCAGCGTGAACTGCTCCTCCACCCGCAGGTGAAACAGGGAGTAGATGGCGATGGCCGCCTCGTAACGTTCCTGCCCCGGACGGATCCGGCGCAGGTCGCGGCAGATCCGTTTCAGCGCCGGATTGTTCTTCGCGGCCAGCGCCAGCATCGCCGGTGAAAAATCGTAGCCGACCGCGGACCAGCCGTCGCGGGTAAAGTAACTGCTGACGGAGTCCCCGGCGCCGCAGCCAAGATCGAGCACCGCGCCGTGTTCCGGCAGACGCCGCCGGAAGGCGGTGTAGACCTCGCGCAGGTCAAAGCGTTCACGGTCGGCGTGATAACGCCGGGCCAGCCGGTCGTAGGCCTGACGCATTTGCTCGGGGGCGCCGATTTCGCGGGGAGAGGCGGGGAGGGTCATGGGGAAAGCTCCTCATTAAAAATCAAAACTCAGTTGTTCGGCCGGGGACGGCGGTTCCGGTTCGGCGTCCGTGTCCGGAGAAGGGGAGGCGGGGGCGGTCGCCGGTTCCGGCGCGCTTGCGAGCTGCGCCAGCCACGCCTCCAGCGACAGGATCTTCAGCTTCCAGGCCCGCGCCTTCTTCAGTTTCCCGCTCTGGTCGGCGGGGTCGGCGGCCACCAACAGCTTGAGTTCCCGGGTGACGTCGTCCACCGGCTCGTAGCCGTGGGCCCGGGCCAGCGCCTCGTAATGGCTGCGCTTTTCCGGCATCTTCCCGGTGAAACAGATGGTCGGGGCAGAGCTGCTCCCCCCCGATTCGAGCAGCCGGACGGCCCCCAGCAGCTCATCCAGCAGATCGGCGTCGTCGCGGAAGGCCGTCGCCAGCGCCCGAGCCCGTTCCGGACCGATGCCGGGAATGGCGCAGAGCTCCTCTTCGCTCAGCTGCCGCAGTTGCGCCAGCGTGCGACCGCTCAGCAGCAGTTTGGCGATGTTGAGCCCGACGTGGGGAATGTTGAGCGCCGCCAGCACCTGAAAGTCGTTGACCGTTCGGGCCTTTTGAATCTCCCGGTACAGGTTCTCCGCCGAGACTTCGGCGAAACCCTCGAGCTGCCGGAAATCGGCGGGGGTCAGATCGAAGAGCTGCCGCAGCTGCCGGACCTGGAATTTCTGCATAATCCGGCGCAGATTGGGTTCCCCCAGCCGTTCGATGCCGAGATTTTTCACCGCCGCCAGCAGCTGCTGGAGCCGGGTCTCGAAGCATTCGGGGTTGGGGCAGCACAACTCCGGTCCCCGCCGCTCCAGCCGGGCGCCGCAGCCGGGACAGTGCGTGATCAGCATCGACCGGCGTTCGCTCCCCGGCTCCGCGGAGACGATGTAGGGGATCACGTCCCCGGCCCGCTCCACCGTGGCCAGATCGCCGATCTGCAGATCCTTGTCGATCAGGTTCTGGACGTTGTGCAGACTGGCGCGGCGAATGGTGATGCCCCCGAGTTCGATCGGTTCGAGCTCCGCCACCGGCGTAAGGCAGTTTTTGCCGAAGCTCCACTCCACTCCCACGATCCGGCTCTGCCGCCGCAGATTGGTAAATTTGAAGGCGATCGCACCGCGCGGATGGTGCGCCGTGTTGCCCAGACTGCGGAAATAGGCCTCGTCCTGAAGTCGCAGCACGATGCCGTCCAGCGGATAGGGCAACTCCTCCATCTCCTGCACCAGCTGCGGCCACTCCCGCTCGAGCTGGTCCGCCGGAACCGGGTGGGAGATCAGATTGTAGTCGACCAGCGTCAGTTTTGCCCCCTGTCGGCGCAGGTCGGAGGCGTCCTTGAGCCCCATGATGCCGGCGACCGCATTCCGGGAGTTTTTGTAGAGTCCGCCGTTTTTGCGCCGGATCCGGCTGTAGAGCGTCCGGAAATCGTCGTCGCGGATCACAATTTCGCCCCGGACCGGGCGCTCCAGGGGGCCGCGGTAACCGGGGGCCTCCAGCTCGATCAGCGGCACTTTGTCGGAGATGTCCTCGCCGACCAGACCGTCGCCGCGGGTCGAGAGCTGCCGCCCGTCGAAATAGGCCGAGATGCCGTCATATTTGGGTTCGACCAGCAGCACCTCGTCGGCGCTGCGCACGGTTTTGCGGACCCAGGCGAGCACTTCTTCGAGGGAATAGGCCTTGTCCAGCGAGAGCATCGGCTGGAGGTGGCGCACTTTTCCCAGCGTGGCCACCGCCGGGGCGTTGACCGCGTTCAGCAGCGGGTGATCGGGAGCCAGCCGGGCCAGCGCCCGGAGCAGTTCGTCGTAGCGTTCATCCGGGATCTCGGGCTCACCCAGTTCCCAGTATCGGTGGTTGTGGTATTCGATCAGTTCGGCCAGTTCGCCGACCGACAGCTCCGCAGGGTTGAAGTGACGTGTATCCATGATGCGGCAATATAGCGCCGGGGGTTGCAAAAATCAAGATGGGAGAGTATATTATCCGGATTTTGTTTCCGGTGCGAATTCAACAGTCAGGAGAGAGTACGGTCATGGCCAGAAGTTACAGAGTCGCGGTCGCCGGAGCGACCGGCGCAGTCGGTATTGAAATGCTCAAGACGCTGGAGAAGCGCAACTTTCCGGTGGCCAGCCTGAAACTTCTGGCCTCGGCCCGGTCGGTCGGGAAGGAGCTGCCCTTCCGCGGCGAGCTGCTCAAAGTGGAGGAGCTCACCGAGAAGTCGTTCAAGGACGTCGATATTGCGCTGTTCAGCGCCGGCGGCGACGTGTCGCGCCGCTTCCGCCAGTCGGTGGTCGACTCCGGCGCGGTGATGATCGACAACTCCAGCGCCTTCCGGATGGAGCCCGAGGTGCCGCTGGTGATCCCCGAGGTCAATCCCGAGGATGTGAAGTGGCATCAGGGGGTGATCGCCAACCCGAACTGCTCGACCATCATCATGCTGGTGGTGGTCGCTCCGCTGCACCGGGCGAAAAAGCTGGTCCGGCTGGTCGCTTCGACCTATCAGGCGACCAGCGGCGCGGGAGCCAAGGGCATGGATGAGATGCTGCGCCAGACCCGACAGGTGCTGGACGGCGAGCCGATCCGGCCCGAGGTGTTCGCGCACCGGATCGCCTTCAATCTGATCCCCCATATCGACGCGTTTCTCGACAACGGTTACACCAAAGAGGAGCTCAAGATGCTCAACGAGACGCGCAAAATGCTGCACGATTCGCAGCTGCGCGTCTCCTGCACCTGCGTGCGCGTGCCGGTGATGCGGGCGCACTCCGAGTCGCTGAATCTGGAGTTCGCCGAGGAGATCACCCCGGAGGAGGCCCGGGCGCTGCTGAGCGCCGCCCCCGGCGTCCGGGTGGTGGACGATCCGGCGAACAAGCTCTACCCGATGCCGATCGACGCCACCGAGGAGTACGACGTGCGGGTCGGCCGCATCCGGCAGGACATCTCCCGCGACGATCGCCGGGGACTGGATCTGTTCGTCAGCGGCGATCAGGTGCTCAAGGGTGCCGCCCTGAATGCGGTTCAGATCGCCGAACTGCTGTAACCGGCAAAGCGAAAAGATCAGCGGAACGGTTCCATCCGGAGATGGAGCCGTTCCGCTTTTTTTGTCGAGTAAAAAAAACCGCCGGCGCAGTTCCGGCGGTTGGAATGGGCAGGTCAGCAGCAGCCGAGTTTGGCGCGGACCGCCACCAACTCGCTCTCCGCCTCGGTCACCAGCTCTTCGATCAGCTCCTTGATCGGCATGATCCGATCGACCAGACCGACCGACTGCCCGGCCATCAGCGACCCATGATCGACGTCGCCGTCGACCACCGCGCGGCACAGGGCGCCGATCCAGAATTTCTCGACCTGCTCCTGCGCCTCCTGCCGATGGATGGTACCGGCTTCGAGCTGCCGCAGCAGATCGAGCTGCAATTTACCGAACTGCTCCATGCCCTTGTTCCGCAGCGAGCGGACCGCCACCACCGGCAGTTTGGAGTCGTACTGCGGCGTGGAGACCGCGTCCCGGGCATTGGCCTTGCTGAACACCTCCTTGAACCGGGGATGCGCCTTGCACTCCTCGGTCATCACGAACCGGGTGCCGAGCTGAGCGCCCGCCGCGCCCATCAGCAGGGTGTGGGCGATCATCTTGCCGGTGGCGATGCCGCCGGCGCAGAACATCGGAATCTGATCGGAGAACCGGAACATCACCTGCTGCATCAGTACAGTGGAGGAGACGTGTCCGATATGGCCGCCGGCCTCGCTGCCCTCCAGAATAATGGCGTCGGCGCCGAAACGGATCATCCGCTCGGCGATCGAGGCGGTCGAGGCGAAGCAGAGCACCCTGGCCCCGGTCTCCTTGGCCGCGATCACCTCCTTCTCCTTGGGGAAACTCCCGGCGAAGACGATGTAGGGGACCTTGACCTCCTTGAGCATCTCCAGATGGCTGTGATAGGCCGGGGCAATGGTGATCAGGTTGACTGCAAAGGAGTGCGAGGTCAATTTCCGGGTCTCCTCGATCTGGCTGCGGAGCACCTCGGTCGGCGCGTTGCCGCCGGCCAGACAGCCGAAGCAGCCGTTGTTGCAGACCGCGGCCACCAGATTGGGCTCGGAAACCCAGGTCATCGCACCGCAGATGATCGGATAGCGGCACTGCAGAAAGTCGCTGCCGCGCTTCATCAGCGGCGTCAAATATTTCAACTCTGTCATACGTTCCATTCCTTCCAAACTCATTTTTCGTCTCGGTGGATCCGGACAATATACCACGTTTTCGGTGGTTTTTCAACCCGCGCGGCACAAAATCATCCGCGCAACGCCGTCAGCGCCGCCTCCACCCCGGCCGGATTCCGGAAGATGCTGCTGCCGGCCACCAGCACGTCGGCTCCGGCCGCCACCGCCACCGGCGCGGTTTCGGCGGTGATCCCGCCATCCACCTCCAGCCGCAGCCGGAGCCGGCGCTCCGTCCGCCGGCGGTGCAGCCAGTCGATTTTGGCGACGGTTTCGGGCAGGAACCGCTGACCGCCGAAGCCCGGTTCCACGGTCATGATCAGCACCAGATCGATTTGCTCCAGATAGGGCAGCAAACGTTCGACCGGCGTGCCCGGGCGCAGGGAGATCCCCACCGTGAGCTTGAGGCGGCGGATCTCGGCGATCACCGTTTCCGGATCATCCTCCGACTCCAGATGGAAGGTCAGGTGGTCCGCTCCGGCCCGGGCGAAGGCCTCCGCGTAGCGCAAGGGATGCGTCAGCATCAAATGGGTGTCGAACAGCAGCTGCGACTGCGGCCGGATGGCGCTCACCACCGGCGGCCCGAAGGAGAGGTTCGGCACCAGATGCCCGTCCATGATGTCCAGATGCAGCAGCTCCGCTCCGGCCGCTTCGACCCGGGCGATCTCTGCGCCCAGTCGGCTGAAGTCCGCCGCCAGAATCGACGGGGCGATCAGCACCCGCTCCCGGGGGAGTTGTCGTAAATCCCGTTCCATAGGTCCCGTCTCCTTGGGGTTAAGGAAGTTCCTTGAGCCGCGCCGCCAGCGCCGGCAGCGCGGTTTCGGTCCGCAGAATCCGGCTCCCCAGCCGGACGATTTCGGCTCCCGTGTTTCGGGCCAGAAGCTCCACCTCGTAGGGGGTGAAGCCTCCCTCCGGCCCCAGAATCAGCGTCACCGGGCCCGGCACGTTCACCGGGCAGGGGAGGGCCCCCGCCGGATGCGCCACCACCACCCGGCTCCCGGCGACGAGGCCGGGCAGTTCATCCTCCACCCACGGTTTGAACCGCCGCCGGAAGTTCACCTGCAACGGCTGCGTATCCGCCGCCTGTTCCAGATTGAGCCGGATTTCGTCGGCCAGCCGCTCCGGTTCCAGCAGCGGACTCTGCCAGTAACTTTTTTCGACCTTGAAGCAGTGGAAGAACCAGAGCTCCTTGATCCCCAGCTGCACCGCCGCCGCCAGCACCTTGCGGCAGGTCTTGGGGCGGGGCAGCGCCGCCAGCAGCCGCAACTCCGGCGGGGGCGGCGGCGGCTGAGTCAGCTCCAGGCGCAACCGCGCGTGCTCCGGGGTGAGCTCCAGCACTTCGGCCCGGCCGACCAGACCGCCGAGCAGCCCGGCCCGGCAGTATCTGCCGGGCTCGGCGCGCAGCACCTGTTCCAGATGATCCCGCCGCCGTCCGCGCAATTCCGCCAGCGATTCGCCGCGCAGATCGGACGACTCCAGCAGCAGGAGGTTCATCCGTTGATCCGGTAGAGCCAGGCGTTCCGGGATTCACTGTATTCGCGGCGGATGGCCGGGCCGTTCGCCGCGGCCTTGTCGAGCAAACCGCCGATCTCCACCGCGCGCTCCCCGAGTCCGAGCCGGTCGGCGATCTCCAGCGCGGTGCCCTGGAAGCCGGCCAGTTCGCCGAGGCGGTTGAACAGCGTTTCGCGCAGCGCCAGAATGTCCTTGGCCGCCAGCTTGTAGGCCTGCACCCCGGGCTGGTGGAAGGCGTTGATGTTGATGAATTCGGCGTAGACCGCCACGGCGCGTTCGTACAGCGCGATGAGCATGCCGAGCCGGTAGGCGTCGACCGTCGGAATCTGAATCGAGATCACCTGCCGGTGGCGCTTCCGCAACGCCGCGCTCAGGCCCTCCTCGAACCCGTGCAGATAGTCGCCCATTTCCAGCGAATCGCGGATCGGCAGCTTCATGGCGTTCTTCAGCACCTCGATGAAGGTGATGAAGAAGTCGTCGCGGCCGTCGTTGAGCTGCTGAATGAAGGCGTGGGCGTCGGTGCCGCCCTTGTTGCCGAAGACGTTGAGTCCCTGATGGACCACCTTGCCGTCGCGGTCGAGCTCCTTACCCAGACTCTCCATCACCAGCTGCTGCAGATAGCGCGAAAGCAGCAGCAGCCGGTCGGAGTAGGGGACGATCACCATGTTGCGGTCGCCGCGGCCGTTGCCGGCCAAATACCACATCGCCGCGAGCATGTAAGCCGGGTTGGCGGTGAGCTCGGGTTTCCGGGTCCACTCGTCCATGTGGCAGGCTCCGGCCAGGAAGTCGGCGAAGTCGATTCCGGCCAGCGCCGCGGGCAGATGGCCGACGATGCTGGTTTCGCTGGTCCGGCCGCCGATCGACTCGGCCATCTCCAGCACCTTGAGCCAGGAGTTGGCGCGGGCGTGACGGTCCAGCTCGCTGTCGCGCATGGTGATGGCCACGGCGTGCCGGGCGAAGTCCAGCTTGTGCTCGGCGTAGAAGTTCTCCATGGCGATCAGGTTGTTCTTGGTCTCCTGAGTGCCGCCGGATTTGGAGATCACCACCTGCAGCGTCCGCGCCGGATCGATCGCCGCGACCACGTCGGCAAAGCCCGCCGGATCGGTGTTGTCCAGAAAATAGAGCTTGAGATAGCCGCGCCGCCGATTCTCCGACAACTCGTTCCAGTAGGGACCGTTGAGCGCGAACTGCATCAGCTGCGGCCCCAGCGCGGAGCCGCCGATGCCGTTGATCACCGCCGCCTCGAAGGGCTTGTTGCAGTCGCCGGTCAAGGCGCCGGAGTGGAGATCCTCGACCAGCGCCTGAACTTCGGCGAAGAGCTCGCTGGCGGCATAGCCGATACGGTCGGTGAAGTGGGTGACTTTGCGGTTTTCGTCGGCGTTTTTGATCGCCCCCGCCTCGAGCTTGCCCATTTCGAGGTGGGCGGCGGCCACCAGCGGCTCGAGCTTCTTGAGCTCCGCCGCGGTGAAGTTCATGCCGGCAAAATCGATGACGAACTGACTGGCGCCGTCAATGAGCGTGTAATCCTGATTCCGTTTGACCCATTCCTGCATTTGACTTTCTCCTGATTCGGGTTCCGAATTCGCAAGGTTTGCTGGTAATATACTGCCGGAACCGGCTTTTTGCCACCGGTGAAGTCGGAAGATCCGCCCGGTTTGGTCAATTTTTTGCTTCGCTGCTGGAAAAAAAACGGGGGCGATGCTATATTCCTTACCATTATGAAGAAGCTGCTTTTCCATCTTTGCTGTTGCGTCGCGCTGTCCGGAGTCGCGGCGGAGCCGTTGCGGACGGTGCTGTTTCCGGTCCGTTCGGCGGTGCTCTCCGCGCTGGTCGAGAGCCGGATCCTCAAGATCGCCCCCGCCGAGGGCGAGGAGTTCACGGCGGGCGCGGAACTGCTGACCCAGGACGAGGCGCCGTTCCGGCTGCAGGTGGAACGGGCCCGCGCCGCGCTGGCCGAGGCCCGGGCGTCTCAGACCTACGCTGAAAAAAATCTGAGCCGGGTCCGGGAGCTGTTCGAGAAGAGCGGCTTCCAGAGCCGGCAGGAGGTCGAACAGGCCCAGCTGGAGGCGGAGGTGGCCCGGAGCCGGACGGCGGCGGCCGAGAGCGCGCTGAAACTTTCCGAGCTGGAGCTGGCCAACTGTCGGCTCCGGGCGCCGTTCGCCGGGCGGTTGATCCAGAAACTGGCCCAGGAGCACGAATATGTGCGGGTCGGCCAGAATGTGTTGCAGGTGATCGACGATCATGTGCTGCACGCGGTCGTCTATTTCGACTCCGCCGAGCGTCACCGGATCCATCCCGGCCAGAAGTTCCAGCTGCGGATCGACGAGACCGGCAGGACCTACGTCGGGCGGGTGGTGGAGATCGCCGGCGCGATCGACTCCTCCAGCCGGACCTTCGCGGTCAAGATCGAACTGGACAACTCCGGGCGCGAGCTGGTCGCCGGGATGTCCGGGTCGCTGCTGGCGGAGGTCCCGGAAGATGAGTGAGGCGCCGAACCGGGACATTCTGTTCCTGAGAGGAAAACTCAACGCGCTCTCGGCCGTCATCCGGCTGGGGCACGAGAGCTTTACCCGGACCGAGCTGGCCGATTGGGCGGCGCATGTGGTCAACAACAGCGTGCTGGCTCTCCCCTACAACCGCGCCGCGCTGGCCGATCTGCGCAGCGGAACGGCCCGGGTGATCGCGGTCTCCGGCGCGCCGCAGGTCAATTCCACCAGCGAGTATGTGATCGAAGTTCAGCGTCTGTTCCAGAGCTGCCGCCGGGTCGAGGCGATCACCGCGCTGATTCCGGAGAAGATGACCGAGCTCGGGATCGACCGCAACGGAATGGAGGCCCGGGAGTATCTGGCCGCCAGCGCCAAGGCGATCTTTCTGGTGCCGCTGCGGCCGACCGGCCTGCCGCCGGAGGAGCCGACGCCGTTTTTTTATCTGGTCGAGTTCGACGACGGCGAGAGCGCGTCGATCGCCCCGGCCATGCTGGCGCTGCTGCGCGAAAGCTATCAGGAGTCGCTGGCCCATGTGCTGAACCGCCGCCGCCTGCCGCTGGTCCGGCGGGTGATCGACCGGCGCAAGTGGTTCCGGCCGTCGCGGGTGCTGCTCTACTTGCTGGTGCTGTTCGTGCTGGCTTCGGTGCTGGTCCGGGTACCGCAGACGGTTTCGGCCGAATTCTCGGTGGTGCCGGAGACCGAACTGATCAGCTATGCCCCGTTTGAGGGCGTGATCGCCGAGTGCCGGTTCCGCAGCGGCGACCGGGTCAAGCAGGGGGAGGAGGTGGTGGTCTTCGACACCGAGGAGCGCACCTTCAATCTGAATGCCGCGCGGAATGAGTTCGCCCACGTTTCGGCTCAGCTGGAGTTGATCGCCCGCCAGTCCTTCAGCGACCCGGCCAAGCGGGGCCAGGTCCGGCTGCTGGAACTCCAGAAGGAGAAGGCGGCGATCGAGATCGCGCGCAATCAATGGTATCTGGAGCAGAGCGTGATCCGGGCCGCCGCCGACGGCGTGATCGATCTCGGCGAGGAGGAGAAGCTCGAGGGCAGGGCGGTCCGGCCCGGCGAACGGCTGTTTGAACTGCTGGGCGACGGCAAACTGGTGGCCGAGATCGAGCTCGATGAGCGCAACGCCTCGGTGCTGCGGGAGGATTGCACGCTGGCGCTCTATCTGCACACCCGTCCGGAGTCGCCGCTGCCCGGGCGCTTGATCAGCGTCTCCCCCAAGCCGGTGCTGACCGCCAAGCGGACCTACTGCTATGTGCTGCGGGCCGAACTGAGCGATCCGGCTTCGACTGAACTGTTCTACGGCATGCGCGGCATTGCCCGGGTGGCCGGGCCGCGGGTTTCGCTGGGGTATTACCTCTTCCGCCACTTGGTGCTCTGGTTCCGGCAGCTATGATCGAGCGCGAGGAAATCTCCGGCTCCCCCCCCGGCGGGATCAAGCCGCCGCCGGGGGAAATCCGCACCGGCGCACTGCGCGGCGATCTGGAGTTGTTCCCCGGCACCCCCGACGAGTTCGGACGCCCCGGCTATGTGATCTTCGATCCGGTGGCCGGGAGCTATTTCCGGATTCCCGAGTCCGACTACCGGATCATCCGGCAGCTGGCGGTGGATCAGCCGCTGGAGCAATTTCTGGAACAGCTGCGCAGCACCGGCGTCAACGCCTCGCGTGAAGAGGTGGTGCGGGTGCTGCTGTTTCTGCGTCAGAGCGGCCTGACCCGGATCAGTTACGGCGTTTCCGAGCAGCGGGTGCTGGAAATGCGCCGGCGCAAGCGGGAGCTGTTCTGGCAGATCGTGCTGTCCACCTATTTGTTCTTCCGGATCCCGCTGATCTCGCCGGATCGGTTTCTGGTGGCCACGCTGGAGCCGATGCGGCTGATCTTCAACCGCTGGACGCTGCTGCTGATCAAGATTCTGGCGGCGGTCGGCTATCTGTGTTTGCTGGTCAACTTTTACAAATTCGCCACCACGTTCTGGAATTCGCTGTCGCTCCAGGGCTTGCTGCGCTATTCGCTGGCGGTGATCTTCATCAAGGTGATTCACGAGTTCGCGCACGCCTATGTGGCGCGGAACTTCGGCTGCCGGGTGCGCCGAATGGGGATCGCAATGGTCTTTTTCGTGCCCCGGCTCTACACCGATTTGACCGACTCCTGGCGGATTCCGGACCGACGCAAGCGGTTTCTGATGGATGGCGCCGGAATCTGGAGCGAACTGCTGATCGGGGGGCTGGCGGCGCTGATCTGGGCCAACACCGCGCCGGGCACGGTCAACAGCGTGGCCTACTACATCTTTTCGGTGAGCATCATCAACACGGTGCTGGTCAACGGCAATCCGTTCATCCGCTACGACGGGTACTACATGCTGATGGATCTTTTGGGCATCGACAATCTGCAGCGGCGCAGCATCGACCTGGTCCGCAACGCCTGGCGGCGGCAGTTGTTCGGGATGGACCTGCCGCAGGATCCGGCCCGGGGCTGGACCCGGATCGCGCTCAGCTGCTACGCGGTGGCGGCGTTTCTGTACCGGATTTTCCTGTATTTGTCGATTGTGCTGCTGGTCTACTTCAGTTTTGCCAAGGCGCTGGGCATTGTGCTGCTGGTGCTGGAGGTGTATTTGATGATCGCCAAACCGATATGGGACGAAGGGAGGTTTCTGGTGAAAAACCGCAAATCGATGAAGCGGAACCGGGCGTTCTGGTCGCTGGCCGGAGCCGCCGTGCTGATTCTGCTGCTGGTGCTGCCGCTGCCTTGGAAACTCGGGGCGCCGTGCGAGATCAAACCGGCGCAGTCGCACCTGGTTTACGCGCCGCAGTCGGGCTATCTGGCCGCGTTGCCGCCACCGGACGGCAGTCCGGTCCGGGCCGGGGAGTCGTTGTTCCGGCTGCGCGACCCGCAGCTGGACTGGGAATATCAGCAGGATCAGGTGGCTGTGGCCTTGCGTCGCGAGGCGCTGGATCAGGCGCAGCGCGACCCGGCGCTGCTGGGACAGGTGCCGCTGCGCACGGAGCAGCTGCGTCAGAGTGAGACGGAGGCCGCCGAGCGGTCCCGCCGACTGCAGCAGCTGGACTACCTTTCGCCGCTCTCCGGGCGCTGGGTGCTGCTGGATCGGCATCTGGTGGTGGGCCGCCGGTTGCAGCGGGGGGAGTTGCTGGGGGAGGTGCAGCGGGTGGAGCCGGTCCGGGCGGTGGCCTATGTGGCGGAGGACGAGGTGAAATACATCCGGGTGGGGGACGCGGTCCGGGTGACGCTGAACCGCGAACTGGGGACGACTCCGGGGCGGGTCGTGCGCTTGACGCCGATGGCGGCGACGCCGGAGGCTTCGCCGCTGCTGAGCGTTTACGGCGGACCGTTGCAGGGGGTGGTCGATGAGCGGGGCGTGTTTCAGCCGCTGGCGGCCTATTATGAACTGGATATCGAGTTTCCCGGGGGGGCGGAGTTGCCGGTGGGCAGAACCGGAACGGCGACGCTGCGGAAATACTCCTCGGTGATCGGAAATCTCGGGCGCGGTGTTCTTCAGGTGCTGCGCCGTGAACTGAGTTTTTAAGGAGTGAAGAGCATGGAAAAAATCCGTTTGGAAACCGTGGGCCGGACCAGTGAGATCCTGATCGGGGGCTGGGCCGAGCCGGAGTTTCGCCAGGCGGTGACGGGGACGCTCACGTCCTCCGGTCGGGTGCTGGTGGTGACCGATCGCAATGTGGCGGCGGCCCGGAAGGTGTTGCTGGCGGAGCTGCCGGGAACGGTCGAGGTGCTGCCGCCGGGCGAGTCGGAGAAAAATTTTCAGACGCTGGAGCGGATCCTCAACGCGGCGGTGGCGGCGGGCTGCGACCGCTCCTCCCGCTTCGTCGCGCTGGGGGGCGGAGTGGTCGGGGATCTGACCGGATTCGCGGCGGCGGTGTTCATGCGGGGAATCGGGGTGGTGCAGATCCCGACCACGCTGCTGGCGATGGTCGACTCCAGCGTCGGGGGCAAGACCGCGGTGGATCTGGCCTCCGGAAAAAATCTGGCCGGAGCCTTCTGGCAGCCGGAGCTGGTGGCGATCGATCCGGAGGGGTTGAGCACGCTGCCGCTGCGCGAGCTGCGCAACGGTCTGGCCGAGGTGGTGAAGTACGGGGTGATCCTCGATGCGGCGCTCTTCGCGCGGCTGGAGGAGGCCGGGGCGAAGTTGCTGACGCCCGATCCGGAGCTCTATGCGCCGCTGATCCGCCGCTGCTGCGAACTCAAAGCCGCCGTGGTGGCCGCCGACGAACGGGAGAACGGCCGCCGGGCGATCCTCAACTACGGCCACACCTTCGGCCACGCGGTGGAGCTGCTGAGCAACTTCGCGATCAGTCACGGCGAGGGGGTGGCGATCGGCATGACGCTGGCCGCCCGGTGCTCGGTGCTGAGCGGGCG
>CASFRF010000093.1 GCA_949297015.1 uncultured bacterium
ATGAAATCCTTCATGTGCGCCTTCGTGATGCAGCCGCGGTGCAGCACGGGCAGATTCTTCAGCCCGGCCAGCGGTTTGGGGACCGGAAGTCCGGTCGCCTCCGCCAGGGCGGTCACCATCTCAAATTCGTCCGCCGGCAGCTCGCCGGAGCGGACCGCCGGCAGCACCGCCGCCGCAAATTTGAACGGAGAGGCGGTCGAGACGAGCACGCAGGGAGTGTCGTCCCCGGTCTCGCGGCGGTATTGCTCATAGACGTTGAAGGCGACGGCGGTGTGCGGGTCGCAGAGATAGCGGTACTCCCGGAAGGTCTTTCCGATGGTTTCGGCGGTGCCGACATCGTCGCAGAAGCCGCCGAAGAACTCGGCCTGAAGCTTGGCGAGAACCTCCGCGGAGATGGCGTAAGCTCCCGTCTGCGCCAGCTGTGACATCAACCCGGCGACGGCGGCGTGGTCGTTGCCGTAAAGGAGCGCCAGCAGTCGTTCGAGGTTCGAGGAGATGAGGATGTCCATCGACGGACTGGTCGTCGTGTAGAACGGCCGGTTGCGGTCGTAGACGCCGGTGCGGATGAAATCCGTGAGGATGTTGTTCCGGTTGGAGGCGCAGATCAGCCGTCCGATCGGAATGCCCATGTTCCGCGCATAGACCGCGGCGAGAATGTTGCCGAAGTTGCCGGTGGGCACGGTGACGTTGAAGCGCTCGCCCCGGCGCAGTCTCCCCTGCCGGACGAGATCGCAGTACGCGGAAACGTAATAGACGATCTGCGGCACGAGCCGACCGAAATTGATCGAATTCGCCGAGGAAAATTCCAGATTCCGCGCCTGAAGCTCGCGCTTCATTTCACCGTCGGTGAAAATTTGCTTGACTCCGCTCTGGGCGTCATCGAAGTTGCCCTCGATCGCGCAGACGGCGACATTACTGCCCCGTTGGGTGACCATCTGCAGTTTCTGCATGGCGCTGACGCCGTTCTGCGGGTAGAAGACGATGATCCTCGTGCCCGGCACGTCGGCAAACCCTTCGAGCGCCGCCTTACCGGTGTCGCCGGAGGTCGCCGTGAGAATGACCATCGTGCGGCTGGGAGCCGTTTTCCCGGCGGAGATCGTCAGGAGTTGCGGCAGCAGCTGCAAGGCCAGATCTTTGAACGCACAGGTCGGCCCGTGCCACAGCTCGAGAACGTTCAAGCCGGGGTAGAGCTCGACCAGCGGCGCGGGGTTCTCCTGATCGAAACTGCCGGTGTAGGCGGCCTCGACGCTGCGGGCGATTTCCCCGGCGGAGAAGTCGGTCAAATAGAGCGCGAGCACTTCGCGGGCGCGCGCTTTGTAATCCATATCGAGCAGCCGGTCGATGAGCTCCTCGGAGAGCTGCGGAAACTCACTCGGAATGAAAAGCCCGCCGTCCCCGGCGAGCCCCCGGGCGATGGCTTGGGCGGAGGTGACGTGCTGCGGGCTTCTGGTGTTGGTGAAATACATGATCTGAGGATCCCTCCGGTCTAACGTTTTTTCCCTGATGATTTGTCGATAATGTACACCGGACGGGCGGATTTTTCAATGATCGGCGCGGAATTCTTTGCGGGCGCGCTCCCGGGAACCGTTCCGCCCCGCCGGTTCGGGCGCGCGGCAAGGCGGGATCCGGCGCAGAGCCCGGGTTGAGGACTTGCAATCGGCAACCGGCGGTGTTATTGTCTATACCGGGTTGAAATTTCGGTTCCGATCCTTTCCGCCACGCGCGACCGGACCGGTGGAGGCGCCGATCATGAAAAGCATTCACTATGAAAACTTGACCATCCGGCCGGCCGAAACCGCCGACGCCGGACAGCTGGTCACTTGGTGGAATGACGGCTCCATCATGGCCCACGCCGGATTTCCCCATGGTCTGGGGACGACCGAGGAAAAGGTCATCGCCGGACTCGGCAACGGTCTGATGGTCATTCAGGAAGGCGACCGTTTGATCGGGGAGTGCAATTATCGTGAGGTCGAAGCCGGAGTCGCGGAGATCGGCATCAAGATCTGCGAGCCCGACTGTCAGAATCGCGGGGTCGGCAGAAAAATTCTGAGTTTGCTGATCCGTCGACTGTTCAGAATCGGCTATGGGAAAATTGTCCTCGACACCAAGCTGGCGAATACGCGGGCGCAGCACGTTTACGAATCCCTTGGATTCCGCAAGGTGAGAACGAATCCTGCCCCGCGGCAAGATCCGTCGGGGCAGGTTCAGGGTTCGATCGATTATGAGCTGGAGGAAAAGGACTTTGTCAGCTATCTGCGCAACGGGTCTTAGCCCGTCCATCCCGTGGTGCCGGATTGCGAATTCGAGGCAGGACCGCGCCGGTTCCTTGCAAACTTCACGACCGGAGTATACAGTATAAAGAGCTGGATCGCTTAACCACGCAGCAAAGCAACAGGAGTGCAGGATCATGATCTTCCGGAAGCAGGGACGGACGCCCTTTTCACCGCTCCCCCCCAAGACAGGAGCGTATGCGTTATGGTGACTTCACCTCAGCTGTTCGCTCCGGAGGCCGGCTTTTTCCTCGGCTGCAACTACTGGGCCAGCCACGCGGGGACCGCAATGTGGCACGATTGGCGGCCAGAGGTCGTGGCGGAGGATTTCCGGCTGTTGGCGCAGTCAGGAATCGAAGTTCTCCGGGTCTTCCCGCTCTGGCCCGATTTCCAGCCGCTGCAGGCGCTTACCGGCTACACCCAGAGCTTTGTCGAAATGCGCTTCGGGGAGCAGCCGCTGCCGCCGACTCCGGCCGGACGCGCCGGCGTCGATGAGGAGATGGTCGAACGCTTCCGCACGCTCTGCCGCCTGGCGGCGGAGAATCGGCTCCGGCTCATCGTCGGGCTGGTGACCGGCTGGATGTCCAGCCGCATGTACGTTCCGCCCGCGTTCGAGCGGGTGAACGTGATCACCGACGCGACCGCGGTCAAATGGGAGCTCCGGATGGTGCGTTATCTGGTGCGGGCACTCAAGGACTGTCCCGCGATTGCGGCGTGGGATCTCGGCAATGAATGCAACTGCATGGCCGCCCCGGTTTCCGCCGACGAGGCGTGGTGCTGGAGCAACGCGATCGCAACCGCAATCCATCAGGAAGATCCGACCCGGCCGGTCGTCTCCGGGATGCATTCGCTCGTCTGCGACGGCGGATCGTGGAAAATTTCCGATCAGGCGGAGGTGACCGACGTGCTCTGCACCCATCCCTATCCGCTGTTCACGCCGCATTGCGCACTGGATCCGATCAACACCCTGCGCAACGCCTTTCACGCCGCCGCCGAGACCTGTCTCTACCGCGACGTCGGCGGAGTTCCGGCGTTCGTCGAGGAGGCGGGCAGCCTCGGACCATCGCTGTCGAGCGAGAAGGTGGCGGCCGCCTACTTGAACAACATGCTCTGGAACACGTTCGCCCACCACTGCCGGGGACTGCTGTGGTGGTGCGCGCACGATCAGACGCAGCTGCCCCACCCGCCTTACGACTGGGTTGCCATCGAGCGGGAGCTCGGACTCCTGCGCCCCGACCGCGAAGCGAAGCCGACTTTGCACACGCTGAAGGCGTTCGGGGCGATGCTGGACCGGATCGGGCTGCGGCGGCTGCCGCCGTTCCGGCGCGACGCGGTGATGATTCTCACGCAAGATCAGGATCAGTGGGGCATCGCCTACGCCGGTTTTCTGCTCGCCAAGCAGGCGCTGTTCGACCTCGAATTCCAATACGCGGATCAGGAACTCAAACCGGCGAACTTCTACCTGCTGCCTTCGATCCGCGGCACCCGGGTGCTGCCGGCGCGGCGCTACCGGGAATTGCTTGCAGCGGTGCGGGAAGGAGCGACGCTGTTCGTCACCTCCGACGGCGGCGCGCTCGAGCCGTTCAACCCGGTGTTCGGAGTCGACATCGCAACCGTCAGCCGCGCGGTGGCGGAGACGTCCATCCGTTCCGTGGAACACCATTTCGAGCTGAGCTGCCGTTCGGAGTTTCAGATCGACCTGGTGAATCGCGACGCCGAAATCCTCGCCGTCAACCGCGCCGGAGCGCCGATTTTCAGTTGCCGGAGATACGGAAAGGGACAGGTACTCTTTCTGGCCGCGCCGATCGAGCAGGCGGCCGCAACGACCCCGCGCGCGTTTCTGCCGGGCGGCGGCGAGCTTTACCAACTCTATGCGCTGGCGGCGCAAAAGGCCGGGGTGCGGCGGCGCGTTTTCCGGACGAATCCGCAGCTCACGCTGACGGAGCACGAGATCGATGCCGACACCCTGCTGGTCATCGCGGTCAACAACACGCCGGTGGCGCTGGTGGATGAGATCGCGGCAACTCCGGGCTGGAAATTTGACTCGATGCTCCGGGGGGAATCCCCGGTGCGCTCGAGCTTTACGGTACCCGGAAACTCCGGCGTTATTTTGAAGTTCCGCAGGATGCCCCTGAAATAACGCGAGACGAAGTCCGTATCCGCGAAATCCCCCGCCTCCCCTCATCTCACGAATACGGGTTCCCGGCAGCGGAGATTGCCTGGCGAACAGCCACCTGAACGAGGTTTTGCATGGTATTTGGAGTCGCCCCTCCCAATACCATCGAAAATCAACTGTCATCAGTTCGCACTGAATCAGCAGGATGGTGTCCCGGAGGTTTCGTTACGATTTAAGAGCTCGAACAAATCATTTTTACATTTTTTGACTTATTATCACCCCAACGCCTTGCAAAACCACCCAAAACAATTATACTTCTTTTTGTACATTTCCAGTACCATTGATTTGAATATTGTGTTGTTTTTTGATCGCTGATCAAGAAGTATTCGGAGCCGCATCAGGCAATATAAAAATTCAGGAGAAAAACGTGAATCAGCTTGAACAGTTTTTCAGAAGCAGAAAAACCAGCGATATTCATAAATGGTCAAATTATTTTGATATTTATGAACGCTATTTTTCAAAATTCCGGGGGCAACCGATCTGTTTCCTGGAAATTGGAGTTGACCGTGGTGGTTCACTGGAAATGTGGAAAGATTATTTTGGCGAGGGGGCCACTATTGTCGGAGTCGATATTCAACCGGGATGCAAAGCGTTTCAACAAGCGGACAAAAAGATTTATGTGGAAATCGGAGATCAGAATGATCCCGCTTTTTTAAATTATCTACAGGAGAAATATCATTTTTTTGATATCATTCTGGACGATGGAAGCCATCAATTCGAGCACCAGCGCCGAACTCTTGAACAGCTTTGGCCGTATTGTTCGGAGCTTTATCTGGTGGAAGACACCTGCACCTCCTACTATCCGGATTTCTATGGAGGGCGTCGGGTCGAAGGGACCTTTATTGAATACTCCAAAAATCTGATTGACGAAATTCATTTCCATCATCGCTTTGATACCAATCCCGAAACCATGTGGAGCTCCACGCTTTACGGTCTCCATTTTTATTCCGGAATGGTGGTTCTTGAAAAGAAAGCCACCCCTCCCCCTTACAGCTTCCGCTCCGGCCGGGATGCAGTTCAGCTCCCTGCCCAAGAGGCCGTCATGGAACGACTCCGGGCTCCCTACCTGCTCCACACGCCTAAGTGGCGACTGCTGCTCTGGCATCTGAAATATTGGGCGTTCCGTCTGAGCAGACAGCCGGAGAAGATGCGCCACTATGCCCTTCAGTTTGAGTATAGAAAGGCTCTGCGTGCAACTCAGAACCACGGAACGAAACAGTAGACTACGACATCTAATTGGAGTTGATTCATCCTGGCTTGAGCCGCTGATTTCCAGCGGAAATTTTCCGGAGCGCGGAGATTTCGCACGTATTCACGAGATCTGCACGCTGCCGAAGAATGCGGCCGGGCCCCGACTGCCCCAGCCGGTTCGCCCATCCTCCACCGGTTCCCGGCGACTGCCGGAATCGGCCCCGGTGGCAGTCCAGCTCTGGCCCGCCGCCGGCCAGACGCCGGGACAGGGCGTATCAAAGTAGGCGATGTACTCGCTGAACTCCTCATACGGCTCAAACGAACTCTCATCACGCTGGTTCATCGCGACCTCCTTTCTTCCGTTACCATCAAGATATCCCATCCGGATTGTGGACGGATTGGCTCCTGGTCAGATTCCGGTTAGAAGTCGGATTTTTGATAAAAAAGCGATCCCGCCCCTTGACTTTTCGAGTCTCTTCCGGTATAATAAAGGAATAGACTATTTACAATAGATTATTTAAGATTACCGATGACGCACACACCGTTATATCAAAAGATCTATCAACATTTGCGGCAGGCCATCGAAAGCGGTGAACTGGCGCCCGCCTCGCACATTCCCAGCAATGCCCGGCTGGCCCGGCAATTCGGGGCCGGGATCTGCACCGTGCAGACGGCGCTGGCGGCGCTGGAGCGCGAAGGACTGATTGAACGCCGGCAGAAACTCGGTACCTTTGTCCGGAGCCGTCAGCCCCGGTTGAGCCGCGTCGGGTTGTACTTCAATGACAACTTCTGGAAACTGCCGGACATGGACTTTTACCGGATGCTTTACGGCCATTTGCAGCAGTTGCTGAGCCGCGAAAAAATCTCTTTCCAGCTGTATCTGGCGGAACAGAAGCTGCAAATCAGCCGGAAACTTCCGGCTGCGCTGTTGCAGGACGCCCGCCGGGGCGAGATTCAGGCGGTCATCGCCCCGCTGATCGAACGGGTGGATCCGGGCATCATCGCGGAGCTGGCGGTCCCGCTGGTGGTGGTTCCGGGCTACTACGGAGCGACCGCCCAGGCGGTGCAAGATTACCGTCCGACGCTGTTCCGGAAGGTGGCGCAGTACTTCCGGGAGCGGAACTGCCGGCGGGCGGCGCTGTTCTCGGTGCTGGATCCCGAAGATTTTGTGGTCTTTCAACAGGCGCTTGAAGAACAGGACCTGAGCATCGATCCGGCCTGGTCCTGCCCGCTGCCGGAGCGACGGCCGGGGGATTCCATCGAGCGGATCGGCTACGAGGCCGCCCGGGAGCGGCTGACCCGGTCGCCGCCGCCGGACGGGCTGTTCCTCTACCCGGACACCTTTGCCCGGGGCGTCATACCGGCTCTGCTCCAGGCCGGGGTCCGCATTCCGGAACAGTGCCGACTGGCCATCCATCTGAATGAAGGGATGCGGTTGCTGGTACCCTTCCCGTTTCTGGCGGTGGTGACGGATCCGGCGGAGGTCGCGCTGGCGCTGGTGCGCCATGCGCAAGGACTCGTTTCGGGCCATCCCGTACCGCCCCGGGCGCTGAACCTCTCTCTGGAAGAGTGTGAAATATAGTTTCTGGTCGTCAAACTCATTAATCGAGGTACCGTCATGAAGAAATCGTTCACCCTGATCGAACTGCTGGTGGTCATCGCGATCATCGCCATTCTGGCCAGCATGTTGCTGCCCGCGCTGAATCAGGCGCGCGAAACCGCCAAGGGCGCCCGCTGCGTCAACAACCTCAAACAGCAGGGCATCGGTCTGCTCAGCTACACCTCCGACTACAACGGCTATCTGATGCCGGTCCGCCAGAGTTATGCCCACGCCCGCACCGGCAGTCAGACTCAGATGCCCTGGAGCTACACGCTGGCGCAGTATCTCAAGCAGGATGAGAACATCCGCTGGCTCCCGGACTGGAATCCCGAGAAAAAGTTCGGCATCTACAGCTGCCCCTCGAACGCGCTTCAGGCCAATCTGGGGTATCTGGGCGTCGGAGAAGATCAGTCCAGCTACGGCGCCAACGGCCACCCGACGCTGGACAACTCGGCTTACGGCATGGGCCGGCCCTTCCCCTCCAAGGCGGAGCGCTGGAGTTATGCCTCGCAGCTGTATCTGGTCTTCGAGGCCTGTCTCTACATCTGCGATATGCCGCGCGAAAACAACGGCGCGGAGAGCATTCCCCGCCAGCAGGTCGGAGCCCGCTTCGCCCGCTATCCGCACCGACTGCGCTGCAACGTGCTCTACGGGGACGGTCACGTCAATGCGCTGTGGCCCATTCTGTCCCGCGGCGACCTGCCGCGCAACGGCAACTGGGACGACTGCCGGGCTGACAACTGGCCGAACGGCGCCTTCTGGTATTACGCGAAGTAGGAGACGGCATGATGAAGATCCTGTTTACCGCGCTGATCGGGGCCCTGCTGTTCGCGGTTGCGGCCGAAAGCATCAACCTGCGCGGCTACGGCCGGGTGGAGGCGGAATTCGGCGATTCCACCACCGAATTCCGCTGTGAATCTCCGGCGCAGGCCGCGCTCCTCTACGCCAAATTGTACCGGGATCTGACCGGCTTCGGCGCCCGTCCCGCCACCCGGCAGGAGCTTGAACGCAACGGGCGGAAATATCCCGTGCTGCGCTTCGCCGACGGGCGGGCGGCGGCGCTGGGACTCCGCGACCGCGTCGTGGTGGTGGTGGAAGCGGAAAATCCCGAGGCGCTGGCGGGGGAGGCCCGGCTCGATGCGCTGCAATTTCCGGAACCGCAGCCGTATCCGGGGTATCTCGACTACTTCGACCTGCGGGCGCTCAAATTCTACAAACGCCCCCAGCAGTCGCTACTGGGGTACGGCATCGAAAAGCACTGGCCGTTCGCCAAACAGCACGGGATCGCCGGCTTCGTCACCCACGGGCTGGCCCTCTCCGACTGTCCGGCGCCGGGTGTGGTGTCGTTCGCGCCCTTCGATTACGAACTGGAGGCGGCGCGGCAGGCCGACGGCATTCTGACGCTCTGCCCGACCTTCGGCGGCGCCTTCCCGCTGTGGCTGTACAACCGTTATCCGGAAAAGACCGCCCGGGTACAGCACTCGACGCTGGTCACCAACTGGAATCACGGGGTGGACGGCGCCAGCTACGACAACGACGGCCCGGGCTTTGCACCGGAGAACTCGCCCCAGCTGGCCTTCCAGCGGCAGGTGATGGAGCGCTATGTGAACCACCCCGCGCTCGGGGGCTGGCAGCTCTACTGCGGCAAACCAATCGGGGACCAGCTGGGCGTGGCGATGGGCGGGACCTTGTGGGACGCTTCGGAGGAGGGTCTGCGCGCCCAGATCGACTACTTCCGGAAACACTACACGCTGCCGGAGCTCTCCCGGCGCTGGACCGGGGACGCCGGGACCTTCCGCAGCTGGGATGACGTCGAGCCGATTCAGCTCATGGATCTGATCGGCGGAGACTACGACACCGGCCGGCTGCTGCTGAGCGATCGCGTCTGGGAGTGGCGCAAAACCCCGCCGGGAGCGTTGGGGCAACCGCCGGTCGAGGATGGGAAACCGTGGGTTCCGCTGCACTTTCCGCCCTCGCAGCGGGCCAATTTTCTGGACAGCGGCTCGGGCTATTACCGGCTGCGGCTGCAGGCTCCGGAGTGGCTGCAGGGCCGGACCGGAAAAAAACTTTACCTCAAAGCGGCGGTCAACATTTACGATCACCACCGGCTGATCGCCTGGGTCAACGGGGTCAAACTGCAGTCGGAACCGCCCTACAGCGCCGGAACCAAGCTGCTGGGCATTGAAATTCCGCCGGGCACACTCAAGGGGGACGGGTCCGATCTGATCGTGCTGCAGACGCCCGACGGCCGCAGTGACGGTCGACTTCACGGTCCGGTTTCGCTCTCCGAACGTCCGGCGGAGAACTACCCCTACGCCGACGCCCGGCTCAACGCCCGCTACTACGACGCGAAGCGCTTCCAGTCCGACATGGTGGTCGAGCGCAATCGCCGGATGTTCGCCGCCGCCCGGGCGCTCGATCCGAACCGTCCATTGTGCCTCTCCGGCGCCGACACGCCGATTATGGCCGAACTGGCCCCGTTTTTCGGGGAACAGGGCATTGCCATGCAGAGCACTTCGACCGACGGCTTCTTCTATCCGGCGCTGCCGGACCGGGGGGAGCAGTACGGTTTCTACTTCGTCGGTGAGCCGAGCGGTCCGGTCGATACCGTCGACCGCTTCGACCGGATGTTCGGCATTCTGTTCTACCACGGCTGTTCGGCGACCTCGATCTTCATGGATCTGGAGCAGTACATGAAATTCGAGGAGCAGACCGGACATCTCTCGCGCCGGGCGCCGCTGCTCCGGCTGCTGGGGAAATACCTCAACGAACCCTCGTCGATCGCCCTGCTCAACACCACCGCCTCCCATTTGCTGGGAACGCCCGCGCCGTGGCGCTGGAACCTCGGGCGCGGCGAGCTCCAGAGCTCTCACTTCACCTGTTCCATGCTGACGGAAAAGGAGCTCGCCAACGGCATTGCCGACCGCTATCCGCTTCTGGTGGACGCGGCCAGCGACGTGATGGACGAGGCTACGGTGGCCGCGCTGCGCCGCTACGTCGAACGCGGGGGGACCTTTGTCGCCCTGCCCCCGAGCGGCCGCCATTCGGTGGAGCAGCAGAATGCGCAGCCGCTGTCGGCGCTCACCGGTTTCCGCACCGTCCGCTCCGGTCGGCGCGGTGCCATCCGCTTCGCCGAAGAGCCATCCCTCTTCCGCCGGTGGCGCGGGCAGACCCGGAACGGGGACGGCAACGCCCTCGACTGGCAGAACAACCGTTCCGCCGACGGGGTGGAGCTGGAGGCGCTCGCTCCGGAGGTTGAGGTCATCGCCCGCTGGGCCGACAACGAGGCCCCGGC
>CASFRF010000094.1 GCA_949297015.1 uncultured bacterium
GGTCGGCTCCACCGCGGCGGCCAGCCAACGCGACGCTCCCTCCTCGGCCGCCTGCCGGAACCGGTGCGCGGTCTCCGGCTCCTCGAGGCGCTCCGCCAGCCGGGCGGCGGCGCCCAGCGCCAGAATCGCTTTGAGCGAAAGGTTGGCGTTGTGCGCCAGATGTCCGGCGAAATCGTCGGTGCAGAGCTGATTTTCCGGATCGTAACCCCGGGCCAGCAGGTACTCCGCCCAGGAGTGCAGTTCGCGCCGGTAGCGGCGCGCCGGCTCCAGGTCGCCGCCGAACTCGGCCAGCGCGGCGGTCAGCAGCAGCAGATTGCCGCACTCCTCGACCGGCATCTGGTTCTCGTCGCTGCGCTCGCCGCCGCCGTAGACCTGCCCGTTGGCCAGCGGGTACTGCCCCAGATCGTGCGGGGCGAAGGGAAACGGCCAGCGCCCGCCCGCGGCGTAGTCGAACACCGGCAGCAGCAGCGCTTTGAGCAGCGCCGGGTTCAGCAGCAGGAACAGCGGACTGGCCGGATAGGCCACATCGACCGTGGCGATGCAGCCGTTGGAGGAGTTCTCCTTGCTGAACAGCCACGGTTCGCCCTCCGGCCCGACCACCAGCAGATGGGCCCCGAGGGCCTGCCGGTAGCTCAGCGCGCAAAGCCGGGCGTAGGGTTCGCCGCCGACCCGGCGGGCGTCGGCCAGAAGTTGCGCGTCGAACTGCCCGGCGGCGGCGGCCAACTGTGGATACTCCGCCGCGGCGCGGACCAGCAGCGCGCCGAAATCGAGCCCGTCACGCCGCCACCAGGCCGGCAGCCGCCGCCCGCAATACTCAATGCCGCAGCGCTCGTCATAACCCGCCAGCAGCACCCGTTCGACCGCGCATCCGGGCTCCGGGTCACCCGTCAGCACCGCCGCCGCCACCACCCGGTTCCCGAGCTGAATCAGCGGCCGTTCCAGCAGATCGTAAGGTTCGATCCGACCGGAGGAGCGGAAAGCGGCGCGCAGCTCCGCGGCGCGGCCGACGGCGGTGACCGCCTTCGCCGCTGCGGGTACCCCCAGATAGAAGGTCCCCCAATCGATTCTCCGGGCGTCGCCGGAGCGGGCCAGCGGGCGCTGTTCGGCGCAGCTCAAGCCGAGCGCCTCAAGGCCAGGCAGCCGGTAACGCCCCCAGTCGACCGGATCGGCGTCGGAGGCGGTCGCCAGCCCGGCGTCGAAGTCGCAGTAGAGCTCGACCCGGTGCGGAGCGCCGTCGAGTGACTCCAGCGCAAAACTCAGATAGGTGATCGGACGCGACAACAACGCCGGATCGTGCGGCAAAACCGGAGAGAGAAAGGTCAGCGTCAGCCCCACCCCCGCCCCGGCGAAGCGATAGACGGTCCGGGTCGGCAGCACCTCGACCCCGGTCTGCGGCAGCACCTCCAAATCACCGGGCTCGCCCATGAACACCCGGGTCCGGCCATCGATCCGGATCATGCCGGAGAGCTCATAGCCGCTGCCGCTCCAGTGCGCGGGCCACCGGTCGTAGAGCCGGTCGGCGCAGCTCCAGACCGAAAAATAGGGGTGGTGCACAATCAGGGGAACCGCCGGATAACGCGGCGCTGCCGATTTCGCCATGCTGATACTCCTTTCCACAACCGTTCCGTCGTCGATCCGCTGCCGGAAACCGCTCCGGAGCCGGACCGCACCCACTACGATAATCCCTCCCGCCCTCTCTCGCCACGGTAAAAGATAAAAAAAAGGGGATTTTTCCCAGTTCCCCCACCCCGGAACCGGGCCGGGAACAAAAAATTTTCGCTTTTTCCGAAAAAAGCCTTGCTTTCTACCGGTTCTTTGGATATAATTACAACAGAACTGCTGTACCTTATGGTGCAGTAGCAGCAACGGAGACGTTCATGGCGCAAACCACAGAGGGGATCGTGAGCCGGCTGCGGCGGCAGATTCACGACGGGACCTACCCGCCGGGCAGCCGGTTGCCGACCCGTTCCCGACTGGAGCGGGAGTTCGACACCAGCAGCCATACCATTCAGCGCGCGCTGAATGAGCTGGCGGCCGAAGGTTACGTCGAGGCCCGGAAGTGGGCCGGGACCTTCGTCACGGCCAATCCGCCGCACCTTTCGCGGATCTGTCTGTTTGCGCCGATGTCGCTGCGGCGGGAGGTCGAGACCAACCGCTTTTTCCGTTCGATTCTGGATGAGCTGGAGGTGGTCGAGCAGCAGCTGGGCGTGACGTTTGAAGTTCTGGATGCGGCGAGCGACTTCCGGAATCAGGGGCGGATCCAGCGGCTGGTGGAGGATGTCCGGCTGCAGCGGCTGGCCGGGATTCTGTTTCTGGCGATTCCGGGAAATTTCGTCGGAACTCCGATCTACGATGATCCGGAGATCGCCCGGGTGGCCATTTCCAACGCCTCGCGCTACGGCATTCCGGCGGTCTGCACCGATGATCTGCAGTTCTACACCCGCGCGCTGGAGTATCTGTCCGCGCGGGGTTGTCGGCGACCGGCGGTGATCGCCGATCCACTGACCGCCATGCGACCGACCGACCTCTTCCCGCGCTGGTTCGCCCGCTTCGGCCTGACCTACCGTCCGGAACTGGTTCAGTCGCCGGAATTTGACTCGGAGCGGGCCTTCCGAAATCTGCTCCGGCTCTACTCCCGGCTGCCGGTCCGCCTGCGGCCCGACGCGCTGATTGTCGGCGACGACAACCAGCTGGAGGTCATCGCCTCCGAGCTCCGCGCTCTGAATTGGCTTTCGGGGCCGGAACCGCGCGTTGTGGTGTTGGCGAACTTTCCGCATCTGGTTCCGGTTTCGCTGCCGGTGATCCGGCTCGGGTACGAGACCGACCGGACACTGGAGCTCTGCACCCGTAGCATTCTCGCTCAGAATCGGGGGAAACGGGTCCCGTTGCTGACCACGCTCCCGGCCCGGTTTGAATTTGAATTGTCCGAACGTTCAGAAGTTTCCCCTTATTCAACCACCCAACAGGAGGCCCTATGAAACGCATGACGTGTCGAGAATTCACCCTGATTGAACTGCTGGTGGTGATTGCCATCATCGCCATCCTCGCTTCGATGCTGATGCCCGCCTTGAACAAGGCGCGCGAACAGGGGCGGCGCGCCAGCTGCCAGAGCAATCTCAAACAGCTCAATTCCGCCGTGCTGAGCTACGAAATCGACTATCGCTTCTTCCCGCTTCAGGGCCGCTGGAACGCGGGGATCTTCGGAAATTTTGCCGACAAAAACGATTCGGCAGGCTCGATGCAGGCGTTCAACAAACACTATCTCGGCGGTGAGCTGGACGAGGACGGGAACAACTCACGCTACACCCACAGCCGGGGGGGCGGCGGCGGCGCACCGGGGGCGCGCATGAATAAGATTTTCCGCTGTCCTTCGGCGATGCGCAGTGAAGACAGCGGCGAGTTCTGGTTCCGCTATGCTTAACTCCCAGTTCGGCGGGTCGGCGCTGGATCGCCCGGTCAACTCCGAACGGCTGGAGCGCTGCTACCGCAAGGGAGCCGCCAATGTCTACTCTTGGGATAACAAACCCCAGCTACCCTCGATGTCCGCGGCTTTGTGGGCCGATCGCTGCAACATTCGCGACGCGGGAAACAACGGCGGGCCGCAGGAGACCAACCATCTGCCGGGTGCCTGGCCGGCGGGCGGCAACATCGGCTGTCTGGACGGCTCGGTGCGTTGGCTCCGGCTCTCCACCTACGACAATCAGGATCCCAACGTCTGGATTTTCAACGGCGGCTATGTCGGCGGGCACCTCGCGCTGCCGCCCAACGCCATCTTCATGACCACCGGGGAGACGCTCAACTTCGACGGGAAGCTGGTCATGGGCCGCGGCGGTTCGGGCACCACCGAGGGGTTTTTGTAAGTTTCACCCTGACAACGACCAGAGGCAACTGTTTCATTTCGAGGGATTCCGGGAAAGCGACCGCTAAAATCCAAGCAACGGAGACAAACGATGAACCTGAGAATGATCCGACTCTTCAC
>CASFRF010000095.1 GCA_949297015.1 uncultured bacterium
CTTCACCCACCACTATGCCATGTTCCGGGGGGTACGGAAATGCTGAGCAAATCGTGGAAAATTCTTCGCATGCTTCTGGACCCGGCCATCCGGCGGGCGCCGCTGCACCTGATGCGCGAGCTCCGGAAACGCGGAGTCCGACGGCTGCCGCCGGAGCTGGACCGGGATCTCGCGCACGGCGGCGGCCTCCGCACATTCCAGCTGCTGAGGCGTTATCTTCGCAGCGAAAACCCGACCCGCCACCACGGGCGCTGGGTGCTGAACTCGTTTCTGCCGCCCTTTCCCTCGGCCGCTTATGACCGGATGTTCGAAGCGATGCTTTCCGGACGTCGGCTCAGCCCGGTTTCCGCGTTTCTGGCGGTGGCGGCGGAGTGTCCCTACCATTGCCGGCACTGCAGCGCCAAACTCCGCCCCACCGGGACACTGCCCACCGAGCTCTGGAAGTCCGCAATCGACCAGCTGGTCGGGCTGGGCGCGGCCCTGATCGGGTTCACCGGCGGCGAGCCGATGTGCCGACGGGAGCTGCCGGAGCTGATCGCCTTCGCCCATGACCGGGGAGCGGAGACGCTGCTGTTCACCACCGGCATCCACCTGGACGACACCCGGGCCGAGGAGCTGCGACAGGCGGGGCTCTGGGGGCTGGCGGTGAGTCTGGATCATACCGATCCGGCGCGCTTCAACGCCTTCCGGGGGCGCGAAGACGCCTATGAGCTGGCGATCCGGGCGCTGCGCGTTTCCCGGCGGCACGGCTTCTACACCATGAGCTGCTGCGTGGCCACGCCGGAGGTGGTGGCGACCGGGGAGTACCGGAAGATCCACGCGCTGTCCGCCGAACTCGGAGTCGACGAACTGCGCATCGTCGAACCGATGCCGTGCGGCAAGCTGCGTTCGGCAGCGGAGAGCGCGCTGCTGACACCGGAGGCGATCCGGGAGCTCCGTGATTTTCATGTGGAGATCAACCGGCGATCGCGCCGCCCGAAGGTCTGCGCCTTCAATCAGATCGAGAGTCCGGAGCTGTTCGGCTGCGGCGGCGGCACGATGCATCTCTACATCGACAGCGCGGGGCAGGTCTGTCCCTGTGACTTCACGCCGTTGAGCTTCGGCAATCTCGCCGCCGAGCCGCTGGCGGCGATCTGGGAGCGGATGACCACCGCGCTGGGGGAGCCGCGCCGGGAGTGCTTCCTCCGGAGTCACGCGGACCTGATCGAACGTTACGCCGATGCCACCGGCGAATATCCGCTGGCGCCGGAGACGAGCTGCGCGCTCTGCCGTGAAGTCGGGTATGGCACGCTGCCCGACTATTTCCGTTTGACCACGGGACGGGTCAGCACCCTGCCCCGTCCGGACAGTTCCGGAAATATTCAAGGGGAGGATTCACCATGAAGAAACTCGGTCTGTTGCTGCTGCTCGTTTCATTGCTGCTGCCGCTGGCCTCGGAGGAGGCTCCGACGGCGGCAAGAGTCCGACAGCTGGAGGCCCAACAGCGGGGCGTCCTCATCGATTGGAAGATCCGGACCGCCCTGATCGATTACCTCAAACAGGGCCTGCCCCGGGACTGGAAAGTCTACTGTCTGGAGCTCAACTTGAACCCGGTGAAGGGTACCGACGAGCTGCGGGCCGAGGGGGAAATGCTGCTCCGGGGGCCCGGGGACACGCCGCTGGAGCTCCGCAAGCTCACCGGGATCCGGGTGGTCGTGGCGCCGGAAAGTTCGGAGGTGACCTGTGATTTTTCCGGAGTCCAACCCCGGAGATCGGCGGCGGAACTGGAGCGCGCCTGCCGCAGTCGGCTGCTGAAACTCGGGCACAGCTGTATGCAGTACGCGGCCCGGCACCAGGGGCAATTTCCGGGGACGCTGGAAAAACTCACGGCGGAGTACGACGATCCGGAGGATCTTCTTCACTGTCCGGCGTCGGGCGAGGCGTACTGCTATGTGCCCGGTCTGGCGCCGGGCGGCGGAGGAGATCCGGATCTGACGCTGGCCTATTGTCCCTGCCACCGGCAGGGCGATCGATTTCTGCAGCTGCGGGTGGTCGGGCTGGTGGCGTACGACCAGCTCCGCCGGCTCAAAAAATAGTTCGGCGGGCCGGGAGCACGGGGGCCGAAACGCCCCCCGCGTTCCCGAAGCGCCCAGCCGCTTACTCGAACGGATTGTAAAAATCCGTCACGTCGATCGGCATAACCATCAGAATGGGCTCGTCCTCGCTGCCGCCCACAATGTCGATGCTGATTTCCCCGGATTTTCCGTCGCTGGTTTTGGCCTTGCCGATCCACTGGGTCCGGGTGGTTTTCTTGACGATCGTCACCGTGGTGCAGGTCGGAGCCGCTGATCCGTCCATGGTGGCCAGCCACTCGGTCATATCGTTTTTGGCCTGGCGACAGACAGCCTCCTCCAGAGATCCCGACGAAGATCCGGTCTCCGCAGCGGGCGTCAGGGAATAGGAGTTGTCGTCAAAGGAGGACAAAGCGCCCGGGTCAAGCTGAAGCGTTCTCCCCAGCTGATTGTAGCTCATAATCCAGAAGCAGAGGGTCAGCAACGCAAACGGAATAGAGAGCCACTTCTGCACGGAATTGAGCATGATCTCCTTCCGTTTGAACATGTAGTAAGGGTATACGATCGGATAAAGAAAGAGAGCTCCAATTGTCCACAGCAACGGGTTTCCGATATCCTTGATCTTCCGGTTGCGGTATGCTTCAATTCCGATGAAAACCGCGAATATGAAAACAAACAAGCTCGTCGCTGACCATGCTTCAAAAGCGAGCACGCTCAACCAGGAGCAAACTACAATGATAATCGGAAGTGCAAGCAATGAGAATCCCATATTTACCGGCTTAATGTCTGTTCTGACTGCCGCTTCCAGCGGTCTTCCGCAATTCGGGCAGCTGGAGGCATGAATGGAAACATCTTTCCCGCAATCAGGACATTTCTGTATCGTTGCATTCAACGGGGCGCCGCAATTCGGGCAGCTCGTCGCTCTTGCCGACACTTCTTTTCCGCAGTCGGGACATTTTTTCATCACTCCTGATGAAGCATCC
>CASFRF010000096.1 GCA_949297015.1 uncultured bacterium
CGTAACGCCGCCGCTCCTGCCGGGTGACGGCGCGGACCGCCGGGGCGGAGCCCCCGCGGACCGCCGCCAGCAACGCATCGGCCCCGGCCTGATCGGGAACCCGGAACTCCCCGCCGTCGACTTTGAACAGCCGGGAGCGGAACTCGCCGCCGTCGGCGGTGGCGCAGACCAGCGTGAACGTCCAGTACTCCTCGGGCTGGAAATCGCGGATCGCCCGCTCCCGCTCGACCACCAGCCGCAGCGCCACCGACTGCACCCGCCCGGCGCTGATCCCCTTCTCCAGCTGCGACCACAGCAGCGGACTGATCTGATAGCCGACGATCCGGTCGAGCACCCGGCGGGCCTGCTGGGCGTCGACCAGCTTCCTGTCGATCCGTCCCTGATGCTGAAGCGCCCGGGCGATGGCGCTGCGGGTGATCTCGTGAAAGGTCACCCGGTGAAAATCCTTCTTGTAGACGTCCTTGAGCACCTCGGCCAAGTGCCAGGCGATGGCCTCGCCCTCCCGGTCCGGGTCGGGCGCCAGATAGATTTCGTCGGCCTTTTTCGCGGCCGCGCGCAGGTCGCGCACCACCTTGGCGCTGCGGCTGGAACTGACGTACTCCGGTACAAAGCCGCCGGCGATGTCGACGCCCAGCGTCCGCTCCGGCAGGTCACGCACATGCCCCATGGAGGCGACGACCTGATAATCGCTCCCCAGCATCCGGCCGATGGTCCGGGCCTTGGTGGGAGACTCCACGATCAACAAACGGTTCATAGTATCCTTTCGCCAGGGAGACTCCGGCCCCCTGCAGATTCAGGCTTCCGATCTATTTACCATAACGCCTCAGGGGGGTGTTTGTCAAGTTCCGGAGCGCAAAAAGTCCCCGGAGCGCGGCTGGAAGGTCGCCTGCTCCGGGGGACGGCGGCGCCTAGGGCTGCCCGGTCCGGGTGAGCAGAAAGGAGCTGGCCGGGAGTCCCGCCCGGTTGCCCAGCGTGACCACCGGGCAATTCTCCCACAAATAGCGGACGCCGGTGATCCCGGCCACCCCGGCCGGAGCCTCCACCAGCACCGCATCGGTTCCCTCCAGCCGGGCAGTGGCCGGGATCCACTTGCCGTTCGGATCCGCCACCTCGAACCCGGTGAGTTTTTCACCCCGCACCACCAGCGGTGAACCGGTCGGCCGGAACCGGACCAGCACCGAATTTCCCCGGAACTCCGCCCGGTCGGGCAGCGGTCCGTCGGCCACCAGTTCGCTGCGGCCGTAGGTCCGCTTGAGCGCCTGCAGCGCCAACCGGCGGCCCACCTCCTGCTTGTTCTGCGGATGGATGTCCACCCGGTCGCCGATGTCCAGAGCGCTGGCCATGCCGGAGTTGGGGATCCGGTCGGGCGTCAGGCGCTGCGCCTCGCGCACCACCGGCCACTGGGGGGGAACCTCGGTCCGGCCGTGGGCGGCCAGCTGCACGAAGTAGAAGGGGAGCTCCTCGCCCCAGTGTTTCCGATAGTCGAGAATCATCCGGCAGTGCCGTTCAAGGTACTTGTCCGCCTCGCCGGGCCGGGCGTCCGACTCGCCCTGATAGAAGAGAATGCCCCGCACCGGATACCGGAAGAAGGGGTAAATCATCCCGTTGTATCCGCCGCCGTAGGTCCGTTCGGGCGTGGGCAGAGCCAGCACCTTTCCGGACTCCCAGACACCGGCCAGCGACACCGCCGCCGCGGGCTGATCCACCGGATAGAGCTTGAGCTCGCCCCAGATGCCGCCGATCCAGTTCAAACCGTCGAGGTCGCCGACCAGCATGGAGATGGTGTTTTTTCCGGCCCGGACCAGTTTCCCCGGCACCCGGTAGCGGCGACGGTAGTCCCAGCTTCCGGAGAGCGGCAGCTCCAGCCGCTCCCGGGCGCCGACCAGTTCGCCGTTGAAATAGGTCCGGTCCGGCCGCCGCAGATTACCCAGCTCCAGCTCCAGTTCGCGCCCGGCCCACGCCGGTGGCAGCTCGATCTCCCGCCGGAAACGGAGCCAGCCGGTGACGCCCGCAAGCTCCTTTTTGGAATAATCTCCGGGCAGCTCCACGCTGCCGAGCTGTTCCGGCGGCAGCTCCGCCATGGCCAGCCGGTCGAGTTCGGCCGGGTTCTCCTCCAGCTCCAGACAGCGCGCGATCGCCCGGTGCCGGGCCGGGTGGCTCTGCTGCGCCGCCTTGAGCGCCTCCTCCGACTGCCGGATCACTCCGGCGTTGGGTTCGACTTCATTCGGCAGGAAGTGGCGGATCGGTGGTCCGCCCCACGAGCTGTCGATCAAACCGATCGGGATTCCCAGCTCGCGCTGCAACTCCCGGCCGAAGTAGTACGCCGTCGCCGAAAAACTGCGGACCGAACGGGGCGTGCAGACCTTCCAGCCTTCGGTCCAGGGGACATCGTTCTGCGGCACCATCGCGCCGATCCGGTCGACCCAGAGCAGCCGGAGCTGCGGATGATCGGCCGCGGCGAGCTCCTCCCGGGCGTTGCCGGAGCGCGAAACGAACCACTCCATGTTGGACTGGCCGGTGCAGAACCAGACGTCGCCGATCAGGATGTCGCTCAGTTTCCGGACCTCCTTCCCGGCGGTCGCCTCGAGCTCCAGAGGGCCGCCCGCGGCGCGGGCCGGGAGCCGGACCTCCCAGCGGCCCTGAGCGTCGGTTGTCGCCTCGGCCCGGTCCGTTCCGAGCCGGACCTGGACCGCGGTCCCCGGATCGGCGAAGCCGAAGATCACGATCGGGCGATCGCGTTGCAGCACCATGTGATCGGAGAACATCCGACCCAGCCGGAACTCCCCGGCCATCACCCCGCCGCCCAGCAGCAGCGCCAGCATCCAGTATCCGATTTTCCTCATCTTCACCCCCAGGTTGCGATCCACATGGAAGAACATGGCGGACTTTCCGGAAAAAACAAGTCCGAACCCCGAAAAACCGCGAAAAAAAACGCCTTCCTCCGAAGCCGCGGATTGCAATTCCCGGATCGTGCGCTATACTATGAAGCACGGCGCCCGGGTGGCGGAATCGGCAGACGCAACAGACTTAAAATCTGTTTTCCGCAAGGAAGTACGGGTTCGATCCCCGTCCCGGGTACCACGCCCCCCGGCCGGTCTCCGGCGTCCCCTCAGTCCTCGAGCTCGAACTCCACGCCCGCGTCGAGATCGACGCGCGTCGGATTCAGCGTCAGCACGCCGTCGCCCCAGCTCCAGTTCCGGAAAACCCGACCGTTTCTGCGCACCCGGGAGGGCGCGGCAACCCCGTAAAGCTCCACCTTGAGCTGCCGCACCGGCTCCCAGCCCGGATAGGTGCCGCGCAGGTGCCGGACCTGGATCGTCCGGACCGCTCCGGTCTTGCCGTGACGCATCAGCACTTCGGCGAAGCCCCCCCGCCGGTAGTCCGGAGAGTACCCGTCGTCCTCATAAAGCACATACTCGCCCCCGGTCCCGCCGTAGATCTTCAGCAGCAGCCGCCGGTAGCACGGCTCCTCCAGCGACCCCTCGCCGAACCGCCCCGGAATCACCGTCCCGGGACGCACGAACAGCGGAACGTCCGCCAGTCCGTAGTCGGCCGTGTAGCGCCGCCCCCCGGCCACCTCCCGGTTCTCGGCCAGCGCAAACCAGACCCCGTCCGGCAGCCAGACCGTGTGCCGCACCCGGCCGGTCTCCGGCTCCAGCGGCGCGGCAATCGGCGCGGCCAGAATCGACTCGCCGAACAGGTACTGCCCGCGGACGTCGTAGGCCGCGTCGGACTCGGGACAGGCGTAGTACATCGGACGGCAGAGACTGACCCCGGTGTCGTAGGCCTTGCGATTCTCGCTGTAGATGTAGGGAACCAGCTCGTGCCGTCGACGCACATAGTCGATCAGCACCGTGGCGTAGGGCTCCGGAAACTTCCAGAAGCGGCGCTCGGCCTTCGGATTCCGCCCGGTATGAGTCCGCAGAATCGGCGAATAAACCCCGAACTGCACCCACCGGGTGTAGAGCTCCGGCTCCGTATCCCCGGGCAGGTGACCGCCGATGTCGTGACTCCAGTAGCCGAAAAGCACGTTAGCCGCGGTGGCCGTAAAGTAGAACTGATACTTCAGCGAAGCCCAGGTGTTATAGGTGTCGCCGGAAAATCCGAGGTTGTAACGTCCCGCGCCGTAGCCTCCGAACCGGCTCAGAATCAGCGGCCGCCGCTCCGGATGCGCCTGCTCCAGATCCTCCCAGTGCAGCTGATTGAGCCAGGGCAACGCATCCAGTCCGGGCATGGTGCTGTTCGTCTTCTGCTGCCAGTCCAGCCACCAGAAATCGACCCCCCGCTCCTCCTCGGGGCGGTGCAGCAGCCGGAAATACTGCTCCATGAACTCCTCGCGGTCGATTTCAAAGGGGATCCGGTCGGTCCCCGCCGGCGCCTTCAAGGCTCGGGCCAGCGCCCGGAACTGCGCCTCGTGCCGTCCCACCCCGTCGGCGGGATGGAGATTCAAGGTGACCCGACAGCCCTGCTGATGCAGAAATTTCAACAGCCCCCCGGGATCGGGAAAGAGCTCCCGGTTCCAGGTGTAACCGGTCCACCCCTCCAGGTGCCAGTCCATGTCGATGACCAGCACATCCAGCGGAATGTGACGCTCCCGGAAGTCGCGGACCAGCTGCCGCAATTCGGCATCGCTGTAGGCCCAGAACCGGCTCCACCAGTAGCCCAGCGTATAGCGCGGCGGCAGCGGCTGCCGCCCGAACACCTGCGCGGCGTCGGCCAGACAGCCGACATAGTCGTGGCCGTAGGCCAGCAGATAGAAGTCCTGACGCTCCCCCGGCTCGCGCGAACGGATCCAGCTGCGGCGGTGCCCGGCGTCGAGCACCGGACCGGCCTCATCCCGGATGCAGCTCCAGCCGGAGCGGGAGAGGAACCCCGCGCACAGCGAAAGTTCGGGCCCGGTCGCGCCCTGCCAGGCGAAACAGGAGCCGTTGTAGCCGTCAAGCGTGCGGGCGGTGCCGCGGAGATTGTCCGGATCGGCTTCGCCCGGGAAAAAGGTGACCGACCGGCCGTTCAGCTCGAAGCGGCAGCGCAGATTGCTCCGGGAGAGGGGTTGTTCGTCGGCGAGCAGTTCGATCCGCAACGCGCCGGTATCGATGCGGATCCGGTCGCCTTCGCGGTTCCGGGAGAACGGCACCGGCCGGAGGGCGCGGTGCTCCACCGCCAGGGTCCGGCGGTCCTCGAACCGGCCGTCGGCGGCATATTCAAAGCGAACCAGCCGGGGAGTGATCAGCGAAATCCGGCAGGATCCGGATTGCCAGGCGATATTCTCCGGCAGTGCCGGAGCGGTAAATGCCGCGGGATCTCTCATGCGTCCTCCTTGTCTTGCCATGCGCTACGGTTCCGTCTGACGCAACCGGGATTGCTCACGCCCGCCCCGGATCAACTGTTCGGGGTGATCGTCGAGCGCGTTCAACACCCGGTTCAGTTCGACCAGGAAATTGTCGACCCGGGTCAGACTCTCTTCGAGCCGGAGCCGGAGTTGCCGGGCGGTCTGACCGGCGTCGGCCAGCTGAGCGCCGGTGGTGTCGAAGAAGGTCCGGGTATCGAGCAGGAAGCCGTTGAAGTTGTCCAGCGTCCGGCGCAGATTCTCGTCGCGGGCCGCCTCGCGCAGCCCCTTCATGCTCTCGTCGATGCTGTTGATGGTATTGTCCAGCTTGCGCATGTTCTCCTCGGAGAGCACCGAGCTCAGGTTGCGGGCCGAGAGCTCCAGCTGGCGGCTGATCTGATTGAAGTTGCGCAGGGTGTCGGTCAAGTCCCCGCTGCCGAACACCGAATTGACGTTGTTCAGCGCCAGATTGACCTTGTCCGAAAGCTGCACCCAGTCGACCTTGCTCAGCCCTTCGATCACCCGGCTGATGTTCTGAATCGCGTTGCCGATGTGCGAGGGCACCGACCGGATGTAGACCAGATTCGGCGGCACCTTGACCTCCAGATAGGGCAGATTCGGCGCGTCACTGGGGGTGGTGGACAACTCCAGATAGGCTCCGCCCATCACGCTGGCGGCATTGATGAAGCAATGCAGATCGTGCTCTTTGAGCACATCGCTGCCCGACGAATCGAAGTAGCTGAAGAAATCGCTGCTGACCTGATCCATCACCGCCGGATAGATGTCGAAATAGACCGCCACATAGCCGTCGTTGCGGCGCATGGCCAGCCGGGTCACCCGGCCCACCGAGACCCCCAGATACTTCACCGGAGAGCCCACCGAAAGGCCCTCGATCGAAGTATTCAGCACCGTGATCGCCCGGATCCGCGGTTCAAAAATCTTGGCGATTCCCACCGCCAGAAAGCCGCCGATGATCAACAATACGCCCAGCAGCACAAACGCTCCGAGCCGGACTCGATTCGCCCGGTTCATCCCGAACTCCTCCTCTTCTCCTTTACAACCAGTAATACAATTTGCTGAAGCCCATGGTCAACAGCGCATCGGTGACCACAATCAGAAAAATCGCCGTGACCACCGCGCTGGTGGTCGCCCGCCCCACCCCCTGGGCGTCGCGCTCCGCCTCCAGCCCCTTGAAACAACCGGTGGCGGCGACGATGTACCCGAAAAACACGCTCTTGCAGATCCCCTGAAACAAGTCCAGCGGCCGGATCACCTCCACCGTCCGGAAGTAGTACTCCAACACCGTCTCGTCAAGGCTGGAGCAGACCACCACCATGCCGCCGAGAACCCCGCAGCAATCCGAAATAATGGTCAAAAGCGGCATCGCCAGCAGCAGCGCCGCCACCTTGGGAAAGAGCAGAAACCGCCCCGGATCCAGCCCCAGCGTGACGATCGCGTCGAGCTCCTCATCCGCCTTCATCGTTCCCAGCTCGGCGGCGAACGCCGAGCCGGAGCGCCCGGCCAGCACCACTGCGGTCACCAGCGGCGCCAGTTCGGTCACCATCACCGTGCCGACCAGATCGACCACATAGGCCTCCACCCCGTAGCGCCCCAGTTGCACGATCGCCTGAAAGGCCAGAATCACTCCGATCAGAGCGCCCAGCAAAGCGACGATCGGCACCGCCTCGCCGCCGCAGCTGTCCAGATAGTAGAAGACGCTGCTCCAGCGCACCCGCCGGGGGTGGCGGACGGCAACGGCCACCACGCACCCGAGCTCCCAGGCGAAACCGGCCGCATTGAGCACCCCGCGCCCCAGACGCAACACCCCCGACCCGAGCTCGTCGCACAGCTCGACCAGCGAGCGGACCCCGGCGCCCATCGTTTACCGCTCCAGCGCGAGGTTCAACTCCGCAACCAACCGCTGAACCGCCCGGCCCGCCGCTTCGACGATCTCCGCGGGCGTCGGCGCCGTACCGAACGGTTCCTCATAGGCGAACGGCAACGGCGCCGCCTCGTCGATCCGGTAGGTCCCGGCCAGCAGAAACCGGCCGCGCTCCAAATCGGCCTCAAAGCGGAGCAGCGTCCCGCTCACGCGGCGCTCATCGGGCCGGGCTGCCAGCGACTGCGTCAGACTGCGGGTCAGAAGCGCCCCCGGCGGCAGCACCCATTTGTTGGCCGGATCGGCCTCGATCCGGCTCCCGCGCCGGAGCTGAAACCGCACCCCGCTGCCGGACTCATTGCGGAACTCACTTACCACGACCGGAATCCGATCCGGACGAATCGCCGCGGCCTCCGGCAGCGGCAGATCAAAATAGGCGGTCTCCGGCGTATCGCGGAAAATACATCCGGCCAGCAGCAACAGCCCCGCCGGCGCCAGGCGCACCCATTTGCCAATCCCGGAATTCAACACCTCGCTCCTTCCGTTTCTCAATTGCCGTAATCGGATGAATAGTTTACAGCCGAAATCGAAAAAAGCAAATTTCCACCGGTTCCCGATTGCAAAAAAAAGTTTTCAGAGTATAGTGGAAACGCTGAATCATGGAAGAACATCAATCACTGCTGGCGACCATCGAGTCGCCCGAAGCGCTGCGGCGACTGCCGGTCAGCGCCCTGGAGTTGCTGGCCGCCGAGATCCGGGAGACCCTGCTGGAGGTGGTTTCGCGCACCGGCGGGCACCTGGCCCCGAGTCTGGGCGTAGTGGAGCTCACGCTGGCGCTGCACTATGTCTTCGACACCCCGCGCGACCAGCTGGTCTGGGATGTGGGTCATCAGGCCTATGTGCACAAGCTGCTGACCGGACGGCGCGACTTCTTCCGGACGCTCCGCTCCTTCGGCGGCTGTTCGGGCTTCCCGCTGCCCGCCGAATCCCCGGAGTTCGACCCGGTCGGGGGCGGCCACGCCGGGGTGGCGATCTCCGCCGCGCTGGGGCTGGCCCGGGCGGCGGAACTGGCCGGGACGCCGCGCCAGGTGGTGGCGGTGGTCGGCGACGGCTCGCTCAACTGCGGCATTTCGCTCGAAGGGCTCAACAA